>JAISJT010000104.1 GCA_031261395.1 Eubacteriales Family XIII. Incertae Sedis bacterium
ACTCGCCAGTATCGGAAACTATCATAGCCGTATTCATGTTCCCGACACCACTGTGCACCGGATTGCCCACTTTGTTCATATTCGGCGAATCGTTTCTCCCACAGTATTCGTTTTGCTTCGTTCATTTCAATGACCTCCTTGCAGATGTCATTGTCTCAATCTTGCGATCTCATTTGCGAGATGTGTTTGCGTTACCGCTTACCAAAGATCACCATCGCAGTCTTGGGGAATCTATGGCGGATGATCACCTTGGATCCCCAGCGTTTTGTTTCCCCGGGTCAAGCCCGGGGTCACCGGCATGGATTCGCCGATCAAGTCGGCGAATGACAAAGGTGCAAATTTCAGTTTGTCGGGACTTTGGAATTTTACATCAAATCTCAATACATATTGATTTTTTACCCACTGAAACTGACGATGAACCATTAAAGTACAACTTTAATGACAGCATCCTAAATCGGCTATAAAGTTATCTCATCAAACGGTACTCTCGATTTTATGGAAACGGGACAACAGGAGGATGGATATGCTATTTTTCAATCACAAACTTGAGTTGCGCAATCTGGAAAATGATTTGCGTTTTTACCTAATGGCTGGCGCCGAGGCTGGTGTGGAGAAAGTTATAGAGTTGCTGGATCAGTGTAAATCTATTGAAGAAATCATTGGCGAGTTGAATGTCTCCCCTGCAGAAATAGACACTGCTACATTGTTGAGCGATAACGGTAGCACAATCGAAGAAATTATCGACATACTGAATGATTCCGGAGCTCATGATGAGAAAACATCTCTGGCTCTCGCCTTCGAAGCCGTACAGGATTATATTCAGGGTTGTATTGGTTTGGTGCAAAAAAACTGGAATATTGTGGATTCCCTATTGTGTGAATTTAGCTGGAATGACATCGAGAAAAATTGTATAGATGCCGGAGAATCGGCGGGAATACTTATGTCTATCATGATGATAAAAAGAGGATATACCACTAAGCAGCTGAAAAATATGGTCATTCAATCTTCTAACCAATAACAAGGTGATGTCTTGTCCGGGTTTCTGTCAAATCCGGACACAAAAGGAAAGTCAGCGATGCGAATCCGCAGCAGCTGTCATCGCATACGAGCTCGACACTTTTGACATTCCCGGGCGGTGGCGCAGCCGGCGGTGACCCCGGACTTGACCCGTGGGAACGTAACCATGGGAATCCACGATGGCCATAAGCGTTGCCGGGTGTATATAGTTTCACGATGCCGGATGCAGACGTCAAGATCAATGTCAAATTGAGCGACAAGCCTGTATATACGGTGAAGTTTGACTCACAGGGCGGCACGAAGATCAAGGATGTGAGCGTGGTGAAGATCACTGCAAAAAAGTATTTGACAGATATAGCCAAGTGCGCTAAAATCAAACTAAAGAATGCCTCGCGTAGTTGATATACTACCATTTGCGAGGTTTTTCTTTATTCACCATCTTTTGTTTCCCCTGCAAATCGGTGAACCATTTCATTTCGCCCGTTTGGATTTTGGCGGCTGTCAGGGTCAATGGTTGTATAACGTAGTAATTCAATGGCTGCAATATAAAATTTCAATCGGCGTTTTCTATCTCCCTCATGTTTTTCCATAAGATGTTGCCAAAATATTTTCAAGAAGATTTTATCTTTCTGAAAATATATGCTACGAATATAGGGATTTCGTTTGGATTGCTGTGCAATTTCTTTAAAATGCCTTCGTGCGGCTCTTTCCACATCAATATAACTGCGTCCGGATATTTTTGACGACTTCGTGCGATATACAGGGATGTCTTTTTCAATAAGCATACTCAAACCACTTTCACAAATTGATCGTTAAAAAATATTTGCCGCGCATTCACCGCCGCGAAACCCGAAGATGGCCGCGTAGAACAGTATAATGGCAAGATAAGGAAATGTCAACCATTAATAGAATATGATTACATGTCCGTTTTAATATACCGTCTCTTTGTCTTTTTGCTATAATTATTCGATGATGATTGTACTCATAGCCCTCGGGCTCTCTATGGATGCTTTTGCCGTGGCCGTTTGTATCGGGTTGGCTTCGCAAAAGGTAACGTTAAAAAAGGCGCTGACGGTGGGCCTTTATTTTGGGCTCTTCCAGGCCGCAATGCCGCTGATCGGATATTTGCTTGCAACACAATTTGCAGACAGGATTGCTGCCTTTGATCATTGGATTGCCTTTGCGCTGCTTTGTTTCGTCGGAGTCAAAATGATTGCAGAAAGCATTCGCTCAAAGGATGAACAAGTCAGCGAGGATGCATCTTCCGTGCGGCCTACCGCGATGCTGCCGCTGGCCCTCGCTACGAGCATTGACGCCCTTGCCGTAGGGATCAGCTTTGCTTTTCTTCAGGTCAATATCGTCACCGCCGTACTCGGGATCGGTCTGATCACACTGGCCTTGTCGATGGCCGGCGTAAAAATCGGAAACGCTTTCGGTGCGAAGTTCCGGACAAAAGCCGAGATCCTTGGCGGCGTGATCCTGATTCTGATCGGTGTGAAAATTCTATCAGAACATCTTGTTTGAACCGGAAGACGTGCTCTCCATAGCGAGGGGGAAGGCGGTCGTGAACTATCCCCGTGAATGCTGGCGCTGCGGCTCCTGTGTCTACGATTGCCCATCAGGCGCGATCGAAGTAGATCTGGACGCAGACAACAGCATCCGTTTTGTTGAAATTACAAAATAGACACAATCTCTTTTTTTTGTCATTCTATGCTTTCCAATGGGCATGAAGAAATATATACCATTATTACAAATAAAAGGTTGACACGGGTGGAAATACATGATAATCTTCGATGGTAGTGAAGGTTACATGGATTTACGTAACAAAACATTTGACACTACGTAATGATACGTATATAATTATTTTATCAATCGGATGCAGGACTGAAGTGACCTGTCTTCGCAGCGATCGAAAGGAGCTTATTGTGAAATATGTGTATCCGGCGATTTTTACGCCTGAGGAGCGGGGATTCTCTATTGATTTCCCCGATATCGAATCCTGCTATACTTGCGGCGACGATCTGATCGACGGCATCGAAATGGCCGAGGATATTCTTGCGAGCAGGCTGTACGATATGGAGTCTGCCGGAGAAGCAATCCCGGCACCATCGGCGTTCGGCACCCTCGGCTTGAAGGACGGTGAGTTTACTACGCTCGTGCATTGCGATACGATCGTGTACCGAAAACGAAAGAACGGAAAGGCCGTCAAGAAGACACTTTCCATACCCCAATGGATGGACGAAATGGCGACCGAAAAAGGCATCAACTTTTCGAAGGTCCTGCAGGATGCCCTTGCCAGCCAATTGCTTGTGTAGCACTTCCAGGGCGACGCTCCGTTTCATGCGGTGAATAGAATGTACAATTCAGATATTGTGACATACGTGTTCATGTTCCGATTTTCATAATGGTTCAAGGTTTGCCCTTCCCGGATTTTGGGACGGGCTTTGTTTTGTTTAACTGCTTACAACCCGGGCAAAAAAATCAATCGAATTTCATGAAAATATTTTGTTGACAGGGCAGGTGTGCCGTGTTATAGTAGGTAAAACATATATGTTAAATATGTTTTAAACCATAGGGGTCGACCGGACAACCGGAGACAGGCGTGAGAGGTTTGTTTTTGGTTTTTGTTTTTTTATAAGGATCATTTTTGAGGTAACGAAATGGTGGATGGCAGCAAAATATTGATTTCGACAGAGGACCTTGGGCTTGTCTACAAGCTTGGCAGGGGGAAGGGGAAGAGCAAAAATCCCAAGGCGGCTACGCTGACGGCGCTCAGGGATGTGAATATCGGCATCCGCGAGGGCGAATTCGTTTCGGTCGTCGGACCGTCAGGATGCGGAAAGTCTACGCTGCTCTATATCCTGGCCGGTCTTTATCGCAATACATCCGGCAAGGCCTTTATTCACGGACATGAAATCACGGGGCCTTCGCTCGACCGCGGGATCATCATGCAGGCCTATGCCTTGTTTCCGTGGCGCACCGTGGAAAAGAACGTAGAGTTCGGTTTGGAAGTGAAAGGGCTGAAAAAGAATGAGCGTGCGGAGATCGCCCGTGAATTCATCGAATTGGTAGGCCTCAGCGAATTCGCAGACCGGTATCCTTATGAACTTTCCGGCGGGATGAAACAGCGTATCGCGATCGCAAGGGCCTTGGCCTACGACCCCGATGTGCTGCTCATGGACGAGCCGTTTGCCGCAGTTGACGAGCAGACGCGAACGCTTCTGCACGACGAACTCCTTCGCATCTGGGACAAAACGCACAAGACGATCATCTTCGTCACCCATAGTATCGATGAGGCAATCTTCCTTTCCGACCGTGTACTCGTGATGACGTCATCGCCGGGCACGATTCGCGACGAGATCGAAATCGAGCTTCCCAGACCCCGCAACAATGAACTCAAATCAAGCGAACTGTTCGGTACTTACCGCAACAAAATATGGCAGCATCTGCAAAGCAGTACAGACAGCACACGTGAAGTCACGACCATCCTGGGACGTCACATTCTCGATACGGTTCCTCAGGAGGCGGTGATCTAATATGGAAGAACTTGAATTGCAAGAAAAGAAGCCCAATATTTTGCTGACGCTCTATCAGAAGTCGATCCTCATCGTCGTGCTTCTCATTCTTTGGGCCGTAGTCCCGCTCTATCTTCACAATATCTACGTGCCACCCCTTGGCGAAGTGCTGCAGGAATTCGCAAAGCTTGCGTCTACCGGCGAATTGTTCAAGCATATCGGCGCCAGTTTGAAGATCGCCCTCATCGGGCTTGCCATATCTCAGGCGCTCGCTATACCGCTCGGCGTATTGATCGGGTGGTTCAAGAAAATCGATACCTATCTCGATCCGTTGCTGGTCGTGATGCGCAATACGTCCATCCTTGCGATACTTCCTTTGTTTGTACTCTTTCTCGGCATCGGCGAAGTCTCAAAGATTGCAATCATCGTATGGGGCTGCTTTTTCCCGACGCTCATCAATACGATCCAGGGCGTCAAGACGGTCGATCAAAATCTGATTCGCTCCGCGCAGTCGATGGGCATCAGCACGACAGGGCTGTTTTTCAAAGTCGTCATTCCGGCCTCGTCGCCGTATATCCTTGCCGGTTTTCGTCTGAGCGCGAGTATCGCACTCATCGTCCTTGTCGGCGCGGAAATGGTCGGCGCTTTTTACGGGATCGGCTTTATGATTTTCAACGCCCAGCATGCCTATATGATACCGCGCATGTATGTGGGCATTTTAACTTTAGCCATACTCGGCGTGCTCGTGAACCTGCTGAGCACGAAATTGGAAAACAGTGTATTGCGTTGGCAGGAAACCAATACGAACGCGGTGTGAATCGCGCAGTGAATGTCGTAAAGTCGTAGTTTGAAAGGAAAGATGAAAATGAGCAAACAAGTTACAAGGAAAAGAAATCTGGCGCTTCTCATCGCGTTGGTTCTCACGGTTACAGTCGTTTTGGCCTCCTGCGGAGGAAGCGGAAAGAGCAGTTCATCAGAAGGAGACGCGGGCGGCGCTGCGGCTGCCGGGGATGCTGGCGAAAAGATCATCCTGAGGACCGGCGGTGTCGGCGCTGATCCGACTCGTGTTGACACGGTTCAAATCGGCATCGAAAAAGGGTTCTTTGCGGAAGAAGGCATTGAGATTCAGGATGTCGGCGCCATTGACGTCCCCCAGATCATCTCGGCGCTCACAAGCGGTCAGACGGATTTCGCGGGCGCGATGAATTCCGAAGCGCTCATGGCCATCGATAACGGCGCTCCGATCATCGGCGTGGCCGGCAGCTGCGTCACAAGCGAAACGCAGACCCATATGGTCTTTGTCGTTCCGAAAGGCAGCGATATCACATCGATCGCGGACCTGAAGGGCAAGCGCGTGGTCACGGCTTCGACCGTCGGCGGATGCACGGCCGGTTTCCCGCTCGAAGCGGCGCGTCAGGGCGGCGCTGAAAATGCGATCGCTGAAGTCGAATTGCTGGCGGCTCCCGAAGATGTCCTGATTGAAACCCTGCTGCGCGGCGACGCGGATGTGGCAGGCGTGCATCTCATCCCCGAGCAGATCAAGACGCTGTATCCGGAAGTCGAAATTCTTTTCACGGACTTTGACATTTTGGGCGATACGGGCGGCAGCACGGCTTGGTTCTTCACGAAGGAATTTGTCGAGAACAATCCTCAGACCATCGAAAAGTTTGTCCGCGCGATCGCCAAGACAAACAATTGGGTCAATGAAAACAACGAAGAATCCATAGAGATCTTCAAGGAAAAGGGCCTGGCCGTCAACGCAGATCTCGTTTGGGTTGCTTACTATGCACCGGACGCCGTTGCAGATCCTGCTGGCACGCAGCTTTGGCTGGACCTCTTCGGCAAACCCGGACAGGTACAGGAACTGAAAAACAAAGACCTGACCGTTGAGGACATCGTTACCAACAAATACAACGAAAAGGCATAATCGGAATCGATCGTCCAAACTGCCGCCCGGTTCGCAATCCTTGCGCGATCGGGCGGCAGTCTGGGCGGATATTGTGAGGAGGGAAACATGGCAATCGATCTGACGCTGAAAGAATCGGCGACAAGGGAGCAAAGGCTCGGCTCTATTACCGGATATGACGGTAAACTTTCTGATTTAACAAAACAAGGCTGCGCAGGGTGTCTGCTGAACAAGGGACGCCGGTTTCAGACCGTGAGTTCCTGCTCCCATACGCACACTATCAATCAGCTTTCCGGCCTTACCGGGGCTCTGGTCGTCGACCATGGACCGATCGGCTGCTCGGGGGGGCAGATATTTTTCACGCTCAACCGAAACCGGCTCAACCCGCCTCCGGGAGTTCCTCCCCTTGAGCATTCCAAGATCATATCTACGAATCTTGACGAATCCGATACGATTTTCGGGGCGGTCGAAAAGCTCCGGCAAACCGTATTGGCTGCCTATGAGCGGCATCATCCCAAGGAGATCTTCATCGTGTCAAGCTGCGTTTCCGCCATCATCGGGGATGACATTTTCAGCGTGGCGCAGGAATTGAACGAGGAATTGGATATCCCCGTGATCGCGGCGGCGGGCGAAGGACTGCGCAGCAAGATCTGGGCGACCGGATTTGATTCCTATTCCCATGCCGTTTCCAAAGCCCGGTTTTCGCCTCCTACGGGTGAGCGAAATCCGATCATCAATTATTCGGGATTCGGCCCTGTCGGCAGGCAGTATGTCGAGCCGTTTTTCACGCGGCTCGGGCTTCAGCTCAATTTGCTCGTCGGTGGATCGACGCAGGAGGATTTTCACCGTGCGACGACGGCGATCGCCTCTTGGGGACAGTGCAGTTCTCAGTCAAATTACATTCTCAGCGTACTCGAACAGGAATACGGAGTCCGTTATCTGCAGTCACACCTGCCGTACGGCGGCATCGGATTTGAACGTTTCATGCGCGATCTCGGAAAGCTCATCGGCAAAGAAGATATCGTCGAGGAGATCATCGCGGAGGAAAAGGAAAAGTACAAGGATCAGATCGACGCGATCAAGGCAAGGCTCAAAGGCAAGCGCGCCTTCATAGCTCTTGGATCGGGCTTTGCCTATGAATATTCCCGCTTGCTCTGGGAACTCGGCGTCGAGGTACAGCATGCGATCGGCTACCATTTCGATCCGGTCCTCGATCAAAACAATCTCGAATCGGAGATCGCAGCCGCTACGGACGTCAAAGAACTCAAGCTCGATTTTGATACGAGCATCAATGACGGACAGGAGATGGAGACCTATCTGCTGGTCAAGGAGTACAATCCCGACTTCCTCGTTTCGCGCGGTCATGAGGCGTCCGCCTGGTCCATGCTCCAGGGCATTCCTTCACTCGATACCGAGATCGGTTTCGTGATCATGGGCTACCGCGGACTTGTCGAATTCGGCACGACGATCGTGGAAGTGCTCGACAGCAAAAATTTCGTAGAGAAGCTCGGCGCGCGCTATGTATCGCCGTTTACCGAGGCGTATGAAGGGCTCAGTCCTTTCAGCTTTTATGATGAGGAGGCCGCCATATGAGTGTGAAAGCCGAAATAACAAGCTGCGTAGAGCAGCCCCGTATCGCGTGTGCGATCGGTGGAATATATACGGCGCTTGCGATCGACCGGGTACTGCCGATCCTGCACGCCGGTCCCGGATGCCAGGGGCAGGCCGGCGCTACGCTTGCCGGTGCAAACGGCGGACAAAATGCGGACACCTATCTTGAGTCCGTCATTCCCAGCACCAATTTTTCCGAGTCCGATGTCGTATTCGGAGCCGCAGAAAGGCTGTCCCACGTTGTCGAAGAGTCCCTCAAATACTATGACGCCGATATGTTCATCGTGTCGGACGGATGCGTGTCGCAGATCGTCGGGGACGACATCGAAGAAGTCGTGCGGACTTTTGAAGGAAGGGAAAAGCCCGTCCTGCACGCATCGCTGCCCGGCTTCAAAGGCAACAACCTTTTCGGACACAGCGAGATCCTGAAAGCGATCGTCGAACAATATCTGACGAAGAGCGATCATGTCAATGAGAAGCAGGTCAATGTGTGGGGCATCGTGCCTTTCTATGACACGTTCTGGGTCGCGACGCTTGAAAAGCTCGAAGCGCTTCTGACGGAGCTCGGGTTTGAACCCAATATCATCTACGGGCACGGCAAGGGACTGAAAGCCGTAGACAAGATACCGTCCGCCGGTTTCAACCTGCTCATCTCTCCGTGGGTAGATCTCGATATCGTGAAATTGCTCGAAGAAAAATTCGATACTCCGTATTTTCACTATCCGAATATTCCGATCGGGCCTACACAGACGGCTGATTTTGTCAGAAAACTCGTCAAATATGCAAATCTGGATGAAGTCGGGGCGGAACGAATCATCAAGCGCGAAGAGGACAGATATTATTATTATCTCAACCATTCGATCAAATTCATCTTCACCTGCCGTGTCACACCGCGTGAATTCTATATCAATTCGAGCGCGTCACAGGCGCTTGCTCTGACGAAATACCTGATCAACGATCTGGGCATGACGCCGCGCAAGATCTTTATCAGCGAGGGCGTACCCGAAGAATTGCAGGAAGAGGTAAGATCATATTTCAATGATGTGCAGCACGAGCGCCCCGAGGATCTCGAAGTGATCTTTACCAATGACGGGGGACTATGTGATACTTATGTGAAGAGTGAAGACACGACCTTCCGCAAGACCGCCGTATTTGGGACGACCTGGGACGAGCTGACGGCCAAAAATCTGAAGCTGCCCTTTGTGCCTGTTTCTGCGCCGGCCGGGGATCTGATGGTCGGAGTCAAAACGTATTTCGCTTGGGAGGGCGCGATCAATCTCGCGGCGGATCTGTACAACGACGCTGCAAACAAAGGGCTGGGGACTGTCAGTTAACGTCCGAAAAAGAGGAGGAGTCCCAAATGGCAAAAGCAATCGTTACTCAAAATCGGGAAGATTACCCGAATACTTTCTATGGCGGCGGCGGGTGCTGCGGTGAGTCGGTAAACCGCTTCCAGTCCGGCTGCTATAATAATGTGAACCGTAGTTTTGAACAGACAAAACAATGTGTTCAGATGTCGAGCGTCCAGGTGCTGACCAAGATTGATGATTCTCTCTGCGTATTCCATTCGCCTGTCGGGTGTACGGGATGTACTTCTTTCATCAATGCTTTTTCAAAACTCCTGCGCGTCCAGATGGGGCGGGGCGCGCCGCGAAATATTCACTATATCGCCACGAATATGGATGAACACGACGTCGTATTTGGCAGTACTGACAAGCTGATTGCGGCTATCGCCGAAGGCTATAGGCGGTACAAACCCAAAGTCGTATTCATTTTGGCCTCCTGCGCCTCCGGCATCATCGGCGACAATATCAATGCGGCGGCAAAACAGGCCGAGGAGCAGATCGGCACAAAGGTGATACCGATTCATTGCGAAGGATTCCGGTCACAGTTGAATTCGACCGGCATCGATACCGCATTCGATGCGATCACAGGGTATCTGCTCGACGGGACGCATCCGCCGAAAGAAGACGATCTCGTGAATCTGTTTTTTCCGCAATCAACGACAGCCTATGACAGATTGGAGATGGCAAAGATCATGGGACTGTTCGGAAAACGCGCCAATACCGTGCCGGATTATGCTACGGTGGACGACATCCTTCGTATACCGGCCGCAGCGGCGAGCATCGTGGCCTGCTATATTTTCGGCGACCACTTGGCGGAATGGCTGAAAAAAGAGTACGGGATCCCGTATGAGATCATAGGCTTGCCGATCGGCCTGAAAAACACAGACAATTATGTGAGGTCACTGGGGAAATTGTTCGGGCAGGAAGACGTCGCGGAGGCTTTCATTGAAAAAGAACACGCGCGCATCGAAAAGCCCCTGGCTGAGTTGCGGAAAAAGCTCGCAGGCAAGCGTGTGCTGACCGGATCCGGGACCTCGCGATCTCTCTCCACGGCGCTGCTCGCGGGCGATCTGGGTATGGAGATAGTCGCGCTTCAGACGCCGGTGCTCAACAATGACGTCGTGCGCGAAGTCGGCGTCTTGTCGGAACAGCACGGCGACGAATTTGTTCTTGACATTTCGTGCGTCCAGCCGTTTGAACTGGCCAATATCATCAAAAAATACAAGGTCGATTTTTTGATTGGCTTCAGTACAGTCTCAACGATGCTCGGCGTCCCGGGGATTCAAACTCAGGGACAGTACGATTTTCAGCAGGCCGGCTACGACGGCATTTTGAATCTTGGCGAAAAGATTGCCCGCCTATCGGCAAATCCGACGCTGCAGGCGCATTTGAGAGACCGGGGATATTCGCCCTACAGCGAAGAGTGGCTCAGGAAAGATCCTTTCAGTTATCTGAAAAAAGAGGAGGCGGTTTAGCATGGCAGAGATCATTCAATCGCCGCGCGGCGCGTGTGCGCTTGGCGGAGCGTTGGCTGCGGTTGCCAGCATCAACAAAGCCGTTCCCATCCTTCATGCCGGCCCCGGCTGCGGGGTACAGGCATTTGCGGGGCAGCTCGGGAATGCGGGGCCGAACAGGACGTCGTACACGCCAGATTCGTTTCCCTGCACCAATATGTCTCAGCATGAAGTTGTATTTGGCGGGATCGACCACCTCCGGGAAGTCGTTCGGGGCGCCACCGAGATCTTGAACGGTGATGTGTATTTCGTACTCACCGGCTGCACCTCCGACATCATCGGCGATGACGTGGACAGTCTCGTGGATGAATTTGTGAAAGAGGGGAAGCCGGTCACCTTTGCCAATACGGGCGGGCTGTACGGTGACGGGGCGCGCGGCTATGAGATTTTTGTCGAGGCGCTCGCAGCGCGTATCGCTCCTGTGACGGAGACCAAAGACGAAAAACTGGTCAATCTGTTTGGCATAGGTCCGGGACTCAGCAAATGCTGGTCCGGAAATATTGAAGAAATCGCACGCATCATAGAGCGCCTTGGTCTGCGCGTCAATACGTTTTTCACGCGCGGTGAAGATTATGAAAAATTGCTGTCGTCATCCGCCGCTTTCGCCAACATCATCATCTCGCCTCATCTGCTCAAAGAGGCGGAGAGTCTGTGGGAGACACGGCACGGGATCAAAAGTTTCCGCTATACCGGCCTGCCGGTCGGACCTACGGCTACGACAGACTTCATACGGAAGGTCGGCGAGGCGCTCGGGGTGGATACGGCAATCGTAGATAGGGTGACTGAGGAAGAAGAATCTTATTTCTTTGATTATGCGAGTGTGACGATCGGGCGTCTGCCTACGAAAAAAATCGCTGTTGTGGCGGATGCCGGCACCGCGATAGGACTGACGCGCTTTCTGTCCGATGATTACAGTCAAGAGGTGGTGCGCGTGATCGTGACGGACAATGTCTTGCCGGAAGATCAGCCGCTTGTTCGTGAAAGGCTCGGTGGTTTTCAGTGGGCGCAGAATCCCGAAGTGTTTTTTCTCCAGGATGACTACGAGATCAAACAAGCGCTCGAGGGAGATTCGTTCGATATGATCCTCGGCAGTTCGCTGGAGGATGAAATCGTCGTGCCGCGCGGCCTGCAGTTCATGGTCGTCAGCATTCCGACGGGACCGGATATGATCCTAAACAAGGCGTATGCCGGATATCGCGGCGCACTGACCTTTGTCGAAGATTTTATCGACGCGTGCCGGCCTGTGCATATCCCCGGGATTTCGCTTTAGGGAGGGAATTCTTCATGGGAAAACATCGAATTGCTTTGGCGACGACGGACAAGCTGACGATCCATCAGCATTTTGGACATGCGGAAGGCTACGAGATCACGGATGTGGATACGGATACGGGATCCTTCGATTTTGTGGAGTATCGCGAGGTGGTTCCGCCCTGCAAGGCCGGTGACCATTCCGACGCGGTGTTTGACGCTGTACTCGAAGCGCTTTCGGACTGCGAAGCGATCGCGGTCGGCAAGATCGGCCCGGGCGCTGCCGATTATGTATTAAAAAAGGGGATGCGAATATTCGAGGCGCCGGGCGTTATCGAAAAAATCATTGAGACATTGATAGACAAAAAAATGCTCAAATAACAAGAGATGTGCAGGGCAAAGAACCGTTCAGCGAGAACGGAAAGAGAGGAATCATATGGCTCGTTATGGAATGTTGATAGATTTGGAGCGGTGTACGGGATGCTATTCCTGCGTCGTTTCCTGCAAGCAGTATTTTGGCACAAGGCCGGATGTCGACTACAATCAGGGACAGATGGTCGAGTGGGGGAAGTTTCCTGAGGCCCATCGCCGGTATCTGTCGACGATGTGCAACCACTGCGAGGATCCGCCCTGCCTGAACAGCTGCCCGACAGGATCGACATTTAAGTCGCCGGAGGGACCGGTGCTGACGGATCCCGATCTGTGTACGGGTTGCGGCGCTTGCGTGAAGGCATGTCCGTACGGGCAGCGCTTTCTGACGACGAAGGATGAAACGGCATTTCCGGGGCATCCGATTCCGAGTGAAGAGGTCAGCGCTTCACGGCTGTACAAGGCTGAAAAGTGTACGCTTTGTCAGGACAGGCTCGCAGAGGGGCTTGAGCCGATTTGCGTAGCGCTCTGCCCGGGCGGCTGCCGCATTTTCGGGGATCTTGAAGATCCGGAAAGCGAGATCAATTATTACCGGGAACTTTACGGTGCGGTAAAGATTGAGGGCACTTCAATGTACTACGTGCTGCCGGAGGGGATGGATCCGGGGCTGTTGCCGCCGGGGTACGATCCTGTGACGGGCGCGCTCACGCCGACGACGAACGAAAAGGCGGCGCGGCGCAGACAGCCCGAAGATCCGGATTTCCGGTCGCTGACGGACGGACTCATCGCAGCGCGTGACTGGGTTCGCAAAAACGATGACCGAAAGCCGAATATCGGCGGGGAATACAAATACACCTATTGTGCGATGTGCAATCACGGACCGCGCTGCGGTGTGAAGGCAGTCGTGAAAGACGACAAGATACTGCGCCTTGAGCGCCGCGAGGAGTACGGTCCGGAGTTGCTTTGCGCACTTGGAAATTCGGCTTTGCAGGATCTCTATTCACCGGACAGGGTACTCTATCCGCTTCGCCGTACAAATCCAAAAGGGGAGAGGGCAAAGTGGGAACGCATTTCATGGGAAGACGCGCTCGCGGAGATCGCGGAAAAACTGAACGGCGTCAAAGAAAAATACGGCGCGGACAAAGTGCTGTTCATGACCGGCGATCCAAAGGAGCCCCGCTCTGTGCTTCAGCGTCTCGCCTACTCCTTTGGGACGCCGAACTACGGCACCGAGAGCTCCACTTGCTATACGGCCGCGGAACTGGCTACCCGTCTGGTCTACGGCACGCGCAGCCGGGCTGTCATTCCACTCTCGCTTGGCGCTGCGCCCGACGTCAACGACACGAAGGTTTGCCTGATTTGGGGCAACAATCCCGGGACATCGCAGCCTTTCTCCTACAACGGACTGAGAATGACGCGCGAATTTGGCAGCGTGAAATACATTGTGATCGATCCGCGCGTGACGTCAACCACGGAAAATTTTGCGGACGTCCATTTGCAGATCCGTTCGGGTACGGACGGGGCGCTGGCTCTGTTCTTTGCGAACTGGCTGATTTCTCATGATGCTTACGACAAGGAATTTGTCGAAAAATGGACACATGGTTTCGCGGAATACAAGGCGCTTGCCTCTGAGTATACGCTCGAAAAAACGGCTGAAATTTGCGGCATCCCGGCGGCGCTGCTGAAAAAGGCCGGAGATATCCTGGTCACGGAGGGCGCTCCGATCACAGTCAAGTCCTCGGCGGCGTACCCTCAGCATGTGAACGGTGTAGACAACTACCGCGCCATGCAGCTGTTAGTGGCGCTGACGGGAAGTCTTGACGTGGATGGCGGACACCTGATACCGAACGAACCGCTGGGACTTGACAACTGGGGCGGATCCTTCGGGTTTTCGCGCGTCCATGAATTGCTGCCGGAGCTCGAAAGCAAGCGCGCCGACAGAAAGTATTTTCCGGTTTGGGCCGGCACGGACTGGGACGGAAGCCTGCAGCTCAACCGCTTGCCGGAGTATGTGCGTGACGGGGATATCCGCGCCTGCTTTGCCCTTGGACTCAATTGCATCATGTGGCCACAGTCACATGAATATCAGGAAGCATTCAAAAATATGGACTTTGCGGTCTGCGCGGATTTCCGCGAAAATACCTGGACGCACGACTATGTGGATATGCTGCTGCCGGCGGCGATGTCGTTTGAAAGATCCGCGCCGTTCAGCGTTTTTGGCCGCAAGATATATTTGCGCGAGCCGGCCGTGACGCCGCTCGGAGAAGCGCGAAGCGATTACCGCATTGTTTGCGATGTGGCGACTGCGCTTGGGTACGGAGATCTCTTTTGGGGCGGCGGTCCGGATGCGGAAGAAGAGTGCCTGCGCGAGATCCTTAGGACTGCGGGCGGCAGCAAGGAAATCACACTTGAAATGCTGCGCGAAGCCTCACCGAACGGGCTTGCGATCCCGTTGACGCAGGGTATGAAGTACAAAAAATGGGAACTTGGTCTGCTTCGTGAAGATGGGAAGCCCGGTTTCTCTACGCCCTCGGGCAAGGTCGAATTTGCTTCGGAGATCCTTCGCGAATACGGGTTTGAGCCGCTTCCGAAATACCGCGAGCCGCTGTACAGTCCGGTTTCGACGCCAAAGACGGCACGTGAATTTCCGCTGATCGTCAATGCAGGCTCACGTGTTCCGTTCTTTTGCCATTCAAAAGAACGCGGCCTGCCGTGGCTCAGGAGGCATATGCCCGATCCCGTTGTACGCCTTGGCGAAGAGGATGCGGCAGCGCGCTCGCTGAAGGACGGAGACTTGGTGAAAATCACATCACCCGTCAATCAAGAAGGGATCACGGCAAAACTTGAGATCACCAACACGCTCAGGCGGGGCGCTATCGATATGCTGCACGGCTGGGCGGAGGCCAATGTGAACGAGCTGATCCCGCGCGATTTTGATCCGATCAGCGGATTCCCGGCCTACAAGGAAGGACTTTGCCAGATCGAGAAGATTTGAGGGATACCTTGACAACCCCGTGGCAGTATACTATACTAAAATATAGTTTACATATATGATTTATATGTAATAAAAACGCTATCGCTGTAGCCTTAGCGTGATTGGATGAATAGGGAGACTCGCCGCATGGTCAAAGAACGAAAACTTCAGACATCCGAATATGGTGCGCACCGAAGAGATATCGCAAACCTGCATCCATGTTTTGGCGCGGCGAAAAACAAGGGGCGTATGCATTTGCCCATTTGCCCGGCTTGCAATATCGAATGCGCATTTTGCAAACGTTCTCTGAATGATAACGAAGTGCGGCCCGGCGTCGCGTCGTTCATCCTTCCTGCTGACAAAGCGGCGGACTATGTTGATGTCGCACTTGCCAAGACGGATTCGATATCCGTGGTCGGCGTGGCGGGTCCCGGCGATACGCTTGTCGGAGACAATCTTTTCAAAGCGTTTGGTGCGATCCATGATCGTCATCCCGAACTCCTGAAGTGCATCAGCACGAACGGACTGCTCCTGAGCGAGCGCGCAGGTGAGCTGATCGAATTGGGTATCGATACCCTGACAGTGACGGTCAATGCGGTTGACCCGCAGATCCTCAGCAAGATCGTGCTCGCAATTCGCTGGCACGGCAAGCGCTATGAAGGTATGGAAGCGGCGATGATCCAGATCGGAAACCAACTCGAAGGCATCGAAAAGATGGCGGCGGCCGGCACGACGATCAAGGTCAATACGGTGTTGATTCCCGGTCTGAATGACCTGCATATTCCCGAGATCGCGAGGCGTGTTTCCGAAGCCGGCGCGGCGATTTACAATATCATCCCGCTCATTCCGCAGCACAGGCTTTCGCACTATGCCGAGCCGACCTGCGAGGAAATAGAGACTGCCCGTCAAAAGGCTTCCGTGTATATCGATGTGTTTCGGCATTGCCAGCGCTGCAGGGCGGATGCCATTGGTATCCCAGGGCTGACGGATCATGCCGCAGAAGTCCTCGGCTCATTTGCCGGACAAGCGGAAGATGTATTTTCACATGGTTGAATGTAATAAGGAGAAAAAATTGGCAGACAAGAAAATCAGACAGGTGGCGATTTACGGTAAAGGCGGAATCGGAAAATCTACAACAACACAAAATCTTACGGCAGGACTTGCGGAGTTGGGCAAAAAAGTGATGGTCGTCGGCTGCGATCCAAAGGCGGACAGCACGCGTCTCCTTCTCGGCGGACTTGCACAAAAAACCGTACTCGATACGCTGCGCGATCAGGGTACCGTGAAGGATCTCTCCAATATTCTCAAAGAAGGGTATCTCGGCATACGGTGTGTGGAGTCCGGCGGCCCCGAACCCGGCGTCGGCTGCGCGGGACGCGGTATCATCACGTCGATCGGTCTGCTTGAAAGACTCGGAGCGTACACGGAAGACCTCGATTATGTATTTTACGATGTACTGGGCGATGTCGTTTGCGGCGGCTTTGCTATGCCGATTCGCGAAGGGAAGGCTCAGGAAATCTACATCGTCGCTTCCGGTGAAATGATGGCGCTCTATGCGGCAAACAATATTGCGAAGGGTATTGCCAAATTTGCGAGCAAGGGCGACGTCCGGCTCGGCGGCATTATCTGCAACAGCCGGAATGTCGATCGCGAGATCGAATTGCTGCGCGCATTTTCCAGGGAACTCGGCACGCAACTTTTGTTTTTCGTGCCGCGTGACAACGAGGTGCAGCGCGCCGAGATCAATCGCAAGACCGTCATTCAGTACGATTCCGAGGCGCATCAGGCGCAGGAGTACAGGGCGCTGGCGAAGGCCTTGGATGAAAACACCTCGTTCACGATTCCGACGCCGATGACTCAGGAAAGGCTCGAAGAAATCCTGTTTGAGTATGGCCTAATGGATGCACTGGATTCCTACGCAGAGAAAATTTAAAGGGTCTGAATTATGGGCAATTTGTCATGGTAAAGGCAGTACAAAGTCTGACCGAACTGATCGGCAATACGCCGCTGCTGGCGCCAAACCGCTTTGCTGCCGGCAAGGGGCTCAAAGGGAATCTATTTCTGAAATTAGAGTATTTCAACCCGGCAGGGAGCGTGAAAGACCGCATCGCCCTGAGCATGATCACGGAGGCGGAATACCGCGGGGCGCTGAACCCTGGCTCCACCATCATCGAGCCGACCAGCGGCAATACGGGAATCGGTATCTCGTTCGTGGCGGCGTCACGCGGATACAAGGTGATCCTGACGATGCCGGAGACGATGAGCGTGGAACGCCGCACGATCGTGCGCGCGCTCGGCGCCGAAATCGTACTGACGCCCGGCGCGCTCGGCATGAAGGGCGCGGTGCGCAAGGCCGAAGAATTGAACGCGCAGATACCCGGCAGCGTCATCTTGCAGCAGTTTGAAAATCCAGCCAATCCGCAGATTCACTATCAGGCGACGGCCGACGAGATTTGGCGCGATACCGAGGGGGCGATAGATATCTTTGTCGCCGGTGTCGGTACGGGCGGTACAGTCACGGGCGTCGGGAAGGCCTTGAAAGAGAAAAATTCAAATGTCCGAATCGTGGCGGTGGAGCCGTTTGAATCACCGGTTTTGTCGGGCGGCGCGCCGGGAGTACACAAGATACAAGGCATCGGCGCCGGTTTTGTTCCTCTCGTATTTGATGCAGACATGGTAGATGAAATATATAAGGTGCGCAGCAACGAGGCCATCGACACTTCGCGGGAACTCGGGCGCACAGAAGGTCTACTTGTCGGCATTTCGTCCGGCGCAGCGGCTTTCGCGGCCTGGCAGCTTGGCAAAAGACCCGAGAATGAAGGGAAAAACATCGTAGCGATCTTGCCGGATACGGGCGAGCGCTATCTGTCCACTGTTTTGTATCAGTATTGACCCGGAAAGGAGCGTGCTATATGCCATCATGCGTAGAAAGACCCAGGTCGGCGTGCGCTTTAGCCGGCGCTCTTGCGGCGATGAGCGCCTTGCCCGGAGTCGTGCCTATAGTTCATACCGCGCTTGGATGCGGCGGAAATCTGTCGGGTTCGTTTTCTCTCGGCGCCGGATATTTTGGAAGCGGCTATTGCAGCGGAAGTAGTCTTCCTACGAGCGGAATCACGGAGAGGGAGATCGTTTTCGGCGGAGCGGACCGCTTGACGGAGCAAATTGAAAACACGCTTGATCTCATAGATGCAGAGCTTTTCGTGGTAGCCACCGGCTGTATGACGGAAATCATCGGGGACGATGCACCGAGTGTAGTCGGTGAATTTGAGGAAGCCGGGAAGCCCGTGATTGCCATCAGCACGCCCAGTTTTCTCGGCGATTCATATGCCGGCTACGAGATCCTGCTTGAGGGCATCTTCAATTATTATTTGAAGCCGGCGCCCGAAGAGGAAAAGATCCCGACGCTGGTCAATCTCTTCGGTATCGTACCTGCGTACGACCCGTTTTTCCGGGGAGACCTTGAAGAAATCGCAAGGCTTCTTCGCGCGCTCGGACTTTCCGTCAATACTTTTTTCACGCCGGATCAGACCTACGAAAATATTTTGAGCGCCCCCAAGGCCGGTCTCAACATCGTTTTGTCCAGGATTTGGGGTGTGGATTTCGCGGAAAATTTTCAGGAGCGGCACGGTACGCCGTATTGGATCACGGATCTTCCGATCGGCCCGGAAGCGACGGACGCATTTGTCATTGAAGCGGCAGAAAAAACGGGGATTTCAAATGAGAATGCAAAAGCTCTGATCAAAAACGAAAACGAGATTTACTACGGGTATTTCGAGCGCGGAGCGGACGTATTTATGGACTCTGATTTCAAATTTTATTCTGTGGTCGCATCCAATTCCAATTATGCGATCCCTCTCACGCGGTATACGGAGCGCGAGCTCGGCTGGGTTGGTCTCGATACCTATGTGACGGATCAGCTGAAGGACGAGCAAAAGGAAATTTTGAAAAGCGCTTATCTTTCGGGAGGACCCCGCGCGGAATTGCTCTTTGAAACCGACGCGAGTCAAATATCAAAGGCGATCGTGAAACGCCGTCCGGAAAACCGCGGGCAGCGATATTTTGACAGTGTTTCGCCGCTGTTCATTTTGGGCAGTGCGCTGGAAAAAAAGACGGCGGCGGACCGCGGAGCCCAGCAGCTCACGGTCAGCTTTCCGGCGTTCAATCGTATGATCGTGGACCGTGGCTATGCGGGATACCGCGGCGGCCTGCACCTGTTTGAAGATATCGTAGGCTCGCTGGTATATCCAAAGGGCTGAAGGAAAGGTGGGAACCGATGAGGCATTATGATCAGGAATTGCCGCCGGTACGGGATGAGCGGCTGAATATCGGGGACGCCTATGCGGGGAATGCCTGCGGTCTGGTAGATTGCTCAAAATCGGGTTGCATGATACGAAACAACCGTGGCTTTTGGCAGACGGTCGCATGCCAAATGGCGCTGTCGCTCATGATGGCGGCCACCGTGGAAAATGCCGCTATCGTCCTGCACGGCGCCATCGGATGCGGCGCACAGATGCATGCGCTCGGTCTGGCGTCGAGCCGCGGAAAACTCGTCCGGGGCAAAACGCCGGGGCAGCCGGTCTGGGTGTCCACCAATTTGAAAGAGAGCGATGTGATCGGCGGCGGAGAGGAAAAACTCCGTGAAACTATCCGCTATGTGGATGCTGAGTTTCGTCCGGAGATCATCTTCGTGGTGGTCACCTGCGCGCCGAGCATCATCGGAGACAATGTTGAAGACGTCGTGCGAAAGACGCAGGATGCGTCGGCTGCGGAAATCGTCAGTATCCATTGCCCCGGATTTCGTTCCCGCGTGGTGGCCAGCGCCTATGATTCCTTCTATCACGGGCTGCTCCGTCACATCTCCTTTGAGCCAGAGCCTTACCGCGACTACCGGCCGCCCGCGCCGAGCGATCCGCAGTACGAATTGGAAGTCAAGAAATATGAGTATATCAAAAATCACACGGTGAATTTGTGGAACGCGACATCCATCGGGCCGAGCGACGAGGACGAGGTCGTTCGCCTGCTCACCGCGCTGGGACTGAAAGTACGCATCTTCGCGGAGTACTCGAATGCAGATGAATTCCGTATGGTCAGCCAAGCCGGTCTCAATGTCAGCCTGTGCAATGTGCATGATGATTATATTCTCAAATATTTGGAAGAAAAATACGGCATTCCCTATGTCATCGCCGGGATGCCGATCGGGAAGGCCGCGACGCGCAAATGGCTCATATCAGCCGCCGCGCATTTTGGACTCGAAGATGAGGCCGGCAGACTCGCCGATTATGAAGAGCGCTTGCTCGACGACGCGATCCGGCCGCTGCTCCCCGGGATCAGAGGAAAGCGCGTGCTGCTTGGAGGCGGCGTCGTGCGCGTGGGCGTCGAGGCGGCGGCTCTGTCCGAACTCGGCATGGATGTGATCGGTGTTCGTGCCTATCATTTTGACAACAACGCTGAATCGGTCTACGAAGATGTGGCAGAGACACTGGGTGAGACGCCGGTGTCGGTCAGCAATCAGGCCTTCGAATTGGTCAACCAAATCAAAGAATACCGGCCGGACCTTTTGATTACCCATGCGGGGTCGCATGGCATCGTGGCCAAGCTGGGCGTTCCTTCGATGCAGATGTTCAGCCCGGAAAAGTCGTATTTCGGCTATAACGGATTGTTTGCCTTCCTCAAAAACATTGCCTTCGCTTTGGAAAATCCGTCCTATCAAAAGCGTCTTGCTATGCATGTCAAGCAGCCGTACAAAGATTCATGGTTTGAAAAAGACGCCTTCGCGCTGGTGACGGAAAAAATTCCGAAAAAAATTTAAAAAAAGACTTGACAATGGGGTTTCATCGCAATATAATATACTTAACATATATGAGATATAGGAAATAAAAAATTCGGAACAAAAATCGACCGGAAGACCGGAGGTGCACAATAGCAGGATCGTTGTGTATTCGGTTTTTTACATAAGAAGAGGTACGGTTCATGACAGACAGTACGATCAAATTGAGCGACAGACGGATCGAAGATGCGAACGCTGCCAATTTGGAAAAAATATCGGAGGCGGTCCGCAATATCGAATACGGGACTGTGACCATCAAAATTCAGGATTCTCGCATCGTCATGATCGAGAAGAGTGAAAAGGTCAAAATATAAACGCTTATTCCTCATCAGTTTTCCTCCTCTCTCTCAAACTGATTGCCGAAAGAAATGCCCGCCGCGAGGCGGGTATTTCAATGTTTGCGTTTGCGCACACGCTCACGCAAGTGCTCGCGCTGAGGCCTAAGTCTAAATCTTGTATTCAGGCTGCGGCAGGGCGGTGGCCAGGTGAAGCTTCTCGAGGATCGTTCCGCGCATCGTCAGAAATTCCACACCGCCGCGGTGTCTGGGTCTGGGGAAGGGAACCGTCAGGATCTCGCTGATCCGTCCGGGCCGCGGCGTCATGATCACGATGCGGTCGCTGAGGTAGATCGCCTCATCGATATCGTGCGTCACGAGGATCATGGTGGTTTTGTCGTGCGCCCAAAGCTCGAGCAGTTTGTCCTGCAAATCCGCGCGCGTGAATGAGTCGAGCGCGCCCATCGGCTCGTCGAGCAGCAGGGCCGCGGGGCGGTTGATCAGCGCCCGCGCGATGGCCACACGCTGTGCCATGCCGCCGGAAATCTGATGAGGGAAGGCCTTTTCAAAACCCTGAAGCCCGATCAGGTCTATATATTCCTGCACGAGGTCTTTTTCCTGCTTGTACACGCCTCTGGCCTTCAGCCCGGTGGCGATGTTTTTTTCCACACTGAGCCAGGGAAAGAGGCCGCCTTGCTGAAACACGTAGCCCCTGCCCGGATCTGTGCCGGTGATGAGTTTGCCGTCTATGGTGAGCTCGCCGGACAGCGGTTTGTCCAAGCCCGCGATCAGGCGCAGCAAGGTGGTCTTGCCGCAGCCGGAGGATCCGATGATGGTGACAAACTCCCCCTTTTCGACCTCGAGACTGACGTCGAAAAGCGCTTCTACCTTGTTGTCGTCATCGTCAACATAGGTCCGGTAAACATTTTCAATGCCAAGCAAAACCTGATTGCTATTACTCATGAATCAACCCCCTTTGCCAGCGGAGTACGCGGCCCTGGATCGCGCCGATCGCCCACATGATGAGGGAGAAAAGGATCGCCATCACGAGGATGGAGGCGAATACCTTGTAGTACGCAGACCACACCTTCGAAGCATTGATATAATAACCAAGCCCCCCCGGCTGTCCCATCATTTCCGCCATGACCAGTGTGGTGAAGGCGAAGCCGTTTGCGGTAGAAATACCCGTGAAAATATTCGGCATGGCATGTGGTATAGCGACGTGGAAAACCAAATAAGACGTTTTCGCGCCCAAGGTCCGCGCCACCTCAAAATGTGATTTTGGCGTGCTTGTGATGCCGCGCGCTGTCGCAAAGGCGACAGGGAACCAGGCGCAGATCACGATGAGGAAAGACGCCGCCGAGAAGGGCGTAGGAAACAGCGTAAGGGCGAAAGGCATCCAGGCCACAGCCGGAATCACGCCCGTAAGTTTCAATACCGGGAATACCCAATAGTATACCCGCGCAAACCAGCCGATGAGAATGCCCGTGCCCACGCCGACCACGACGCCCACGAGGAAGCCAACGGCAAACAGCCGCAGAGAGTACAGTGTATTTTGTAAGATATAATCTCCTTCCATCAGGAAGGATTCGATGATCTTGGCAGGTCCCGGGAAAAACGGCTGAGGGAGCATGAGCAGTTTTGTTCCGGTGATGTCCCATGCCGCCAAGGCCAGGCCCATCGCAAAGCGGAAGGGTACGCGGTTCAGATACCGGACGCGCCGGTCCGGGTCAAACCAGGCGTAGACGCCGGCGATGAGATACAGCAAAATCAGCGCGAGCAATACGAGCTGATAAGCCTGATTCATATTCAGCACGGCCCCGCCCGGAAATTCGTAGTCTATTATCTCTACGTTCGCAATCTGCGGGAAGACGCGGTTCACGAGGATCGCAACCGCAAAGCCTGCTAGCGCAAACGGTGTGCGCAGCAGGAACTTTGCGTTGGCGTATTTGTTTGGCAGCCGAGTCCGACTCATATTACTTCCCGAGCTCGAGATCGACATTGTAATAAATCTCGGAGGCGAAGGCGTCGGGATCAGTTGTCTTCAGGTAGCCGATGCCGGCCAGCTCGTTCACGAAGTATTTCACATCTTCTTCGACATTCTGGGTGCCTACTTCATGGTCGTGCAGCGACGGATAGGCGTAGCTCTTGACGAGCTCTTCGGCCAGTGCGATGTCTTCAATAGCGGAATACTTTTTGGAGGAAATGATTTCGACGGCTTCCTTCGGGTTTTCCGCGATCCACTCCTGCGCTTTGTGATAGGCGCGGAGCAGGGCGGATACATATTCCGGATTTTCGTCGATCACTTTGCTGGAGGCATACAGGAAGCAGCAATACTTGCCCGCGAAGGTGGGATCGGTGGAGAGGTCGAAGAGCACTTCAAATTCGGGATCGTCGCCGCTGGTGTAGATAGAGCCGAGCGGATCCCACAGCGCTGCGACTTCGACGTCGCCGCTGCGAAGGGCTTCGAGTTCCAGATTGCCGTCGGAGTAAACGACGAATTCAACCTCACCGTCTTCCGGCTTTGCGGAGATCCCGGCCTTTTCGACCCAGACGCTCGCGACCTGATGCGGGGTACCGCCGATTTCATCTACGGCTACCTTCTTCCCTTTCAGATCGGAAGCCGTTTTGATGGAGGAGCCTTTCGGCACAAGGAACTTGATGCAGCCGTTGTGCAGACCGTCGACGACCTTGACCTTCACGCCTTCCTCGATAGAGGGGAAGAATTGAAAGTCGCCGTTGACGATCGGAATGGTGCCGTTGTTCAGGCCGATCTTGCGGGTCTCTGCGTCCGCCGAGATCAGCGTGACGTCAAAGCCTTCTTCTGCAAAGAATCCCTGGTCATAGGCGATGTAGATGGGCGCGCCGCAAAGGGCTCCGTCCTTGCCGGGGATGTCGATCTTGCCGTACTTGAATTCGGTCACCTGCTCTGCGGGCGCCGAGGATCCGGCGTCTTCGGCGGGCGCCGGTGCCGTGGCCGCCGGCGCGCTGCCGCCGCTGCTGCCGCCGGTCGAAGTGGCTTTGCCGCCGCAAGCGGACAGAACAAAGATCATCACGAGGATCAGGGCGAGCCCGATAGACAATTTCCTATACTTTTTCATAATAACTTTCCTTTCCTATAAACCAGAGAAACCAATTTGAACCTACGCAAAAGCAGTAACGAATGCCTGCTCCAGATCTGCGATCAAATCGTCCGGGTCTTCCAGTCCGGTAGAAATGCGGATCAGGTTTTCAGGGATATCGGCGAGCGCTTTTTCCTCCGGCGTCAGTTCGCCGTGCGTAGTCCGGGGCGAATTGACGATGAGGGAACGGGTGTCACCGATATTGACGTGGTAGTGAAAGAGGCTGATGGCGTTGAGGAATTTCTCCCGCTGCGCCTCGCTTCCCTTGAAGCCGAAAGACAATATCCCGCCGGCTCCTTTTTTGAAATCGCGCTGATAGCGTGCGTGAGAGGGGCTGGAGGTGAGCGCAGCATAGCGCACCCACTCCACCGCCTGATGGCCTTCAAGAAAGGAGGCCAGCGTCAGGGCCGTGCGGCTTTGCTTGTCAAGTCGCTCGGACAGCGTCTCCAGTCCTACGATGGCCAGATAGGCGTCGAACGGAGAGAGCGATGCCCCGAAATAATTGAGATAATTGAGCCGGATCCTGAAGGAAAACGGCGCGTCAGGGAAGGCTTCGAGATAGGTCCTTTCCACGCCGTCAAGGGTTCGAAGAGTGTAGTATTTCTCCGAAAACTGCGGGAATTTTTCGCTCTTCCAGTCGAAATTCCCGCTTTCGAGCACCAGCCCCGCGATCACGTTTCCGTGGCCGCTCAGCCCCTTGGTCGCCGAGTATACGACGATGTCCGCGCCGTGCGCGATGGGATTGAAGAGGTAAGGCGTCGCCACGGTGTTGTCCACCACCAGCGGGATGCCGTGCGCGTGCGCCACTGCGGCGATCGCGTCAACGTCTATCAGGATCGCGTTCGGATTGCTGATGCTTTCGACAAATATCGCCTTTGTGTCCGGACGTATTTCCTCCGCGAGCTTTGCCGGGTCGAGTATGTTTTTCGCGAAATCGATCCCGATGCCGAGCTTGGGATAGATCTTTTTGAAGCTGTCCGCGCTGCCTCCGTAAAGATACGGCGAGACGAGGATGCGCCCTCCGCCTTCCGCCAGATTGAGCAGCGTATAGCTGATGGCTGCCATCCCGGAGGCCAGAGCGATCGCCCCCGCCGCGCCGTCCAAAATGCGCACACGCTCTTCGAATACGGCGACGGTCGGATTGCCGACGCGGGTGTAGAGGAAGCCCGCCTCGGAAAAACTGAACAAGGCTTTCGCGTTCTCGACGTCGCGAAAATCGTAGGCGACTGTCGAGTATATGGGCGGCGATACGGCTTGATTGTGCTCGGCAGGATCATATCCCGCATGGACGCGATTTGTATCGAATCCGAAAACTGTGTCTGACATTTTTTCTCCTTTCCTATCGATACGTGGCCAGCACGGTATCGTAAATATCTTCAATCACGCGCAGACCGCCGGAAAACCCGACATAATTTGTTGTGAGCGTCAATCGGTAGGGCGATGGCACGGAGACGGAAAGAAAGTCGAAGTCCTTTTCCTTCGCCAGTTCCTTGTCCCAGCCGCTGCCCAGGATGATGCCGCGTCCGCTATGTGAAAGGCCGCGTATGACGTCCTGTGCCTTGCCTGCGTCCGGCTCGAAATAAAGAGGAATGGTTTTTTTGTCCGATGCAGACGCGAGGTCCGCACGGATCTCTGCCTGAAATGCCTCCGGCGTGCCGTCCACGGCAAACTGCTCCTTGGGAACGATGCCGACCTCGTGCAGGAGGAATTTCGACAACCCGACAACATAGCCCGCATCATGGAGAATGTGTGCATGATTAGGCAGACCATAACGAAATTCCAGCAGGAATGTTGCCAGATTGTCGATCTCTTCGTAGTACCCGCCTATTTCTCTGGCGAGGAAGTTTTCTGTCTGTTCAGTGTCAAATCCGGCGCCGTGTTCACCGGCAAAGGCAAGCGCCTGGCGCAAAAATCGCTCGGTCTCGTTGGCCCCTATGGGTACTGAGGGAAAGCGTGTGAAGGGCTGCCCGTATTTCTCTTTGAGGTGTTCGGCGATGGGCAGACCGTACCAGGGCGAAACCAAGATGTTGAAATTGGCGCGAGGGATGCGCTGCCACTCGGACACGCCGGCCGCATCCGGACCGAAGAGCACGTGCACGCGGAAGCCGAGTCCTTCTATCAGTCGTTTGTACTCCCTGAGATTTCCCTTCCAGAAGGGATCCTGATAGGGGATTGACGCCCAAAGGTTGACGGTGTTTTTTTCACTGCGCGCCGGATTTTCATCTTCATAGAGCGCGACGTACTGGTCGATGATGGCATTCACAACCAAACTGTGCGCCTCGAAATTATTACATTGAAATCCGGGGGTCTCCACTGCTACGAGGGGTTTGCCTTCCGCGCGAAACTCCTCGCAGACCGCGCCCACATCGTCGCCGACGATGCCTGCGGTGCAGCCGGTCAGGACGACCTGCAGATCCGTGTCGAGCACCCGGTAGGTATTTCGGATGTTTTCGCGCAGGCGGTCCTCGCCGCCAAAGACTACTTCGCGCTCGGAAAAGTTGGTGCAGGGCGAAGTGCTGCCGCCCGCATATCCGGTGCTGCGCTCAAAAAATCCCTGGATCATATTGCCGCAGCCGGGGCCGGAATGCAGGATCGGCACGGCGCGCGGTATGGCGACGACGGTTTGCAGAGCGCCGATTGCACAAGTATAGCGTTCTTGTTCGATGATGCCGCTCATGCCGATTTGTGTCCTTCCAAAAACGTGAGCGGGTCCTGACTGAGCCACCACTTGGTGTAGGGATTGACTGCGTGCTTCTCCAAATTTTTGACGAACTCATCGTTTTCGAGGGTTTCGAGGATCCGCTCGCCGTAGCGCACGATACCCTCATAGCCCATACCGAAATGTTCGTCGCCGATTAGCTGCGCGGGGATGCCGAGTTTGGCGCCCCAAAGCGTCATGCCGCCGTGCCGGCACAGCAGTACGTCGGGCCTGAGGCGGCTGAGCGTATTGACCAGCTCGAATTCCTGTTTGTTGCAGACGTTGAAGTTTGGCACGTCGCCGTAGTTTTTCACGGAGGCCGCCAGAGCGTCTGCATCTTCTGCGTCGTTATCGTACAGGGGATCGTGATGGAAGATGGAAGCGCCGATTGCCGTGAGTCCAAGCTCGCCGAGAATAGACAGGAGCGCGTGCCCGTGGGCGGCGCCGCCTGTGACATAGGCGGTCTTGCCCTGCAGCTTTTCACGCAGGGCGGCGATCCCGGGAAGGTATTCTTTTTTCTTCTCCGCAATCAGCGCTTCGGCTTCATCTTCTTTACCCATGAGTTTGCCGAGTGTACGGAACCAGTGATCGGTCTGCGCTACGCCGTAGGGCGGCGCCGCCTTTATCTCAGGGACCCCGAATTCTTTTTCCAATACCGCGCCCAGATAGGAGCCGAGAGTTTGGCAGGCCTGAATGGTGGCCGCCGCCTCACTGGCATATTTGAGACTCTCCACCGTGGAGTAGGGCGTGATGAAATTTGGCTTTGCCCCAAAGGGGGCAAACCACTCCGAAAAAATATCGCTGCCCCAGAAATTGATGACGTTGATGATATCCGTGCGCCGCTGCCTCGGCGGCGCGATCAGTTTGCGGGCGATGCCGTGGTAGCCGGCGTCAAAACCTGAGGTCCAGACTTTTGACCGGAAACCCTCGCAAAAAATCGCGATGACCGGTATGCTGAGTTCTTCCTCAGCCTCGTCACAGACGCTTTCGGTATCGTCGCCGATGATGCCGGCCGCGCAGGTAGTGAGTACGAAAATGGCATTGGCCTTCGTGCGCGCATAGACCTCGCGGATGGCTGCGGCGAGCTTTTCGGCTCCGCCGTAGATCGTGTCGCGCTCAGCCAAATTCGTAGAAAATATCCTGCGCGGGGTCGGCGTGCCGATGCCGCGCAGCGGCGAGTTCACGCGGTACGTGAAGGCGAACTCGTGCAGGCAGGATGAGCAGCCGACCGGTCCGTGGCTGATCACGGCCGCATCCTGAATCAGTGTGACCATGCAGGCAGCCTGCGCCGTAGAGCAGCCAAGGCATTGGCTGAAAGAGCGCCCCTTGTCTTTCAGGCCGCAGCGTGATTGCTGCATTAGCTCTTCGGCGGAGCCGCCAAATCCGGTGATGGATCCCAAGCGGATCTCCCGCACCGCGACTTCCGGATTTGCCAAATTGATTTCGCTCATGATCCCTGCTGCCTCCGCTCGCTCTCCTCGGAGCGCCATGTCAAAACTTGTGCATCACGCGCCGCACACGGCCATCGCCGGGCATTTGCGCGATGAGCCTCTCACGATTGAGTCAGCATGTAGGGGAATAAATCTTTACCGAATACATATAAAACATATATGTATAATATGCAAAATGATAGCACCGACTCCCCCCCCTGTCAAGCGAAAATTTTCTTACTGAAACAGCTGTCATCACGACCGTTACTGTTCACTCCTTCCGTCATTCCCGGGCGATTGCGAAGCAATCGGTGAGCCGCAGGCGAACGTAACCCTGGGAATCTACGAATATGATCACCTTGGATTCGCCGATCAAGTCGGCGAATGACAGGACTGTAACAACAGTTATCCACGATCAGGGAAATGTTCTCGGCACGGGATTTGTTTACGACCGGCAAACATGATAATATTGTGATGTCAACAGCAATCGGGCATGACGGCAGTGTTTATGAAGTGGTAGTTGACCAATTGGACGGAATTGATGTAGCCGGACTGGAAAAAGAATTTGCTGAACTGATGAGCGAACTTGGGAAATACATGAACTATTCCGAGTTTGGCGAAGAAGCTGAACAATTATTGAGAAACGATGTTATTTATGAAATTTGCCAAAGACATGGATGGCAGTATAGCAGGAGGTATTACTATGAGCGGTAGAAACAAGGACGGTAAAATCGTACCTTTCGAAGGAACGCCGGTTGTGTTGTATTTTGGAACGTATGAGCAGAATATGGAGAGGATAAGGTCATCCGTTCTCGATGAAGCACAACTTGAACGAAACTTGAGATTGGCAAAAGAAATCGAAGAAATACGCCTATTTCGTGAAGCCAGGTTGGAAGCGATGAAACGCGAGCAAAGTGTTTCCGTTTAGGATAAGGATAAGTTTTCGCAATATTCAGTGTTAATTCTTCTCAAAATGGGGTATAAACTATATTAGATAATAGATAGTCAAATGACGGGGGAGACCCAAGGAATTAAAATGAAAAAGAAGTTGGCGGTTCTGATCGCGGTCCTGACGGTGATCCTGCTGCTGCCGCAGATGGCATTGGCGGCGGGGCCGGAAGACGTTGTCTATCCGCTTGATACGCCGGAGAGTTTTTCGTTCACGATCAACAGCGGGAGTGATGCGAGGTTCCGCATTCCGTTGTCGAGCCGGCTCGGCGACACCTACGTACATGACTACGACTGGATTGTCGACTGGGGCGATGGAGATGTTACCTATCCCTCGGGGAGCTCAGACATTAACGGAAATGGCTACATTCAACACAGTTATCCTTCAGCAGACACAAACTACACCATCACGATTGCGCCGAACGGTTCCCCGGACGCTTGGCTTGCCGCCTTTGGGTTTGACCGGGGCTCCGACTACGCCAGCCAGACTGCCAACAAGGCCAAGGTCAGGAGTGTTTTGTCTCCGCTGACGCCGAAAATGACGCGAACCGCTGCGCAGATTGCGGGGAGCGCACCTGCCCCGGATTGCGAGTGGGCTTATACTTTTTATGCTTGCCGGAATTTGACCATGGGGCCGGATTTTACCTTTGACCAAGCGGCATGGGCTACATCAGGCTCCGGCGGCGGTCCTGTTACGACGGCCGGCAACAGTTTTGCCGAGCAAATGTTCTATTTCTGCGACGGGGCTGCTTTTACCATGAGCGGGACCTTCAATCTTCCGCAGGGCTTTACCGCTGTCGGGGATGAGTTTGCTTCCGGTATGTTCGAATTGTGTACCGGGAATGGCTTTAATATGAACGCTGTGTTCAATCTTCCGCCCGGTATCACAGCGCTCGGCGACAAGTTTGTCTGCAAAATGTTTTACACCTGTGCGGGGGATGCTTTTACTATGAACAACGGCTTCAATCTGCCACAGGGTATTATTATTGTCGGAAGCGGGTTTGCGGATTCTATGTTTGGCAACTGTTACGGGGATGCGTTCAATATGAATGCGGTTTTCAATCTTCCGCCGGATATCACCACCGTCAGCGGCAGCAATTTTGCATATGGGATGTTCTACAACTGTATCGGGGATGTCTTTACCATGGGCGCCGCTTTCAATCTCCCGCAAGGTATTACGGGCGGCGTTGGCAGCAATTTTGCCGGGTGTATGTTTTTTATGTGTCCCGGCGCGGCCTTTACGATGAACGATGTGTTCAATCTCCCGCAGGGAATCACGACGGTCGGCACCGAATTTGCGGACCGCATGTTCCAATTTTCCGGCGGGGCGCATTTTCAGGTGAACAGCGTCTTTCGATTTCCGAATCTTGCGCAGAGTGAAGTGGACAAGGCGAATGTGTTCCGGGGTACTTTTTCGGGTATTCAGGCAAATACGCCGACGCAAACGCGTGATATCTACTCGATTCTCAATGGGAATCCCGCGCCTTTTGAGCAGCGTTTGACGTTTTCCGGAATTGTGGGCAGTGCCGTTGTCTATTCGCCGCAAGAGGCATTTTTTAGTGACTGGCAAATCAATTCCCTCAACTGGGGTACCGGCGTCCTTGCTCCCTATACGATTGGTTTCACGGCCGGCGCGAACGGGAGTCTGGCGGGTACCGTATCCTATCCGCGCGTCGTTCCGGGCGCTGCTTGGTCTGCCTCGCATATCACGGTTCCTTCGCCGGCGCCGGCGGGCCACTATGTCTTTACCGGCTGGTCGCCCGGTATCCCCGCGGGGTCGTCCGCTATCACGGGGTCGGCGGTCTATACGGCAAACTTCGGCCTTGACAGCCATACGGTGACTTATTATGGAAATGGCAATACGGGCGGGGCGGCGCCGCCTGTGACCAATCTGACGCACGGTACAAATGCAACGATAAAGGCACCGGGGACCCTCGTGAAGGACAGCCATACCTTTGCGGGCTGGAACACGGCGGCGGATGGGTCCGGCGCCTCCTATGCGGAGGGGTACGCTTTCCCGCTTGTGAGCAACATCCTTTTGTATGCGCAGTGGACTATAACGCCGGAACCCCCGAAGCCGCCGGAACCGCCGGAACCGCCTGAGCCGCCGGAACCTCCGCAGCCGCCTGAACCTCCGCAGCCGCCGGTGACGCCGGAACCCCCGGTGACGACGGTGACGCCGAAGCCGCCATTGAAGCCGTTGACGCCGGAACCCCCGGAGCCTCCGGAGTCGCCGATCGTGGCGGCGAATGATATCGAAGAATCGCCGGAGACCGGAGGGCCGATGTCGGATCCCGCAACCGGAACGGTGGAATTGCAGCAGAGATTGCTGACGCCGGAAGCGCGCGAAACCTTCTCTGCGCGGGATCAGGGAAAGATGGAAGCGCAAACCGGCAATATTGCCAGAGATATTGCGAGGGGCAATGTCCCGCTCGGCAATTTCTTCGGTAAAGGCGCCTGGAGCCTCATTTCTCTGATTTTCTCAGGGATCGCTGTCATTCTCGCGCTGTCGGTTTTCTTCGAGGCGGCAAAGAAAAGAAAGACAGGCGTTTTGGGGGCGCTGGCGGGCATAATAGGAATACTGACGCTGATCGTTTGCCTCAGCTTGAACGACTTTACGCAATCGCTGGCATGGATCAATCAGGGGACCATTTTTGTCGCCATAGTTTTTGCGATACATCTGACGCTCTACTTCCGGTATAGGAGCCGCAAGAGAAAAATCATTGATGACCAAGGCGAACCGGATAATGTGAAAATGTTTACTGCCTGATGAGCCCAAAATAAATAAAATAAATATGACTCATCGTCAGTTTCAGTGGGTAAAAAATCAATAGGTATTGAGATTTGATGAAAAATTCAAAATACCCGCCAAACTGAAATTTGCACCCCTGTCATTCGCCGACTTGATCGGCGAATCCATGACGATGATCACCATGGATCCCCAGCGTTTCGTTCGCTGCGCTCACCGATTGCTTGCGCAATCGC
>JAISJT010000129.1 GCA_031261395.1 Eubacteriales Family XIII. Incertae Sedis bacterium
ATCAAGGACTATGTTTTTAATTGGGACAAGGTGCTGGCTTTTGACGGCGAGACCGGCCCCTATGTGCAGTACAGCCACGCGCGCGCCGCGAGCATCCTGCGCAAGGCCGCAGAGTCCGGCCTGCCGCATACCGCCGAAGGTCTCACGGCCGCGCTCTTCGCTTCGGACGGCAAATCAGCTTTCGACCCCGTGATAGCCTCCGCCACGGCGCACGCCCTGACCGCGCTGATCTACGCATTCCCGGAGACGGTCAGGGAAGCAGCGGATCGCTACGAGCCCTCGATCATCACACGCCACCTCTGTGAGACGGCCAAAGCCTTCTCTGCTTTCTATCACGATGAGCCGATCTTGTCGGACGAAGCGGCGCCAAGGCTCGCCAAACTCGGTCTCGTCTTCGCAGCAAAACAGGCGCTCGCCAATGGCCTTGCATTACTCGGCATCAAAGCGCCGGAGAGGATGTAGGATGGGTACTGTCACAAGATTATTCGACCGGCCTTCGCCCTTTGCGCTTCGTCCGCACGATGGCGGCGACGCGCAAGTCAAACGCAGGGAGTCGGAGACGCATCTGACGAAACGCCCCGACCGCGTCAAGCAATATCTCCTGCCCCGCATGAAAGAATTCAAATTTGACGAGTTCAAGAAAGACTATATCGATCGCACCGGCCTTGCGGGCGAGCTTGCCGGCGTACCTATCCCGCTGCGCGCGGAGGACCGGGAAGCCTTCAAAACGCCGGAGGGTCTCCGGGGCAATATCATCGCCGAAAACATGGCGCGCGTCCTCGGCATCGACCCGAAGTTCAAGTATGCCGCAGTCTATAGCGATTATATCGAGCGTTTTTTCGGCAAGAAAGCCGTTGACAATATGACGCGCAAAGCCAAAGATCTGGCCGACAAAGAGGAATACGAAGAGGCCTGCGTGTATTTCCGCGCCGCTCTCGTGTTCAAATTCGACGATCTGGCCGCCATGTACGGCTATGCGCGCATCCTCAGGCAGCTCTACAATATGAGCGCCAATGAGGCGTACACGGGCAATCTCAAAGCCGAGTCGCTCGACTACCTCGAACTGACGACGGAGACCTATCCGAGATTCGATATGGCCTGGTACTATCTCGGCTATCTCTATCTGAATCTCGGCCTCTATATCAAGGCAAAACTCGCGTGGGAAAAATTCATCGGACTCGGCCGCATCGCGAAAGACCGCAAAGAGATACGCCAGCGTATCGCGCAGATCGCCACGCCGATCGAAATTGAAAAGGGTTACAATGCCGTCCTTGCCGAACGCTGGGAGGAAGGTCTTGAGATCCTTGAGAACTACAAGGATAGCGTATACAAAGATTGGTGGCCGCTTTGGTACTACCTCGGCGTCGCCTATGCAAGGACCGGGCGGGCGGCTGAGGCCGAGGCGGCATTCAAGACGGCGCTCAAAGGCAGCCCCCGGCACATCGAAACCATGGAAGAGCTCGTCGCGATTTACGAGGCACGCGGCGACAAACAAGGCATGAAAAAATATGCCGACAAACTCGCCCTCGTCCGAAAAGATGCAAAATAACCGAAAAAAAATCACGATACTTCTGACGGCGGCGCTGATACTGCTCGCCCTCTCTTCATGCGGGCAGACCCTCGAACACGCCGCATCTGTCCTGACCGAGATCTCGAAGGATATGCCGGCGGAGGAAAACACCTACACGCGCATAGCGGACGTCAACGAAGCGATGCAGGACGTATTGCGGCGCGGCGAAGAAACCTTTGAATTCAATATTGCCGATGTCACAGAGGAAGATCTCGCGCACATCGCGGACCATATGTCCACCTTCTGGGGCGAGCCCAAGGAGTATTCGGTCGGCAGCGTTTTTCATGATGTAGAGGGCATAGTCCCGGACAAGGCCGTGGAGGTCAAGCGGGTCACAAACACCTTTGCGCTGTCCAACAATTATTATGTCTATGAATATATCCGCGGCGGTGTGCCCATCCCCGAGGATCAGCCGCGGGCCAAAGAAATCGCGGGCGTCCTTGAGAGCCTCGAGACCGAAATCTTTGCCGGGTCGGACGGCACCGCCTGGGGGCAGACGTTGGCGGCTCACGACTGGCTCGTTGCCAATCTCGATTATGATGAAAATACCCCTGAATTCAGCGACCAAAACGGTTCGTACGGCGCGCTGGTCGACAAGCGGACGATGTGCCAGGGCTATGCGGAGGCGCTCGAGCTGATCCTGCGCTGCTACACGGATATCGAGGTCACCCAGGTCGTCGGCGACGCGCAGGGCAATGTCATTTCCGATGATTATTCGGGCTGGATCGGCCATGCCTGGAATGCGGTGCTGCTCGACGGGCAGTGGGTTCACATCGATGCGACTTTTGACGATCCAAGGGGCAATCCCGAAGGCGCCGTATCGCATTTTTATTTCGCGCAAAATGACGCGGTGATGTCTGCCGATCATCGCTGGCAGTCAGGGTATTTCCCGATCTGCGACGGTGGAAATTTTCCGTATTTCCGCAATAATAATTTGTTTGCCGACGACATGGCAGGCTTTGAGGAGATCGTGACCGGCATTCTTTCGGATTCGAAGCCGGCTCAATTCGAAGTCGCCGCCGTAGGTGTGACGCTGAACGAAGAAAATATACAGTTTATGTTCAAAATCGATCCGGATATCGGGGAAGTTTTCTGGAGCGAGCAGACATACGGGGAGATCCATGTGCAGACTGTCGAACCCGGGTATGAGGACGAAGGAACGGAGTAGAGGGATAGATGAAGGACTACAAGAAGACAAGCAAATTGCTGAACGTGGGCTACGATATTCGGGGGCCGGTCGCCGACGAAGCGGCGCGCATGAAGGCGGCCGGGATCGACATCATTCCGCTGAACACGGGCAATCCGGCTACCTTCGGACTCTACGCACCGGGCTTTGTCGAGGATGCGATGCGGGATGCGGTGCGCGCGGGCGAGGCGTACAGCGACAGCGTCGGCGTGGCGGAAGCGCGCTCGGCAATCGCTGATTATTCCAAATTCAAAGGCATACCGGGCGTGGGTCCGGATGATGTTTTCACGGGCAATGGCGTCAGCGAACTGATCAGTATCGGGCTGCAGGCCTTGCTCGACAACGGCGATGAGATCCTCATCCCCGCGCCGGACTATCCGCTCTGGACAGGCGTCGCTACGCTCTGCGGCGGGAAGGTGCTCCACTACCGCTGTGATGAAGATGCCGGCTGGCTGCCCGATCTCGACGACATTCGGAGCAAGATCTCATCAAAGACAAAAGCGATCGTGCTGATCAATCCGAACAATCCTACCGGGGTCCTCTATCCGCGGGCGCTGCTTGAAGATATCGTACGCATCGCCGCCGAAGCGGATCTCATCGTATTCAGCGATGAAGTCTATGACCGTCTCGTGATGGACGGCGAGGAGCATGTATCGACCGGCGCTGTGGCCGGCGCGGAAGACGTACTCGTCGTCACGCTGAACGGGCTGTCAAAGTCCCATATGGTCGCCGGCTATCGCTGTGGCTGGCTGACGTTTTCGGGGGCCACCGCGCGGGCGAAGGACTATATCTATGGCGTTCGTATGCTCGCGTCGATGCGTATGTGCGCCAATGTGCCATCTCAGCTCATCATCGCAAAAGCGCTGAGCGATCCCTACAGCGCCGCGCCGCTGCTACAGCAGGGCGGCCGCATCTATGAACAGCGCGAATGTGTGTGGCGGGCGATCTGCCGCATCCCCGGACTCTCGGCAGTGAAACCGAAAGCGGCCTTTTATATCTTCCCCAAGATCGATGTGGCGCGCTTTGACGTGGTGGATGACGAGCGCTTTGTGCTTGACTTCCTGCATGAGCACCATGTCCTGATGACGCACGGCCGGGGATTCAACTATCCGGAACCGGATCATTTTCGCATCGTCTATTTGCCCGGGGTCTCGGAACTCGAAAAAATCTCGTCCCGGCTTGAGGCATTTCTGGCGACATACAAGCAGAAGTAGGGTATACTGGTAGCATTATGAACAAGCAATCTGGTGAAAGAAAGTTTGCAGCTGCGATCGCAAGGGCTGCACTGCCGGGGGCAATCTGCGCGGCGGTTTGCGGTGTGGTGGCTGCACTATTGATTTGGGATAGCAGCAAGGCAGGGGCGCTCGTATGTCTCGCCATCGGAATTGCAGCCGGTGTACTCTCGGTCCTGATACCGCAAATACCTGCGGTGACGGCAGCCATGAAATTGGGAGCGCTTGAGCGCGTCGCTACGAACTCGAAGGTGACGGGCGATATTCGGATTCCTGACAATATCCGCGAGGCCATCCGCCTGCATGACAACGGGGATGAGATTTCCGATGTATGCAAAGCTATGGTGGCCGTGCTTGACAGCTATATGGAAAAAGTCCTCATCCTGGAGCAGGTCGCCCAAGGCGATCTTTCAACTCGTGTGCGCACGGCCGGCGAGTCGGATACGCTTGGAAATGCTATCAACGAGGTGCTCGCCAATACCAGCCGGGTCGTACAAGAAGTGAAAGTGGCGACGGCGCAGTTTTCGGCCGGCGTGCGCGAACTGGCCAACGGAGCGCAATCCCTCGCACAGTCTTCGTCGGAAAAGGCTACGACAGTGGATCAGCTTCAAATCTCGGTGGGCGACATCGCAGCAGAGGCAGAGACCAATGCCGCGCGGGCGGCAGAGGCGTCAAAACTCACGGCGGCCATCCGCGAAAGTGCGGGATACGGCAGAAAACAAGTGGAAAATATGTCGGCCTCTATCCGCGAGATAGCGGCGGCAAATCATTCGATCGGATCTGTCATGCATACGATCGACGATATCGCATTTCAGACCAATATCCTCGCTCTCAATGCTGCCGTTGAAGCGGCCAGAGCAGGCGTTCACGGCAGGGGTTTTGCCGTAGTGGCCGACGAGGTTCGAAATCTTGCAAACAAAAGCGGCAGCGCGGCCAGCGAGAGCAATGCTGTTATCGTGGATACTATCGCAAAATCGGATGATGGCCTGAAGGCAGTTGAAGACGTGCTGACCTTTTTCCACAAGATCGAAGACGGCATCGCCAATACGAGCAGCCTGTTGGACGAGATCGCTGTTACCGCAAAAAATCAAAGTGATTCTATCGACACGATCAACGACTTTATCGTCAATCTTACCAATGTTGTCCTGCTCAACAATGCGACGAGCGAGCAAAGCGCCGCAGCCAGCGAAGAGATGGCCAGCCGGGCAATCATACTCGAAGAAAGTGTCAATCGCTTCAAGCTGGAGGAGGACCGATCGCCGGTATTTGTGCCGGAGCCGCCTCCTGAGCCACGTCCGGAATCATATCCGGAGCCATATCCGGCGCCTCCTGTTGTCACCCCGCAGGAAGCCGCACCGGATCCCCTGCCGGCGAGCCCAAACCCGATCAATGAGCCTGTACCTGAGGCCGGCGGGCGTACGCCAGCAGAGATTTATGCGGAAGCGCTTGGAAAGAAGGCGTCCGCGGAAGTACCGTTAGAAGGCTTCAAAAATGACGAGTCGAAGTACTGGTAGAAAACAAAAGAGGCAGATTCATGGCTTACCGCCGCGAGCCTGCCTCTTTTGCTGCTTTGCGAAACGACCGCTGTCATGACTACAGACAACAGTAATTTATGTAAATATTACCACAAAATGCAAGCATGTCAATAGTAACGGAGAAAAAAGAAAGATGAAATTTCTATTAACGCTAATCATTATTTTTGTTGCTGCGCTCGCGGCCTTTACGCTGGGCGGCGTGACTTTGAATGATGGCGGCGCGCCCGGAGGCAAAGGAACCGGCACAGCTCTTAGCGATCTTTTGAGCGGCGTAGAGGACAAGAAGGATGAAGTGCAATCAGAGGCTGTGCCTTATGACTGGCGTCTGCGCCACGTGCATGTGATCGGGGATAGCCTGACCGTATCCGCCAAGAAGGAAATCAAAGAGGCAATCCCGGGTTCAAGCGTTGACGGGAAGGTCTCGCGCGGTATGGCGGAAGGCGTGAAGATATATCGGAGCTGGGTGGATGACGGTCTTGTCGAAGACGATGATATCATTGTGATCGCTCTCGCAAACAATGTTGGCAGCGGCACCATCCCCTCCCTTGACAGCGTGATCGAAGACATCGGGCCCAAGCAAAGTCTTGTACTCGTCACTGGCCATGGCAAAGAAAATATGAAACCCGTCAACGAATATATCCGTACCTTGCCGGACGACTTCCCCTTCATCGTCGTAGCGGATTGGGATGAGGCCATCTCTGCCAATTCTTCGTGGCTGTCGGGAGACGGTGTTCATATCAGCAACGACAAGGGCAACAAACTGTATGCGGATATCATTGTAGATGCGCTCGAAAAGACAGCCCCGCTTTCATGAGGCGATCTTGAACGAACTGCAATCGGAAATCACCATAAAGGCTGAGGCGGCGGATGACGGCTTGACCGTTCGTACTTTGCTTCGGCATGCTGGGGTTTCCGCGAGGCTGATGACAAAGATCAGGCACGGCGGCGGACAAGAGGCCGGCGGCGGGGCGGTGACCTTGCGCGGCGAGCCGGCTCGTTCCCGCGATATCGTGAGGGCGGGTGATGAAGTACGCGTCGTGTTTCCCGAAGAAAAGACATGGTTTGAACCTGAGGACATCCCTGTTTCTGTGATTTTTGAAGATGATGATTTGCTGGTCGTAGACAAACAGCCCGGCCTTGTCGTGCATCCCACCAAAGGGCATCACGGCGGCACGCTTGCCAACGGGATCGCCGCACATATGCTTGCGCGCGGCGAGCAATATCAGCCGCGTTTTGCGAGCCGTCTCGATATGAATACTTCGGGGGTTTTGACCGTCTGCAAAAACGGTCATGCCCAATGGAGTCTCGCTCAGCAGCAGGAGGCAGGTACGATCACCAAAATCTATCTTGCCCTTGCCGAGGGAGAGTTTGCCGAGCCTCGCGGGCTGATCGATCTGCCGATCGCGCCGCCTGTGGACGGCACGCCGCAGCGTCTCGTGCGGCAGGCCGATGAAGGCGGACGCCTTGCGCAAACGGAATACGAGGCGCTGGGTTTCTTTGCGTATGGGGAAGACCGGTTTTCCTTGGTGCGCCTGCGCCTGCTCACCGGGCGTACGCACCAGATACGCGTTCACCTTGCCGCAATCGGGCATCCTGTCTTGGGGGATACCCTCTACGGCGCCGCTTCTTCGCTGATCGGACGCCAGGCGCTGCATGCTTCAGAGATTTCCTTCGCTCATCCGAAAGACGGGCGCCCGCTGAACTTCTCCTCTCCCCTGCCCGAAGATATGGCGCTCCTGCTCCCCTGCCACGGCTCTTGAGAAAAAATACAATTATTGTAAAAAAGTGCTTGACACGGTGGGATATACTGGTATTATATCTATATAAATACAGTGTATCCCGAATGGGAGGAAGGAGAGAAAGAAATGAACAGCGTGAACATTATTGGAAGGCTCACAAAGGATCCTGAGATGAGGAAGTCAGCGGAAGGGAAGACGATTTGTACGCTTCGGCTTGCGATCGACGACACCTTTTCAAAGGATGACCGGGCCGACTTCATCAGCGTGACGGTCTTTGGCAACCAGGGCGACAACTGTGAGAAGTATCTGCGCAAGGGATTCATCACCGGCGTACAGGGGCGGCTCCGCAGCGACAGCTATCCGGACAGCGACGGCATCAAGCGCTATACCGTCAAGATCAACGCGGAGCGCGTACAGTTTTTGCAGTGGCCGGAGCGCAAGGAACGGGCTGCCGAGGCGGCAGCTGTGGCTGCCCCTGCCGCCCCTGCCGCAGCCGTGGCCGCCCCTGCCCCGTCAGGCTACAGCAGCGCGAATTTGCTTGATGATGTCGGCGTAGATGGCGGCGGCGAATCGGCCTTCGAACAGGAGCCCGAACAAATCGAACAAATCGCCGTATAGAGGCACGAGGCAAAGGACCGGTTGCCCTCATTCTGTGGTAAAATATTTGGAAAATCATTTCATACTACAAGAGGAGACTGATAAATGAATCTGAACGGAAGAAAACCAAATATCGCGATCGTAGGGGCAACCGGCCTCGTCGGCGGCACTTTTCGCAAGGTGCTCGAGGAAAGAAATTTTCCTTTTGAAAAAGCATATCTTTTCGCTTCTGCAAAATCGGCGGGACAGACCGTGGAATTTGCGGGCAAAGAATATATCATCGAAGAACTGACGGAAACGAGTTTTGACGACAAGGGCATTGACATTGCACTGTTCAGCGCGGGCGGCGGCACAAGTGAGAAATTTGCGCCTTTCGCCGCCGCCGCCGGCGCGATCGTGGTTGACAATTCGAGCCAATGGCGCATGGATCCGGACGTACCTCTGGTCGTTCCCGAGGTCAATCCCGAAGATGCGTTTCAGACGAAAAAAGGCATCATCGCAAATCCGAACTGCTCGACGATCCAGGCGATGGTACCGCTGAAGCCGCTGCTTGACAACTACGGCATCAAGCGCGTGATTTACTCTACGTATCAGGCCGTAGCGGGTTCCGGCATCAAGGGCATCCGGGATTTGGAAGAAGGGGTCAAGGGCAATGACATTTGTGTAGCCTACCCGCATCCCATATTCAACAATTGCCTGCCTCATATCGACTCCTTCCTCGAAAACGGATATACGAAGGAAGAGATGAAGATGGTCAACGAGACACACAAGATTTTGCACAATGACAAGATCGGTGTGACGGCGACTACTGTGCGCGTGCCGGTATTTACGGCGCACAGCGAGTCTATCAACGTTGAGTTTGAAAAGCCGTTTGGATCCGTGGACGAGATTCGCACGCTCTTTGCGGCTGTGCCGGGACTGATCGTACAGGATGATCCCGCGAACAATGTCTATCCGCTCGCGCGCGATGCATCGGGAACGGATGAGGTGTATGTGGGCCGCATCCGACGCGATTTTTCTGTTGAGAGCGGGATCAATTTTTGGTGTGTGGCGGACAATGTGCGCAAAGGAGCGGCGTCAAATGCGGTGCAAATCGCGGAACTGCTGATACGCTCGTAAGGAGATGAAGATATGCCGAAGGTGATTGTTAGCGGATATAGCGGCCGCATGGGACGGGAGGTTCGAAACCTGATCGATGAAAATAGCGGGTTTGAACTTGTGGCCGGCTTTGACACTGATGCAGGGACGGAGGATGGCGTGCCTGTTTTTTCGGAATTTCGTTTGCGGGATGCCCCGGAAGCCGATATCGTGATCGACTTTTCAAATCACGTATTCGTACCGGCGGTTTTGCTGTTTTGCATGTCGCGCAAAATGCCTGTTGTCATCGCGACAACGGCGCTTGGCGAGGATGTTTTGTCCATGAGGAACGAGGCCGCGCAGACGATCCCGGTCTTTCACTCCGCCAATATGAGCCTTGGCGTCAATGTTTTGGCGAAGATGGCACAGGCCGGTGCGCCGGCTCTTGAGGACAGCTTTGATATCGAGATCGTAGAGGCTCATCACAATCAGAAAAAAGACGCACCATCGGGCACGGCCATATTGCTTGCCGATGCGGTCAATGCCAGCCTGAAAGAGCGCAAGGAATATACTTTTGGCCGCAGCGGCCGGGATGCTCAGAGAAACACAGGCGAAATTGGTATTCATGCTGTGCGCGGCGGGACGCTTCCCGGCAGGCACACCATCATTTTCGCGGGTCCCGATGAAGTCGTCGAGATCACCCATACGGCATATTCGCGGCGCGTTTTTGCGGAGGGGGCGCTCAAGGCGGCGGCTTGGCTGCTTTCGCGCGAACCGGGGCTATACAATATGAACGACCTGCTCGCGTAATGCTTGCAGGCCGTGCGTTTAATCTTCGATGACTTTCTTTCCGTCGTAATAATTGCAGACGGGACAGACGCGATGCGGAAGCTTCGGGCTATGGCACTGAGGGCACAAAGAAAGTCCCGGCGCGGTCATGCGCATATTGGGCGCTCTCCGCGAGTCACGCTTCGCTTTCGAAGTTTTTCGTTT
>JAISJT010000064.1 GCA_031261395.1 Eubacteriales Family XIII. Incertae Sedis bacterium
TTCTTGCGCGCGGCTTCGGACTTCTTCTTCCGCCGGACGCTGGGCTTTTCGTAATGTTCCCGCTTGCGCAATTCGGACATCACGCCGTCACGGGCGCAAGAGCGTTTGAAGCGTTTGAGCGCGCTTTCAAGACTCTCGTTTTCACGGACGATCACCTGTGCCATATCGTGTCACCTCCTCTTTGCGTGTTCCAAGCGATAACGTGCTTGACAATTATATCCGTTTGCGCGGCACATTTCAAGCAAAATTTTTCAAGCGTCTCAGGCGCCGTATACCCGCGCTCAAACGGTTACTAATCAGGCCGTACAAAAGACAGGGCGCTGGCTTTGCAGGCTGACGACATGGGTTTTCGTTTTTCGGCGACTGCGATACACATTGAGCGAAGGAGCTATTTGTCGAAAAGGCGTTCCGTTCGTATTTTTGTCGGCATTTGGGCTTAGATTACGAACAGAACGGATTTTCGACACGATAAAGGTCATTATTGTGTCCAAAATGCGGTTCCGTTCGTACTTTTGGCCGTATTTGGGCTCGAACTACGAACAGAACGGATTTTCGACACAAACACTTTGTTTTTGTGGATTGTTTTTCAGGGAAGGTACCGTTTGAATCCGCGCTCAATACTGCGCCTTCACATAGTTGAGCAGATCTACCGGATGGTGAAAGTCCTCCACGAAAAACACCGTCAGGAGCACCGCCCCGATGATGATCACAACGGCAATGACTACGGTCGACACGATGTCGATCAAAATCTTTTTTCGCTTGCTGTTCATGGCCTACAGGCGTTCGAATATTTGAATTTTGGAAGGAGCCGTTTTGTAAGCATCTCCGCCGGGGATATATTTCTTGAAATGCTCGCTCTGCATATGCCTGTCCAGCGCTTCCTTGCTCTCCCATACTTCGATCATCGCGCAGCCGCCCGGCTCATCGGCCGGCTCGTAAAGATCATAGGCGATGTTGCCGTCCTCGAGTTTGGTCAGGCGGATCGCCTCCTGCATATACTCGACATACGCATCGCGCATCCCCTCCTTCACATTCTCTTTCACAAATACCGCTACCATTCCACACTCTCCTTTCTCAACATTTCTCAACTTTTTTCAACATCTATCAGCTTTGCCGATCCGGCACAATGCCGCTCAGACTCACTTCCTTCATCCTTCTCTTTGACTCGTACATGATAGCATCCGCCTCGCGGAACAGGGAGTTGTAATCTTCCGACGGCTGATGCATGACCGCCCATCCCCATGAAATACTCGGCACACCAAAGGCATTATCGTTGATCTGTGACAGCGCCGCATCGACAGTCCTTGTGAGCGTCTCTGCCGCATCGGCCTCCGCATTCCGCACGAGGATCGCGATCTCGTCGCCGCCGATCCTTGCGACGAAGGCGTTTTTCGGCGCGCCATCCCGTACGGCATCCGCAATCACGCGGAGCAGCCTGTCGCCCTCGAGATGACCGATCAGGTCGTTGGTCCTTTTCAGATTGTTGACATCTCCGATGATGATGCACAGCGGCATATTCCCGGCCGCGCTGATCTGCTTGACCTCCTCGATATACGCATTCCGGTTGCGCAGACCCGTCAGATTGTCGTAGAGCGCGATCTCCTCAAAATACCGTATCTTTTGGTAACTCTTCGTGATATCGGCGATCTCGACCAGATAGCCAAAATGACGCTCCTTGAAACCGATGTCGTGCCAGGTAAACAGCAGGTGATTTTCGACCCCTTCCGTTTTCACGGTAATAATATTTTCATCGTATTTGGACACGATGCCATTGTAGGTATCGAGGATTCGCTTGCGGTAGAGCTGATACGGCTCCTTGTACAGAGGACCGGGCAGCGGCGCGCAGCCGTCTCTTTCTTTTTTGTTCCAGTCGAGGATATTGCCCTTCAGACTGACCGTGAGCACGATCGTCGACAAACTCGAAAAGACAAAATCCCGGCTCGTGACGATGACATTGGAAGAATTCGCAATAAAAAACGCAGTGAACAGCGTCTGCAGGACGACGATCAGCGCGAACGCCAACAGGATATTCCCGGCATTATGCCCGAGTTTCAGATATGCGTTCACCCCGTAAGCCACGGCAGTCGCGCTGATGGCGACGAGCAGCTGATACGTCGAACGCCGCATATGCTTTGGCATCTGATAGAACACGTTGAAGCACAGCAGATAGGAGCGCACCGTCACCACGATGAAGTAGACCGTTGAAATCAGGGAATACAGCGAAATACGCTCCCCGAAAAAGAACTCGACATTGATGTCCGGATAGGCGATGCGGATCGTCCAAAAGGCGATCAATATGATCGGTACTATGAGCCACGCTATACGCAGCGCCGCCGTCACGGGATGGTAGCTCACCTGGCTCTGAACATGCAGCATGAGAAACGGCGGAATGAGCAAACTCGCCGCCACAGTGACAATACCGAACCACAGATCGTCCGCCGGGTCAAAGCCCATCGTCGGCGCCAGATCCGTCAGCACAGACCAAACGAGCACCGGGATACAAAACAGCAGGAAATTGAAGCTTTCCACCGAACGCTTCTTCATGATGTAGATGCCGCGCAGCAAATAGACGATCGTGAGGATGGCCACGATAGCAAAAAGCGCAAAACACACGATACCGCCTTCTTCGAATTGCTCTGCAATCATCGAGAGTGCGGCGCGCAGATTTTCATTCATCCCGGAGGCCATCCCATTTCCCGTCCGCCGAGCAAATGAAAATGCAAATGCCGTACCGTCTGCATCCCGTCATGACCGCAATTGCACACGAGCCTGTATCCGTTCGTGAGCCCGAGCATCTCCGCGATCACCCTGACCTTCGACATCAGATGCCCGAGCAGTTCCTTGTGCTCCAGGCTCTCCGTGACCTCCTCTATAGAGGCGAGGTGGAGCTTTGGCACGATCAAAACGTGGACGGGAGCCTGCGGTTCCAAATCACGAAAACACAGGATCTCCTCATCCTCATAGACCTTGTCCGACGGGATCTCTCCTGATACGATCTTGCAGAAAATACAGTCCTGATCCATCATTTGTCCTCTCTCTTCTGCTATTTTTTCACCTGCACGGACAGCTTCACGTTTTTCTTGCTGCCGTCCTTTGCCGTGACCGTGATAGTGGCCTTCCCTGCGCCGACAGCCGTCACCTTGCCTCTGGCGCTCACCTTTGCGACTTTTGCATTCGATGATTTGTAGGTGAAATTTGCGGCTCCGCTGAGCGCGCCCGCCGGGGAAGGCGTCACCACGATGTCACCTGTGCGCGGATAGTTCTTTGCCGATTTCGACAAGGTCATATTCTTGGAATCGAGCTTCAAAGACCTCGTGAGCGGCGTCACATCCAATTCGATTTTGCCCGTCACGCCCGACCCATCGGTCGCGCTTGCCGTGATCGTGACATGCCCCTTCCTTTTCGCTGTGACTACGCCCTTCTTGTCCACTGTAGCAATTTTTTTGTCGGAAGACGTCCAGGCAAGACCCGATTTGCTCGGCTTGGATGGCTTGACCTTTGTCTGCAGTGTAATTTTTTTGCCGATAACAACGCCCGTATTCCCGTTTTTCGACTTGACCGAGATAGAGCTCACCCTGGTCTTCAATGTGTACTTGGCCGTTGCAACCGCGCTGGAGCGTCCGGTTTTCGGAATGACAGCACGCACCTTCACCGTGACAGATTTCTTGCCGATGGTGACGATGGTCAGCTTGCCGCTTGATGATGTCTTGCTTTTCAGTGTTGGGGTTTTCCCGTCCAGAGTATAGTAATATTTCACGCCCGGCGTAGTAGAAGTCACTCTGAGTGTGACGCTTCCGGCATTATTCGTTGACGCGAGCGTCGACTTCGTTTTCACGTCAAACGTTGGCTTTGCGACGGGTGATCCAGCGATATACCCGACCGCCGCCGCCGCATTTACAATACCGGCTCCGTAATATTCCGAACTGCCTGCGGGAGTAGCCGTTTTCGTCAGGATATCGCGGACAGTATTGACAGTTTCCTTGGTTCGGCTGCTCTTTAGCAGACTGCTGCTGGACAGCACCAGCGCTGCCACTCCGGAGACCACCGGAGTTGCCATAGATGTCCCGTCATAATAACGGTATTTCGACGACAAGTAGGTGGAATAGATGCTATCCGCGTTCTCCCTGCCGGATCCTCCGGGCGCTGCGATCGTGATATACGGGTACCCATAGTTGCTGTAAAAAGCGATATAGTCATATCTGCCCGTGGCCGATACGCAAATGACATTTTTATATTTCGCCGGGTATATAGCATAATAGTTCAAATTGCGGGTTTCATTTCCCGCGGCCACCACCACGGTGATGCCGGCCTTGTAGGCATTTTGGATAGACTTATTAAACGCAGCGTCATAGCCTATACCGCCAATACTCATATTGATTACATTCGCTTTTTTGCTGATTGCCATTTTCACGGCACGGACAATATCCGCTGTATCGCCTCCTACCTGAATCGAACCCGACCACGGATCCCAAAACAGATCCAAAGCCTTGATCGACATGATCTTTGCCTTTGGCGCCACTCCGGCCACGCCGATCTTGTTGTTGGCCGTAGCCGCGATGATGCCGGCGACGTGCGTGCCGTGCCCCGCATTGTCGCTGACGCCGTGGGTCGCATGCTTGGCCGTCACATACGCGCCTTTGATATTTTTCTTCAAATCGGGGTGGGACTTGGCGATCCCGCTGTCGATGGTGGCGACGACCACTCCGGCCCCCTGCGCATAGCTCCATGCGTCCAAGGTCCCGATGGTGTTATGAAACCATTGTTTGTTAAAATACGGGTCATTCGGCTTGGCCGAAAACAAACTGATACCGTCATATTCAGGCTCTTCCTCATCGGGAAATTCGTTCTCCGCATTGAGCGCGTCGATCTCATCCTGCGACAATCTATCTTGTTCAAAGAGAGTTTGGATATCGGCCGCCTGCACATCTTCGCCTTCATAAGCCAGAGAATATATATAACTCGGATATACTGCAGGCCAATTGTTGTCTGTATCTGCCGCAAGCGCCACGACCTCCTGTGTGCTCTTTGCCACCTTGATTTCGGCTACACCGTAGGAAAACGAAAGAAGGATCCCCTGATAGGCGTCTGCTACCTTCTGAGCCTCAGCCTCACTTTCGGTCAGGTACAAAACTATATGGTCAACATAGTCACGGTTGGCCTCAAGTGCGAGCAGGCCTTCGGCTATTCCCTCTGCGGACAGCTCTATCTTTTCCTGCCTCATTTCAGCCGTGAGCACAAGGCCGCTGGCATCTTCCTCTGCATTTGGAACAAGGGCCCCGCCTACTTCCGGCAGCAATGCGTCTTCCGCCGCCGGCGGCAAAACGTCTTCATCGTCAACCGGATCTTCCGGCGTCAATGCGTCCTCATCCTCGCCCGGATCTTCCGGCAGCAAGATGTATTCATCGTCACCCGGATCTTCCGGCAGCAGGGCATCTTCCCCATCGCCCGGATCTTCCGGCGTCAGTGGGTCATCCGCAGGATCCGGCGCAGCCTCTTCGGCCGGGGCCGTATCCTCAGCGCCTGATACGGCCTCACCGCCGGCAGGCTCCGCCGCTGCCGCCGGCACAATAGTCGAAAAACACGTCATAAAGGCAAGCAGTATGACCAAAACGCCAATTCTCATCCGGGATTTCTTGTGCATGGTTCCTCTCCTAACTCTTCAATTGAGATTGAGTGAATATATAAAATTCGGAGATACGATGAACTCCGTTTCTTTCTCGTCGGCCAGACGCTGCATGAGGTCGGCTACCGTTCCCGGGATAGCGATCACGCCCACGCCGTTTTCAAAAGACAACAAATCGCCGCCGATACGCTCAGCGACGGCCTTCGCCTGCTTTTTGCTATCCTCCGTACAAACCACCTGATTTTCCAAATAGTCCTTGCCGGGGATCAAATCTTTCAGGGAATTCACGGTCTCATCATAGGGATTTGTTTCTCCGTATTGTCCGTCAGTCTTGCCCATATCGCCCTGTCCGCTCCCCTCTTCCGGTGAATTCCCGCAGGCGCCAAAAGCGATGGCAATCACAAGGATCGTCACAAAAAGAAATGCCCTTTTTTTCCCGCTCTGATGATTCACACAAACACCAACCAATATCTCCTTCACAACTGTTTCTACTATAAGCATTTTGACCGAAAAATACAAGTCATCGAATTGCCTCAAAAAAAATACAAGACGTGATATCTTGCATTTTGTTTGGTGCGGGCACAGGGATTCGAACCCGGGACCTCATGGTTGTGACCCATGCGCTCTAACCAGCTGAGCTATGCCCGCACGCAAAGATAAATATACCTCATTTTGGGAGGCCCCGTCAAATCGAATTTTTTGGCTGCAGGGGAAGGGGAACCGCCGAGAGAGCGAGCAGGGTTTGCGCGGGCAGATAGAAGACCCACATCAGGATGCGCGCCGGATCGTTGAAGGCGTCACCTGCCGTTAGCAGATTTGAAAGAAAGACATTGACGTCACAGCAGAGAAACAGGATCATGCCTATCCGGGAAAACAACGTATTGATCCGCGGCTGCTCCGCATGAAAAGTCGATATAGTCACGCCGATGATCAGCACGGCATAGGCGGCGCAGAGCAAGATGACAGGCAGTGCCTGATACGCCGGATCAGAGGAGCGCCGCGCGATCAGAGCGGCGAGGCACAGCGCACCGGCCGCCGCCGCAAACAGCGGGACCCACCGCGGCCTGTAGCGAAACAGCGCCGTCAGATGCGCGAACAAAAACACAAGCAGGCCGGCCGCGAAATGATCCGTGAAGAGCAGGAGGAAATCGGAGACAAGGGTGATTGCGAAGACCACGGATTGAATTCGGGCGCTGCGCCGGTGTTGCCATGGATCCCGGGCCTGTGCCCGGGATGACAGAGTTGCCTGTGCCCGGGATGACAGAGTTGCGAACAGGGTGATCATCAGGCACGAGACTATCGCGGCGTACTTCAGTACATCCGGAAGCAGCGCAGGCGTGACAGACAAGCCCGCCGCATCCGCGATATCGAGCGCTACAAAGCAGACGTATAGCGCCGCATTGATGATCACGCAAATCAAAATGCGCTTCAGCGGAATCCTTCCAAGTATCGCCCGTAGTTTTTTCACAATATACCTATGATACAATGTCGGAATGAAAAAGGAAAAGAAATTCACCCTCTTGAGCGCGATTGCGGCCATCCTGATCGCGGCGCTCATCGTCTCCGCCGCCGTGGCAATCACCGTATTCGGCAGGGGCATGTACGCAGCCAATATCGCAGATTCGGATCTGCCTGCGCGCACCGGCATAGGCGAAGAAGAGATCCTCGCCAACTACAACGCGCTGATCGACTACAATTCCGTCTTTTTCACCGGACCTCTCAATTTCCCGACACTGCCCATGTCAGACAACGGGCGCGAGCATTTCCGCGAAGTCAAGACGATCTTTTCCGCCTTCCAAATCGCACTCATCATCTCGGCCGCAGGCGCTGCGCTCCTCTGCGTCTTCCTGCTCAAAAAGCGAAAAACCGGCTTTCTCATAGCCGGCGGCATTCTCGCAATAGTCATCCCCGCCGCCGCCGGCCTGCTCATGGCGGCGGTCGGCTGGGATCAATTCTTTGTGCTATTTCATCAGCTGATGTTCAACAACGACTTTTGGATCTTCGACCAGACAACGGATCCGATCATCATGCTCCTGCCCGACAGCTATTTCCTGCAGTGCCTCAAAAAGATCATCACCCTGATCGTCGTCCCGGCCATCTGCCTCATCATTCTGCCACGGGGACTTCGGGCACAGCGCCGGCCGCCGAAGGATCCGTCTCTGCAGTGATTTCCGGCGCCGCCTCATCGGCCTCAGGCAGCGAAGTCGGCGGCTCACCCGTAGCGGGATCCACGTCCACATAATATTTGACATCGATCTCGTTTTTCAGTTCGGCGGCAGCTTCGCTGGTTCGAATTTCCCCGAGATAGTTCACTATATCATCCCTGACTTCATCGATCGGCTGCGAAGTCGCCTCCTGCTTGTCAGTGAGTTTGATGATATGGTAGCCGTACTCGGTTTCCACTATGTCCGATATATCGCCGACACTCGCGAGCGCCAAAGCCGCCGCGCTGAATTCCGGCACGAAATTGTTGCTTTCGCCAAAGTATCCGACGTCCCCGCCTTTCGTCGCGCTGCCGGTGTCCTCACTGAATTCCGTCGCGAGCGCCGCAAAATCTTCTCCGCCCCGGGCCCTTTCCAGGATCGCCTCGAGTTCGGCGCGCTTTTCCGGCGTATGATCCGCATCCATGATCAGGATATGGCTCGCGGAAATCTGCGCCGGTGAAACGAAATAGGACTGATTTTCATCATAAAACTGCTGCACTTCCTCGTCCGTCACAGGATTTGCCGCAAGCACTTCCTGCTGATAGAGCCACATGTATTCATTCAGTTCGAGGAAGTACTTGACATCCTCGCGCGTCACGCCCATAGCGCTCAGCGTAGCCTCGGCGTTTTCGATCGACGCATAATATTTGTCAATGCTTTCTTCGACAGCAGCTTGCTGTTCTGCGGACAACGTTTCCGTACCCTGATCCCTCAGGTGCTCTTTGACCAATTCGGACTGCACCAGGAAATACACGAGTATCTGGTTTTTGAGGACGATCTGCTCTTCCGGCGCCAAAGCATCCAGCGTTTTTCCGTAGTTGCTGAACATCACAAACGTCGTTTCGCGGTCGACCATGTCCTGAGTGATTTCCGCATCCCCCACTTTGGCCACAACGCCCTGTGCGCTGCCGCCGCCCGCATCGATTCCTGTCCCGGTTCCGGTCCCCGTCCCGATCACGTCATTCACCGTCAGCAAAACAATCACGGCAAGTACAATAACAATAATAACCACAATAACGGCGATGTTGCGATTTTTATTATTCTTTGAAGCCGGCGTGTTCACCGTCGATTTTTTGACTTCCGTTTCCGTGTCAGCCTCATCGCTCTCGGTCAGCGCTGCGTCTTCCGCGGCGGCTTCATCTTCAGCATCTTCCGTCACTTCTTCTGTTTCGTCTTCAGCATCTTCCGTCACTTCTTCTGTTTCATCGAATTCGTTATTCTTCGTCATTTGTATTCCCTTCACTATCCGTTGGTATATCTTCGTCAGGCAAATCGCCCTCCGCTGCCGCCTCATCTTCTGCGTCTGGAGTCTCAGCATCCTGTATGGCCCCTGCGACAGCCGCTGCCGCATCCACGTTTGCCTTGAGCGCACTCGTCACGACCGGCGGCTCTCCGGTATCGGGATCGACATAGCCAAAGTACTCGACCTTGATCTCATCTTTCAGAGCGTCGGCCGCCTCGCCGGTCCGTTCATCTTCAAGATATGAAACAATGTCGTCCTTGACGTCTTCAAACGGCGTCGATGTCGCTTCCGTGATCCCGGTAAGTTTGATGATGTGATAGCCAAACTCTGTTTCGACGACGCCGGAGATGTCGTCTACATTTTGGAGCGCCCATGCGGCCTCGCTGAATTCGGGAACAAAATTGTTTTCTTCACCGAAGGATCCGAGGGCACCGCCGGATTCGGCGCTTCCTTCGTCTTCACTGTATTCCTTCGCGAGCTCGGCAAAATCCTCACCGGCCTCCGCCCTCGCCAAAATATCCTCGATCTCCGTTAGTTTCTCCGGCGTATGATCCGGATCTGCAATCAGGATATGGCTTGCGGTTTTTTGTTCGGGCATATTGAAATACGTATCGTTTTCATCGTAATACTCCTGTGCCTGTTCATCGGTCACAGGATCAGCCGCCATCACCTCTTCCTTGAAAATCTTGTAGTATTCCTGCAATTCAAAGAAATATTTGACTGATGTGCGGGGGACGAATTGTTCTCTCAATACCTGGTTCGTAGTCGCATCTCCATAGGCTTTGTCAATGCCGGCCTTGATCGTGGCTTTGGCTTCTTTGTCCAGATTTGCCTTGCCTTCCGCCTCGAGATGTTCCCGGATCAATTCTGCCGGCACGATGATCGAGACGAGCGTCGAATTTTTCGCGACTTCCGCATCTTCCTCGGTGAACGAGTCAAGTCTTTGTCCATAGTTGGCATAGTTCATATATGCCGAAAGTCCGTCCACGAGTCCCTGCTTGATTTCCGTATCACCGATTTTCGCCACAACGCCGCCTTTGTTCACACTTGGGCCGGAGCCGATCACGCCGTTTACCGAGAGCGCCGCGACAGCCGCAATCGCGGCAATGATCACGACCACGAGCAAAACAAAGAGACGGTTTTGCTTTTGTTGTTTCGCATAAGCCTCTTCCGACAGGCCCTTTATTTCGGCATTGCGCTTGATGGCCTTCAGGATATCTTCTTTTGCCTTGGCGTATTCCGCCGCCTTGGCCTTGAACTCTTCATTTTCCTCCGCGTCGGGATACAACTCCCTCAGCCGCTTCAGACGCCGTTTGTAAGCCGTCTTGATGTCCTTTTCACTCGCCCTTTGGCCGATGCCAAGAATTTTGTGTGCATTATTCTCCATGCGCTGTCTATCATTCCTTTCTATTTTTAAGCAATCGTATCAGTATATCACAAAACCTGCACCCAAACTAAAAAAACGCACCTCTCCAAAAAGAAGAGGCGCATCATCAAGCGTGGATTGCGGCTCGGCGGCCGCAATGACAGCGGCGCCGCTGTCATCCCGGGCTTCACAGCCCTGTCATCCCGGGCTTCACAGCCCTGTCATCCCGGGCTTGACCCGGGATCCATCAAATCCCTTCAGTCAGCACAGCGTCAAGTATCTTGATCGCCTTGCGCAGCTCCGCCTCCGTGATGATCAGCGGCGGCGCCACCATGATGGCGCTCGCATGGCTATAGGTCACAAAGCCGGCCTTCTTTAGCCTGCCAAGCAATTTCGAGATCTCCGCGCCGGAGTACGGCGCTTTCGTCCCGCGGTTTTTGACAAACTCGATCTGCGCAAACAGACCGATGTGACGCGCCTCGCCGATGCTCTCGTGCTTGGCCGTCAGTTCGTCGAGCAGCTCGCCCAGCACCTTGCCGACCTTCTTCACGTTTTCTTCGATACCAAGACGCTCATATTCCGCCAGAGATGCGACGGTGACCGCGCAGCCCATCGGGTGCGCCGAGTAGGTCAGCCCGTTCCAGAGTTTGTGCGCATCAAAGAAGTTTGCGATCTCCTTCTTCACAATGACGCCGCCAAACGGGACATAGCCGCTGGTCGAACCTTTCGCGAAAGTCACGATGTCCGGCTTCACGTCAAACTGATGGAAGGCGAACTTCGTCCCCGTGCGGTAAAAACCGGCCATGACTTCGTCGCAAATCAGCAGGATGCCGTTTTCTTCGCAGATCTTTTTCAGCCCCTTCAGGTAGCCCTTGGGGGGGACCAATACGCCGTTTGAGCCTACCACGGTCTCGACAAAGACTCCGGCGATGAGATCCGGGCCTTCCTTGGAGACTGCATCGCGAAAGATGTCGAGGTAGTAGGATGTTATATCGGCCTCATCCTTGAAGGTGACCTGCGCAGGCGCGTGATAGGCGTTGGGCCCGTCGAAGTGGAAAAAGCCCGGCACGCCCGGCTCTGCCGGAAAGCGGCGTTCCTCGCCCGTCAGCTGCGACGATCCAAAGGTCGAACCGTGATAGCTGTTGTACATCGACAGAAACTTCCACCGTCCGGTGAACTGTTTTGCGATCTTGATCGCGTTTTCATTGGACTCCGTACCGGCATTGGCAAAGAAGACCTTGCCGCCCTTGAATGCAGGTCCGGCAAATTCAACAAGGCCCTTCGCGGCCTCGCTGCGCACTTCGAGCGCATAGGCCGGACCGATGAACGGGATCTTGTCCGCCTGATCCTTGATCGCCTTGACGAGCGCGGCATTGCCGTGGCCGAGGTTTGAGTTCACAAGCTGTGAACTCATGTCATAGTATTTGTTCCCGTCCTCGTCCCAGAAATAGATGCCCTTCGCCTTGGTGATGACCGTGGGGTTCAGACCTTTCTGGGCGGACCAGGAATGCAAATTGTACTTTTTGCTAATTTCCTGAATCGTGCTCATAACGCACCTCCTTGTTTGAGAGCCTGCTTAGTTGAAGGCATTACGAATCTTTTCGCTAAAGAGATCCTCATCCTTAGGCTGCCAGTTCGGGATCTCCCGGCTGACGTAGACAAAGTTCAGCAGATCCTTCCATGTCGCATTGTGCGAGATGCTGTTGTGGCCCCAGGTGCCGCAGCCCAGCGTCATCGACACGGGATAGCCGCAGGTCCAGCTGCCGCTGTTCGTCAGCGACTGAGGCTGGTTCACGACGATCTTGCAGACGGGGATGATCTCGCCCATTTTCGTGACGCGCTCGTCCTTCACAGTGTGAATCGAAACGGAGTGACCCTTACCTTGATAATCGAGGATCTTCTGCATCTTTTCCAAGGCATCCTCAAAATCCTTCGCCTTGCGGATGCCGGCGACCGGACTGAGCTTTTCGCCTGTGAACGGGAAGTCGTTGCCGTAACCGCCGTTTTCCTCGACCATGATGAGCTTGGTATTTGCAGGTACATCCACGCCTGCCGCCGCCGCGATATCCGTAGCCGGACGAGCGACGAGCGTACGCGAAAGGTCATGATTGGCAGGGGACTCGGGCCAGAGCGCCTTCAGGATCTTCTCCTTGTCTCCGGTACCTTCCTTGATGAGCACAGCGCCGACTTTGGCCATTTCCTCGGCCCACTTGTCGTAGATCTCTTCGAAGACGATGATGTTGTTTTCCGTCGAGCAGCTGGTCGCATTGTCGAAGGCCTTCGAGCGCAGTATCATATCCGCCGCTTTTGGAAGATCGGCCGTCTCGTCCACGATGCAGACGACATTGCCGGTGCCGACGCCGATTGCCGGGTTGCCCGAGCTGTAGGCCTGGCGCACCATCGGGGTGCCGCCCGTTGCGAGGATGAAATCGACCTGCTTCATGAGCTGCTGGCTGGCTTCGACAGAAACGTATTCGGGCTCGATCGCCTGCACTAAGTCTTCGGGCGCGTCAAATTTCTTCAGGACCGCGCGCACCGCGTTCGTCACTTCGAGGTTGACCTTGCGCGCTTTCGGATGGGGCGCGAGGATGACGGCATTGCGCGTCTTGATGGCCATGAGGCTCTTCACGACCGGTGTGGCTTCACCGTTGGTGACGGGGATGATCGCGCCGATGACGCCCATCGGACGCGCATAGGTGTCGATACCGGTTTCCTTGTTGCTATCGATCAGACCGACAGACTTCTGACCCTTCATCTGTGCCCAGCTGCCCTTGACCTTGCCGTACATCTTGGCTTGTTTGTCCTTCGCGATACCCATGCCGGATTCGGCAACAAGCTTTTCGCCAAATTCAAGCGCGGTCTCGGGAATAGTAAGGGCATAGGCGATCGCTTCGCAAAGTTCGTCTACTCGTTCCTGAGAGTACCCCTCTGCGATTTTCTGAGCGGCGTGGCCTTTTTCCACCAAGCCTGCGATATATGCTGCGTAATCGATCGTGCTGTCTGCCATGTTGTTTCTCCTTTCACATTAGCAAATTATTTAGGCCGGCCATGTCAAACAAGCATAGCGCCGGGCCATTTCCTCCATAACGGCGAAACTGCCGCTCTTACTACGAATATTATCACAAACTGACAGGCGGTACAATGTAAAAACAGCCTATACCGGGTTTTTTCGGATATTATCCATCTCCTCATAGAAATCCGATCCCAGAAAATACCTTTTCGGAGACTCGGTCTTTCCGCCTGCCGCGATGATGTCCAGCCCCGCCTTTACCTTTTCCGCCGTCGCCGGCAATTCGTAGATCCGCACGCCTGTGGCATTGTAGATAGCATTGATGACGGCCATGTGTCCGCTGGACTGAAACGCCTCCGATGCGCCCGAAGAGCCGAACGGATTTTGTTTCCTCGGGTTTTCCAAATGTATCACCTGCATGTGATCCGGGACATCCCTGATAGTCGGAATGCCCGCGCCGAGGATATTGCTGTGCTTTTTCACATCATCGTAATTTTCACTGAGTGCGAAGCCGATCGTATGCGAAATGCCGCCATACACCTGACCGTTCACTGCCGCAATGTTTCCGATGACGCCCACATCGTCCACGCTGTGGAATCCGATGACACGGACCTTGCCCGTAGAGACCTCCACCTCCACTTCGCCCAGAAACATGGCGAAGGTATAGTCAGGAGTAGGATTTCCGACGCCCGTATTGGGATCAAGATCAGCGAGCGTGCCAAATTCTTCGTTAAGGAATTGATTTTCGTATTTCACGGGAATGCCCTCTGAGACCATCTCATCATACGTGCGCAGCCCGCCGTCCGGTTTTCGCATCGCCTCAAAAAGCTTGAGGACCGCGCCGTTTGTCGCAATGCCGTTCATGAAATGCGAGCGGCTCGATGCGGTCGCGCCGTGATCCGGACAGAATTTGCTGTCGTTTTGGATCAGCACGACATCATCCTTGTCGATGACTCGCTTGCCGTCAAAGACGACCCTGAGCGCCTCGAGCGTGACCATGAGCGAGCCGATATCACCGCCCTGCCCCTGATCCTGCCAGGTGTCATATTTGTAAAACCGGCCATCCTTACCCAATTCTATGGCTACGGTGCACTGGTCCGCCGTCCCCTCTGTTACATTATAGCCGCCCCACACTATGCCGACGCCTCGTCTGACTTCGGGGGTATCCGCCGCTTTTGCATCCGCCACAGCTTTCTCGTACAGCGGCCGCATCGTATTCATGATGGCCTCGCCCGGGTAGTCCGTAAAGTCATAGCCGTTGAGGTTTTGGTCCCCCGGTCTTGCGACATTGACCCAGCGGATCTCAAAGGGATCCATGCCGAGTTTCTCTGCCATCATGTCCATCAGCGACTCAGAAGTCGTATAGGCCTGGGGCGAACCGTAGCCCCTGTACGCCGTCCCGTAAGAATGATTCGTAGACGCCACTCTGGACAAGCCCATGCAATTCGGGACATTGTACGGGAAGAACATGAACCGCGCTATCCTTGTCGTGAGATCGTCGCCGAGTTCATTGTACGCGCCGTGGTCAAGCCCGTTGTCCCACTCGGCCGCTATGATCTTTCCCTGATCGTCACAGGCAAGCCGCGCGTTGGTATACGACGGCGCCCTCTTCCCGCTGAACGCCATGAATTCGCCGTAGGTCATGGAAAAGGCGATCGGTTTGTCATCGCAGGCGATGCACGCGATCGCCGCCAGCGAATATGTCGCGCTGGCTATACCCCACCCGAAAGTGCCGCCGGTCGGGTTTTCCACCACTCTGATATTTTCCGCAGGCAATCCCGTAGCTTCCGCAATGTCGCCGATATTGGCATAGATCGCCATGGCCTTGCAGTGGACGGTCAGCATCCCGTCCTCATCCCGGTAGGCCTGCACCGTATCCCCTTCGATCGGCATATGCGGTTCCCTCGTAGAATAAAAACTTCCTTCCACGACGTGCGGCGCCTTGTCGATGAGTCCTTTGACGTCGGCCTCGCCCTTGACCGTTGGCTGCATTCCCCAAATATTCGGGTGATCCTCGTGAACCCGCACCGCATCCGGCATGGCGGCCTCAAGATAGCTGAGCATTTCCGGGAGCTGTTCGTATTCGATAGTGACTTTCGCCGCCGCTTCCCTTGCATGCGTCTTTGTATCCGCCGCGACCAGCGCTACGATGTCGCCATAGTTGAAGATTTTTTCCTCGGCAAGCAGGATATGCGTCTGTTCGCTGGCCAAAGACCTGCGCGAAAAGGTGAACATATTGAGCCGGTTGCTGCCTTTCACGTCCTTGTGCGTGATGATTTTGTACACGCCATCGGACGCCGCAGCTTCATCCGTATGGATCCTGATGATGCGCGCGTGATGCGCGACCTTAGGCTGGACCATGACCACATGCAGTGTGCCGTCGGGCATCTTCAGTTCGATATCATCGCCATAGTCCGTGAGACCCGTGACCTTGCCAAGCGCAGCGGGCCTGACCAAGGGCTTCCCGTAATACTTTTTGTCCTCGGGCAATTTCACCTTGATATCGTCTATGCTGCACTCACCCCGGAGCACCTTGGCCGCAGCCATCACAGCGTCTACAATTTGCTTGTACCCGGTGCAGCGGCAGATGTTGCGGTGTTTCTGAAACCAGTCCCGCACGTCTTCTCTGGAAGGACTTGCGTTTTCCGCAAGCAGCTGATAGGCCGAAACGATGAAACCCGGGGAACAAAATCCGCACTGCACCGCGCCGTTTTCCATGAAAGCGACCTGCAGGGGATGCAGATGCATGGGCGTTCCGACTCCCTCGATCGTGATGATGCTGCTGTACTCTTTGATTGCGGTAATCTTTCTCGTGCAGGCCCGGATGACATTGCCATCCACAATGACCGAGCATGCCCCGCATACGCCGATGCCACAGCCGACCTTGACGCCTGTGAGTCCAAGTCTTCTCAGCACGATGGCGAGCGTATCCGCCTGCGGGTCGCAGATAAACATCCGATCCACACCATTGATATTGAGTGTCATCTTCTTTATATTCATAAATTCCTCCCTCTCCTATTTCCGTTCCTATAGTTTCGCACAAAGTTTGTAGACTTAATAGATTTTCTTTCGATTCTCATTCAATATCTCCTGATTTTTGTACCATCCTTCCCCAGCACTTGTTTGCGAAAGGCCGTCCAAATAGCATCCAATGCTTCCTGCAGCAGGAGCGGGTCATTTGCTACGACCCTGATTGCCGCGGCCTCCCGGTCAAGAAAAGTCATTCCTCCGCGCAGATCACTTGACCGCAATATCTGTTGGATTTGATCTTTCAGCGACAGCGGAATTCCCCTCGCGCACAGATAAACGGAGGCGGACGTGAGATAGGACTCCATGACGCAAATCCTCGTCAGCGTTTTTTCTCCGGGTTCAACAAGGATGTGTTCGCAAACGATCAGCCGGCCATCACGATAGATCTTTGTCAGCGAATCAAATCGATCATACGCAAAGATCTCATTGCTTCGCCACCGGCCCGGCGAAAGGATATCCCACGCAAAAAGAACGGATGAACCGCGGATACGGAAAATATTTTCCTGCCGGAGATTGGACCCGGCAAACGGAACAGTCGGCAGCGGCAAATATTCCAGCGCCGCATGATCCCCTACGGAAAAATCGTTGTAGATGCCGGCATATCCGTCGTCCATTTTATATATTTTGTTATTTGAAGTTGTCGTTGCGACCACCGAGGCATTGTCATCGGCAAGGAGTTCTGTGCAGAGCCGGTCGCCCGACAAAATACCACCGCTTGGATTGAGGAAATATACAAAGGCGGTACCGTCCCCGTCCTGATCGTGCGGGGGAAGCACCTGCAGTGGCAGCTTGTAATACTGCTCAGCCAACGAGGTTTGTTTTCCGTTACTGCGAAATACAAGTTTCAATTTCCCGGTCGCGCCCTGAGTCATTGCGCATCCTCAAAGAGCAGATCTCTTTTGATCCAGCGAATCACGTCGTCTATTCCCGTTTCCGCAAACAGGTCGGTCAGCACATAGGGCCTGCTGCCGCGCATTCGCTCTGTATCCGAGACCATGATCTCCAGATCCGCCCGCACATAAGGCGCGATGTCGATTTTGTTAATGACAAGCAGATCGGATTTTGTGATGCCCGGACCGCCTTTTCGCGGAATCTTGTCCCCTTCCCCAACGTCGATTACAAAGATGAGCCCCTCGACCAACTCCGGACTAAAGGTGGCCGCGAGGTTGTCGCCGCCGCTTTCCACAAAGATGATATCGAGACCTGTGAAGCGGGATTTCAGTTCATCGATCGCATCCAAATTCATCGAGATATCCTCACGCACCGCCGTATGCGGGCAGCCGCCGGTTTCAACGCCTATGATCCGTTCCTCGGCAAGCGCCCCGGCGCGCACCAAAAAAAGCGCATCTTCTTTTGTAAAGATATCGTTCGTAACGACCCCGATTTCATAGTCGTCCTTCAGTCTTTTGCACAATACGCATATCAGTGCGGTCTTGCCCGATCCAACAGGACCTCCTACGCCGATTCGGATTGGTTTTCTCATGCGTTTCCCTTCCCGGCCCTTGCTATGAAATATACAGTCTGGACGGCAGATCCTCATGTTTGACGGATGCGATATCGAGACAGGGTGTGAAATTGCAAACGTCAGACAGATCTGTGAGAAGTGCGGCCGCACAAACATCCGTGACTTGATCCTGCATCCGAAACAAAAGAAACTGCGCCTCGGTATTGCCGAGCGGAATCAATTTGACGCCGCACTGAATCAAACTGCTGAGGCCGCTGAAAACATAGGCGGAGACGACGTCTGCGGCGTCCAAGCCTGCAAGGGTCAGCGTCACGCCGAACGCAGTGGCATAGTTCACGCCGGGGCAGTCCTGTAGTTCCAAAAGACATTTCATCTCCGGCGCATCGGGAAACAGCGCTGCGGCAACGCGCAAAAAAGCCTTCCCGGTTTTGATGCTTGCTTCACGGCTTTCCTTCGTCAGCCGCATAGCCGTGAGCAATTCATTGCATTCGCGAATCCGCTCCGTGTTTCCGTCGACGGCGTGGCGGCAGACGGCGGCGACAAAGGGAGCCTCCGTGCCTCCTAATACCGACCGGAGATAGGAGTCCGCGAAAGCCTGAAATTCCGCGAGATCACAGACCGCATTTTCATACACATAGGTCTCAAACCCAAAGGAATGACTGAATGCGCCCGTTGGAAACGTACCTCCGGCAAACTGCAGCAAAGAGCAGATCCCGGGATGCCCAAAGCCCCGGCCGGCGCCATCTGCCTTCATCTCGTGTACGTATCCTCATGGTGGTGGACATGCCCATGCCTTGCGCCGGCAGAAGCCTTTGCGCTATCGCCCAAAATCGGTCTCCTTCTGCGTTCGTATGCGGCCGTGATCTTGGCAAGAATCGTTTCTATCACCGGATCGTAGGGGATCAAAAGATCCTCGCCATCCAAATAGAGAGCCGCATGCATATTGCCGGTGTTGTAACAGACAAGCGCCAATTCCCTGTCACTTTTCGGTCTGACGAGTAGGACATCTTCCTCGGAGGCCTGAACCATTACAATAACGCCATCTTCTTCGGCCAACACATCTCCGTCTTTTAGATATTGTCCCTCGGGCAGCGAAACATGGATCCGGCGCCCGCACGTCGTCACGATGCTCTGGTGCGGCCGCTCAAGCTCGCCTCGCGTCAGCAGCGCAGGATCGATTCGCCGCTCCGCATCCGGCACGGACGCAAAGGCCGCAGCATCCTTTAAGTTTTTCGTGATTTCTTCTACAATCATATATCGTTACCGGAAAAAATATCGCTGCCCAAGCGCGACCTCGCGGCTCGGCTCACACGTAATATGCTCTCCGTCGATCATCACTTTGTAGGTCTCCGGATCCACGGTGATATTCGGACAGAAATGATTCCGGATCATATCTGCCTTTGTCAGGCTTCGGGTATTCCGGACAGGAAGAAGCTTCCCGGCAGACCCCGGCAGCTGATCTGCAAGGCCGCACCGGATGGCTGCCTCCGTGACGAATATTTTTGAAAGTCTGTCCGGGTTGCCGCCGAAAGCTCCGTATTGAGGCCGGTACAAAACCGGTTCACACCAGGGGAGCGAGGCATTGGCGTCTCCGGACGGCGACCATACAAGGAAACCGCTTTTCAGCACCATCTCGGGCTTTGCACCAAAAAACTCCGCTTTCCAAATCACGATATCGGCAATTTTTCCGGTCTCAAGGGAGCCGATGTACTCGCTGACGCCAAACGTGATAGCGGGATTGATCGTGTATTTCGCGAGATAGCGCAAAATGCGTTCGTTGTCGCTGCCCTGCTCTTCCTCCTTGAGCGGGCCTCTCTGCCGCTTCATTTTGGAAGCGAGCTGCCACGTCCTAAGGATCGACTCACCGACTCTGCCCATCCCCTGTGAGTCTGAGCCGAGCATGCTGATAGCTCCCAGATCATGCAGCACATCTTCCGCCGCGATCGTTTCACCACGGATCCTGGAATCGGCAAATGCGATATCCTCCGGCACGCGAGGGTTGAGGTGATGCGCGATCATGATCATATCCAGATGTTCATCCAGCGTATTCACCGTATACGGATTGGTAGGATTGGTCGAGGACGGCAGGATATTGCGCTCCCCGCAAACCTTGATCACATCCGGGGCGTGACCTCCGCCAGCGCCTTCTGTATGATAGGCATGCATGGTCCGGCCCGCGATCGCATCCAAGGTGCTTTCGACGAAGCCGCTTTCGTTCAAGGTATCCGTGTGGATTTGAACCTGGAAATCATACTCGTCCGCGACCTTCAGGCAGCTATCGATCACGGCCGGCGAGGCCAGCCAATCCTCGTGGATCTTCATCCCGATCGCGCCGCTCTCGGCCTGCTCGCGAATGATATTAGGCAGACAGGAATTGCCGCGGCCAAGTATTCCGCCGTTCATTGGAAGCCCCTCAAAAGATTCGATCATCCGGTGCAAATTGAAACGGCCCGGCGCTTCAATGCTGAGCGTCTTGCCGCCGTTGCCGCCGCCGAGCATCGTCGTGAGTCCATTGCTGAGCGCTTCCCACGCCTGCCCCGGCGCCTCGAAATGCACATGAACGTCGATCCCCCCGGCTGTTGCGATCATGCCGTGATCCCCTGTAATGATTTCCGTACTTGCGCTGATGATCAGCCCCGGCGTGATGTCCATCACATCCGGATTGCCGGCCTTGCCCACGCCGACGATCCGGCCGTCTTTGATTCCGATATCCCCTTTGACAACACCAAGGATCGGATCCAGGATCACCATGTTCGTAATAACAGTGTCGAGTCCGCCCTCGTCCGAGGTGATACCCGGCTTCTGCCCCATGCCGTCCCTGATCGTTTTGCCGCCGCCCGCCACGGCCTCGTCCCCATACACCGTATAGTCGTCCTTGATCTCGGCAATCAGGCCGGTATCGCTTAGATGAATCTTGTCCCCTTTTGTCGGGCCGAATATGTCACCGTATTCTCTGCGATTGATTGTAAATGACATTATTTCGCTCGCTCTCTTTCACACTTTTCATGCATTCTGCGCAAAGCAGCCTCCCGTGTGGTCTTGTCCGCAGCAAAGCCCATCGTCAATCCGTTGAAGCCCATTATTTTCTGCGCCCCCGAATATGATACCAGCCGAATCCTCTTGTCTTCCCCCGGTTCAAATCGCACCGCCGTTCCCGAGGGAATGTCAAGATGCAGTCCGAAGGTTTTTTCCCTGTCGAATTTCAACGCAAAATTGCACTCAAAAAAATGGTAATGCGAGCCCACCTGAATCGGCCGGTCGCCCAGATTGGATACAATCAGTTCTATGGCGTCCTTTCCCTGATTGATTTCAATATCGTCTTCCGCAAAAATAATTTCGCCGATTTTGTATTCTTCTATCATCTGCTGCTGCGTCCTCAGTAATCAAGCGACAGCAACTGTTCTTTGGAAATCGCGTCGCTCTGTTTTTCAAGCCGAATCGGTTCATGAACCGTCAAAAGTTTGTTTCCGTCGGGCAGCATCACTTCGAGCTGAATCATCGGAATCAGATTTTCACTGCCTTCCATCACATCTTCTTTTGAGATGATTTTGGAACCGAGGCTGATCAGATCGGCGAGGGAATCCCCGCCGCTTCTCGCCCTTTCAAGCAATTCGTCACAAATGATTGCGGTCGCCTCAATATAGTTTAGCTTTACCCCGCGCTTCCAGCGGCGTCTTGCGATTTCCGCGACGCCAAAGATCGTCAGACGCTCCTGTTCTTTGAGTGTCAGTTTCATGTGCTTACAGCTGAAAACGCAGCTTTGCGCAGGCAGTGAGCGACTCGACAATCCGATCAAATGTCATGGATCCGCTGTTGATCATGAGGTCACGGTATTTCGGAGAATCAAAGCGTTCCCCGGTATAGTGCGTATAGTACGAGCTTCTCTCGCTGTCGACTCGTTTGATGTGTTTTTCAACAGCGTCGTAGTTGAACCCAAGATGACTCAGGCAATAATTGAAGCGATCGTGATAGGACGCATAGACAAAAATATTGTAAAGATCACGAAACCCGGCCTCTGTCAAAATAAAATCGGCACATCTCCCGACGATCACACAATCTTTACTTTTTGCCAAATCAATGATGATATCCCTTTCGATCTCAAACAGCTTGTCCTGTTTTTCGCCTCTGCCGACGCCGAGAGGATACATCATCCGCATGTATTTGGGCGTCTTGTTGCGATCGTCGATCTCCATGAGCTCGTAGACAGGCTTGCCCAAATCCTCAGCCGCCTTCTCAATGATATCGCGATCAATATATTCAAAACCGAGTCTCTGTGCAAGCTGCTCTGCGATAGGTCTTCCCAAGCTCCCGAATTGTCTCGCCACGGTGATCACGTGAGTACTCATAAAATCTCCTTTACAAACCTGCGCGGAGGTCCTCACCCCTCAGGGTCTTTTCCTCCGCGCAGATCAATACCCCAAAGCCCTTATTTGTGTGCGTCCAAATAGATCGCCGAAACAAACTCGTAGTTTGCGGCATCCTCTTCAACAGGCGCCTTATCCCAACTCGGGTCTACAAATTCGTTTGTATAATACTGCGATGCATCGATTGCTTTGCTGATTGCACCGGCTGCCAAAAGGTTGTCTGCCGCATTCTGCGCATATGCCAAATCCATGTATCCGATGCCCTTTTCGACTCTTGCCTTCTGCTCTTCCTCTGTACGGCCGAGTTCCATTTCATTGGTACCCTTTGCTGCGCCGACAGCGCCTTCCCAGTCGATCTTGAGGTCGGGACGGGTGTACAGCGTGATATCCGCTGCAGCTTCAGGATTGAGGTACAGGAAGTACTGACCCTTTGCAAAGGCCTTGATAAAGGATCTTACCAAATCGGGATCATTCTCAATGATGTCGTTGCTCGTGATGAGCGTGTTGGAAAGCTGTGGTGCAACCTGGTTTCCGTCAAGATAACCAAAGTCGTAGCCCTGACCAAGCAACTGATAATATTCGTTGAGCCAGGTGCCAAGGGTCGGCGTCTGACCGGAAGCACATGCCTCAAAACGGCCTGCGCCAAAACTGATCATTTCTATCTGCTCGGGATCAAGGCCGGCCTTGAACAGGATCGGCGTGTAGAGCGGCGTCCAGGCCTCGCTGCCGAGAGCCATCTGCTTGCCTTCAAGATCAGACCAATCGGAAATGCCGGAGTCTTTGTTGTAGGCAACGCCGAAGATCTGAATCGAGCAGTAGCTGCAGATTGCCGTCACATTGTCAACACCCGCATCCAGAGAAGACATGAACACACCCGGTGAGGGGTAGCTGAACTGCGCCGTACCCGCAGCGACCATCTTCACATCGTCCGTGCCGAGCTGCTCGACAAATTCGATATCAATTCCTTCTTCTTCGAAATATCCGAGGTAGTCTGCCGCAAACAGCGCAACCTGGTCAAACGAGTCAAGGGCTACCGGTCCTACAAAAGTGACTTTTTTCAGGCCGGAATTCGCCGTCCCCGTATCGGCGTCTCCGCTTCCCTTATCACTGCTTGTACTTCCGCCTCCCCCGCCGCAACCTGCAAGCGCAAGCGCAACTGCCATTACCATTACCAACAACGTACACAATAACTTCTTTTTCATACTCTCCTCCATTCTGAACCAAGAACTGCTTATTTGATCTTTCCCTGCGTCCGGGCCTACCATTTGATCTGCCTTTCCACGATGGAAATGATGCCGTATATCAGGATGCCAAGCACCGCGATGTAAACGATGCATGAAAATGCATCCGCTGTTTTCGAAAAATTAATAAAATAAATGATCCGGCTTCCCAGTCCCGCTTTACCGCCAACGATTTCCGAGGCGACGCCCGTGACCATCGCCATGATGCTGGCGAGCCGGATCCCGGTGAATACACCGTGAATCCCATCGGGGAAAATACACTGTGTGAAGGTCTGCACCTTGTTGGCCTTCAGAGACTTCATGAGCTCCAGCCGCTCGGGATTGACATTGATAAAGGCAACCACCGAATTGAGGTTGACGAGCGGGAAGGCCTGGATGATGATCGCGATGATCTTCACATCCGGGCCGGTACCGAGTACGAGCATCATCATCGGCACCAGCGTCACCATCGGAATACAGCACAAGGCAATGATGAGCGGCGTGAGCGCTGCGCTGAGCAGCGAAAATGAAGAGATCAGAACCGCGATCACAAGACCGATAGCCACCGCGAGCAAAAACCCTACGATGATGTTGATATATGTAGACAGGATATCGGGAAGCAGTTCCTTGAAATCCGCAGTCAGTGCGACGCCTACATCGGTGGGACGTGCAAGCATCCATTTGGGGATATTGCCGGCGATGCACGCGATCTGCCATACGGCCAAAAGTATAATGATCAATACGACCGGCGGCAGTCCTGTGCTAAGAAGGCGCATGATCGGTTTGTTTTTCAATGCATAATTTTCCATGTGCTGTCCCTGCTCCTATTTGATCTTTGCGAGTTCTATTTTGCCGATCAGATTTTCGATTTCCGTACAGTATTCCCCAAACCGTTCTTCACCTATGAGGTCCAGCGTGCGTTCCTCGCCCAGATCGATTTTGATATCGGCTATGACCCTTCCGGGGTGTGACTCCATCACGTAGACGCGCTCGCTCAAAAGCACCGCTTCTTCCACGTTGTGCGTGATGAATATGATCGTCGTGCCGGTGTCTTTCCATATTTTCAGCAGCTCCATATTGAGCGTTTCGCGCGTGCTCTCGTCGAGTGCGCCGTATGGCTCATCCATCATCAGAATATCCGGACTGTGTATCATGCCGCGGATCACGCCGATGCGCTGACTCATACCGCCCGATATCTCTGCGGGGTAAGCATTGGCGTACTCAAGCATACCCACGCCGTCAAGCAGGCTGTTTGCCCTCTCGTCGTATTCCTTCAAGTCTTTCCCGTAGATCTTCAGCGGGAGCATCACGTTTTCCTTGACCGTGAACCACGGGTAGAGATTTGGAATTTGGAAGATGAACCCGAGTTTTTGTATCTGTTCGCTGCTGAGCGGAACATTGTTGTCGTAGGTAAAGCCATCCACGGTGATCGAGCCTTCCGTAGGCTTGATGATGTCGTCGACCATGCGGATGATGGTCGACTTGCCGCAGCCGCTGGGCCCGACGATCGAGACAAATTCGCCTTTTTCAAACCGCATGCTGATGTCCTTTAGCGCGGCGATAGAGTGCTTGCGCGTTTGAAAAACCTTGCTTACGTTTTCTATCGAGATATACGATTTTTCCAAAGCACTACTCCTTTCCCTTACTTCCAAGTGACAATGCGGCTTTCGATCACAGACACGATCATATAGAGTGCAACGCCGAGTATGGCGGCGACCACGATCGCGGCATAGGCCAAGTCCGTTGCCGACAAAGAAGAGGCGACCTGGATCCTATAGCCCAATCCGCCCTGACCTACCGAGATGTCGGCGCTCATGGCGGCAATCGTACAAAGGATACAGCCGAGCTTGAGCCCGGTGAAGATCTGCGGCATCGCGTTCGGAACCGTCACCCTGAAAAACGATTCCCATTTCCGGCAGCCGAGCGCCCGCATGAGTTCCTTTTTCGCTTCAGGCACATAGATGAACCCCGACAGGCTGTTGACGGCAATGACAGGCGTACACTGCAGGACAACGATCAGGATCTTCAGCGTGGGATCCACACCCCAAAAGAGTTTGAAGATCGGTACAAGCGTTGCCATCGGCGTGAGCATCAGTATGATGAGTACCGGCATGATGCTGCGCACCGCGAGGGTAAACTGCGAAGAGATCGCCGCGATGACAAATCCAAGCGGTACCGCGATGCAGTAGCCGATGAGCATGACTTTGACAGAGGCCATCGTATCCAAAAGGATCGTGCCGCGGAAGTTTTCAACAAGCGCTGTGCCGACCTCCCCGGGTTTTGGCAGCACATGAAACGAAATATTTGTGACCGTGCAAATGATTTGCCACAGGATGATCAAGAGGATGATGACGATGATCGGTGCGCATATATTGACTGCTTTTGAATTTATTTTCATATCAATTCACTTCCTCAGTTCTGACGCGGTGTATCCAGCGACCTTACGATCCGTGCAAGCTCGGTGCGAAGTTTTAGATAGATTGGGTTCAGCGCGAGATTGTTCACTCTTTCTTCGTAGGTGAGCGGGACTTCGATCTCGTGAACGATCCGTGAAGGCGAGTTTGACATCACCAAGACTCTGCCGCCAAGATACAGCGCTTCGTTTTCATTGTTTGTGATCATGACGCAAGTCTTCTGCGTTGTATGCCATATCCGCAACAGCTCCTGGTTGAGGGTCTTTCGCGTGATGGCGTCCAATGCGCCGAAGGGCTGATCCAGCATGAGGATGTCAGGATCGCTCACCAACGCTCTGGCGATAGAGGTCCGCTGACGCATCCCGCCCGACAACTCGCGCGGGATACAGTCCCAGTAATTCTGCAAACCGACCAGCTCCAGCGCCTCCATCACTTTCGCTTTGTTCTCCGCCTTGTCCTTTTGACCGAATACCTTGAGCGGTAGTTCTACGTTTTTGTACACGGTCAGCCATTCAAGCAGATTGTCGCCCTGAAAGACGATACCCATTTTTTTCTGTAGTTCTTTGGACACCTGTTTGCCGGGCGAGATGCCGTCAAAGATGATCTCGCCCCCATCGCGCGGTATGATGCCTTCCATGATTTTGATCAGGGTCGATTTGCCGCATCCGCTGTTCCCCATGATGCAAACAAACTCTTTTTCCCGGATACTCAGGTCAATCCCGTCGAGCACATGGATCAGCTCGCCTTTTCCTTCAAATGATTTTTTGATCCCGGTCAGTGTATAAAAATCCGACATCACGCCTCCTATCCCCGGCCCCTACTCTGAGTAGATGTTCGAGAAAAGTGCACAGTAAAATGCACACGCACAACTGTATTCTTCGAGTACGAGCGGAGAAATCATTTCCTCTACTGTCTTGTACTCATCGTGACCGACGCGAACCGTCTTTTGACCGACGGCGCTGATGATCTCCGCCTTTGTTGTCGGAAACAGAATGGGCGCCATCGCCTTATGCATGAAGTGCATGTCGGCCAAAAACGGATTACCTTCTATTGTGTAGAAATACATAATTCTTTCCTCCCTTTCTCGTTTTCGATCGCCTTAGTATTTATAAGCGTTGTACGGCATGTTGGCCTGGCCAAAACCGTTGTCATCCGGATTTGACGCGCCGCGATTCTTGTATGTATACATCGGATTGGAGTGAACAGCCTGCCTCTTCATATGATCGATAATACCGGGATAGAGATCGGCCTTGATCACATAGGGTATCCCGGTCGGAGCCTGAATGATCTCCGTACCGTCCGGATTGTAAATCGTACTTTCGCCGAAATAGTTGTAGTATTCGTCGATGCCGGCGGTGTTGCAGCTGACAACGTAGACCTGATTGCAGTAAGCGCCGGCCTTGTTGGTGATTTGCATGGCGCGGTCGTAAGGAGCCATGTAATGAGAAATACGAACGATGATGTTGGCGCCGTTGACAGCAGCCTCTCTCCAAATTTCGGGATAGTCTCCGTCTGCACAGATAATGAGTCCGATCTTCGCGCCCTTAGGACCATCCATAAGGACGGGGCACGCGCCGCCGGCCTGCGTCGGCTCGCCCGGTGTCCATGGATTCATCTTCACATACTTGTGGACGATCTCGCCATCAGGATTGACGATGATGCCTGTATTGTCACAGAAACGACCGTCTTTCGGCTTGATCCAGGGATTGAAGATCCCCCAGACCCCGAGTTCCTTGCACTTGTCCTTGACGCGCTGTACCTGAGGACCGTCGATATCGAGCAAAAATCCGGCCCACTTCCCTGCATGATACCCCTGAAATGCGCACTCGGGGCTGACAAAGAGATCGAATCCGGGGAAACCCGCCGAAGCCTGATCCATTCTCGCCAGGATCTGTGAAACATTGTCGTCAATCTCTTCCCAGGTTGCTGCACTCTTGGGGCAAAACTGCGAAACAACGACACTGAGCGCCTCTGTTTCAATCTTTCCGTGCAAAGCATAAAAATTTCCGATGTTCATTTTTCTTCCTCCTCATATGCTTTCTTAAACAAATACAAATATTCTTTTGCGCCGATATCTCTCGGATTGCTCGGCGTAGAAACATTCTTTTCCGCTGCTTCGGCAAGCGCGGGGAAATCAGCCGGATCGATTTCCGGGATGTCCTTCATCTTAGGAATACCCACATCCGCGCAGAGTTTCTTCAGGACTTCCACACCTTCCATCGCAACAGCTTCCGCTACCTTCCCCTCAGGTTTCACCCCAAGCGCAACGGCAACGTTCATATGTTTTTTGATATCGGCCGGGATATTGAACTCGGTAACAAGAGGAAGGAAAAGCGCATTGGCGACGCCGTGCGGAGTATCGTATTTCCCGCCGAGCGCCTCCGCCATGCAGTGTACTGCCGCCACATCCGCATAGCCAAATGCGATGCCGGCGATAGTGCTGCCCAGCATCATGCCTGTACAAGACTCGATATCCGGGGCGCTGACAGCCTTCCTGAGATTTTTGTTGATAAGGTCGATCGCGTAAAGAGCGTAGGCGTCCGTATGCGGATTTGCCACATTGCAGGTATAGGCCTCGACCGCGTGCGTCATAGCGTCAACGCCCGTAGAGGCCATGATATGCGAAGGCAAATTGAGCAATACGGATGGGTCGATCAACGCGACGCGCGCCGCCGCCTTTGGATCGAATATGTTGAGCTTTACGTGTTCTTTGGTATCCGTGATGACGGAAAAGGGGGTGACCTCGCTCCCGGTGCCCGCCGTAGTCGGAATGGCGATCAAGGGTGTGATCGGCCTTTCGAGCAACTGGAATCCGCACCAGTCCTGCACGATGCCGCCATGGGTCAACAATGTCCCGATAGCCTTTGCGGTATCGATCGAACTGCCGCCGCCCACCGCGACCAACACATCGACGCCTTCCGCCTTTGCCAGTTTTGCGCCTGCCTCACAATGAACATCCCGCGGATTCGGTACGATTTGGTCAAAGACGACGAAGGGGATCTGTGCTGCGTTCAGGCTTTCCTCTACAGGCTTTACGAGTCCCGCCCCGATCACGCCTTTGTCCGCAACGATCATGACCTTGGACGCGCCGAGCGCTTTCGCCTCACTGCCGGCTTTTTCAATAACACCCACTCCAAATTCAATGCGCGTAGGCAGCTCAAAAGAATATGTTGCTAATGTCAATTCTTCACCTCTTTTCCGATTTTTCGGCTCTCTCACGGAGAGCAGCTTCGCATGCAATTCCGTATATATATTTATTACGCAAGTTTCGTGCCAACTTTTTGCGGGATCAAAAAAGGTTGGTTTTTCAATACCTGCAACGCAAATGCTTGGGGCGTGAAATAAATCGCCGTGTCTCAAAACGAGACGATTTCCGTTTTTTACTGCCTTGTTTTAATACATTCGAATTTAATTTCTGAATATTATTGCAATTCGCTCGATTATACTGTATTATTTTAATACAGTCGGCAGAGGAGGAGGCAACTATGTCGTACAATCCCTTTTACAATATTGAAAATCCGGAGCTGATCGGGTATGAATACGCCTGGGTTGACTTCATCAAAAACAAGACCTCGAATGAGAGCGTTATCGATCCGCAAATCATGGACTCGTGGAAACGCTGTCAGGAAACGGGTCTGGATGCGGCGGCACGTGAAATCGTGCCCAAGTTATGCAAAAAAGATCTGTTTACGGAAAAATTATCTTTCAACAAAAATTTTCTTGGCATCGCCGACAATATTCTTGACAGTGTGATCGATGGCTTTCACGAAAGCCCTATTTGCATCTATATCGTCGATGCCGACCGCATCGTTCTGACCGAGACCGGGAACGATACCGATGAATTTTTCGGTAGTTTGCGCGCAGACTTCAGCGAATCCTATGCGGGCACCAATTGCATCGACCTTGCATTGAAACACGAGCAGGCGAGCAGTGTTGTCGGCGCACAGCATTATTTTCAGCAAAATCACAGATACGCGGGATACGCCTCCCCCATCCGGGATGTGGACGGCAGACTCCGCGGCGCAATAGCGATTTTTGTAATGCTCGAACGCATGGGAGAATATATCATATCGATCGCGGATGCTTCGGCAAAGGCCATAGAGACCGGCATTGCGCTCTTTCGCAGCAACGACACGATACATGCACAAAATACGGAAAAACAAGATATCCTCGACGCCATTACAGACGGGATCATCTATTTGGATAAAGATCTCAACATCACTTATACCAATCAGCAGTTCCTAGAGTTTACCGGGCTCGGGGATGAATCCGAGCTGATTGGAAAGAGCATCCATGCCATACGCATGAAGCCCGACATCAGTACCCTGCTGCGGACATCCTCGCTCTATACAAATATTCAAGTCAAACTCACCGGTGAAGATCAATCCCGCAAATATCTGCTCAGCTGCCGGCCAATCGCAAACAAGAACGACAGCAACAACGAGCTGCTGATCTTTACGCCGATCGGCGAGATCGAAAAGATGGCCGCCGTGCTGAACGAGGAAAGCAAATTCACTTTTGACCGTATCATTGGGAGATCCCTCACGCTGCGCAAATGCATCGAGAAGGCCATGAAGGCCGCCGACTTCAGCGCCCGCGTCATCCTCGAAGGTGAAAGCGGCACCGGCAAGGAGTGTTTTGCACAGTCGATTCACAACCGAAGCATCCGCAGCGACGAACCCTTCATCGCTGTGGATTGCGGGGCTTTGCCAAGGGAGCTGCTGGAAAGCGAACTGTTCGGCTACGAAGAAGGCGCTTTTACGGGAGCGCAAAAGGGCGGACATGTCGGCAGGTTTGAGCAGGCAAACAACGGCACCTTGTTCCTCGACGAGATCGGCAACCTGCCGCTCGATATGCAGGCAAAACTACTGCGCGTACTTCAGGAAAACAGCGTGGTACGGATCGGAGGCCACAAACCCATTCATATCGACGTACAAATCATAGCGGCAACCAATTCGGATCTTTTGAGTGAGGTTGAGAAGGGGCGGTTTCGCGAGGACCTGTATTATCGTCTCAATATCGTGCACATCAAGGTACCGCCACTTAGGGATCGAAAAGAGGACATCCCTCTCCTCGTTCGGGACTATATCGAAAAAAACAAACTGAAAACAAGCATCCGGTCCATTGACAGCGCCGCAATGGAAGTGCTTTGCAAATACGGATGGCCAGGAAATGTACGTCAATTGTACAATACCCTCGAGCGCATGATGGTCTTTGCGGAGAATGACAAAATCACAACGAACATGCTGCCAAAGCGCGTGTTTGCCGATCCCGGAAACCTTTCACCGGATATCCTTTTCGCGGTGGAAATCGACGACCTCGACACAATCAATACAAGATATGTGCAGGCCGTACTTGACAGATTGGACGGCAACATCACTCAAACCGCAGAAACGCTCGGAATCAGCCGGTCAAAAATATATCGTATTATAAAAAAATAAGGGGACTCCATGAAACCGCCCAAATCAGAAATTTACGACATCGCGATCAAAAACGGAAATATTGTCGACGTCAGGGAAAACCGTATCATTCAGGCAAACCTCGGTATCAGCGGCGACAAGATTGCGGCGCTGACAGAGGAAGAAATTTCAGGACGCCAAATGATCGACGCAAGCGGCCTCACCGTAGCGCCCGGCTTCATCGACTTTCACTCGCATGTAGACGGAAATGAATACTCCGCTGCCTGCATGGCAAAACAGGGAGGGACCACGACGCTCGGGGGTGAACGAAATCTGAACAGCAAGGTATACCGGGAAATCGAAGAGACCGGATTCCTCATCAACCAGGGGTTTTCCATATCCCAGTCTTTCGTACTCCGCAATGCCTTTCGTATCGATATGAATCGTGCCGCAAGCGCTTCGGAAATCAAAGCCATGTCCACTCTTGCCGAGCGATTTTTGCAGCACGGAGCCTTTGGCATTTGCTTTGCTCCGGAACTGATACCGGGGACATCCACCGAAGAAATGCTGGAATTGGCCCGCGTAGCAAAGTCCTACGAGTGTCCGATCCTCGTGCATATGAGAAAAGACGGACGGGAAGCGCTCGCCTATTTTGACGAGATCCTGCGTATTGCCGAAGAAACCGGCGTCAGCGTACAGATCCTGCAGCTCATCTATATGGTCGGGATCGGCGGCGCCATGTCGGATGCGCTGAAAATTATTGAAGATGCGCGCAAATCGGGACTTGATATCACCGCCGACAGCGGCGTCTACGATACGTTTTCGGCCTGCATCGGTACGGGCATTTTTGATGAGGGCTGGGAAAAAGAGTACGGGGATGTATCCGTCAATGATCTGCTGATCTCTTCCGGTATCCATTTGGGAGAGTACTGCAATGAAGAAATGTTTCAATATCTTAGGACAAGACATCCGGAGACGCTCATCTCGGCTTCTGTCTGCGACCGGGAAGCGATCACGATGGCGCTCAAAAAAGATTATGTCTATGTTTCTACAAATGCTGCGGACGGTCCGCACTATATGGGCGTCGGCGCCCCGGAGATCTCCGGCACTTTTCCCAGACTGCTTGGCCGCCACGTACGCGAAAACAATGATATTTCCCTGATCGATGCGATTAAAAAAATCACCATATTGCCTGCATTGCGGTTTGGTCTTTCCTGCATCGGCTCCATAGAACCCGGCAAAAATGCGGATATCGTCATTTTTGATAAGGAACACATCATCGATCGTTCCGACTTTGTCGGACAGGGAAAACCGGATGAACCGCCTGATGGCATCGCCTATGTTCTCGTAAACGGCAAAGTCATTGTCGAAGGCAAAGAACTGACCGGCGATATCCACAGCGGCCGCCTGATCAAAAAAACAAGCTATCAGTTTTGACATCTATGCATGTATGGCTTATCTTTGTAGCATGGTTTACGATCTCGAGATCAGAGTAGAAGATCAGCTAAAACAATTCGATGCTTGTCTGGCAAACGAACCTGCCTTTTGCACTGCAAAATGTCCTTTTCATCTCGATGTAAGGACGTTCACCGAACTGATCGAGCAGGGTCAGATCAACTCCGCCTACAAATTGTACCGGGATGCGGTAGGCTTTCCGCACATCGTATCAAGGCTTTGCGACCGTCCCTGCGAACAGGTATGTCCTCTTCGAAATGCAGGCGGACCCATCGCCCTTCGTGAACTCGAGGCCATGGTCACCGCCAAAACAACAGACAGAGAGCCCAATGATTACAATCTGCAGGCACGGCCAAAGCGTATCGCGGTCATCGGTGCGGGACTGTCAGGACTCGGATGCGCCCTGCGCCTCGCTTCCAAAAAATACAGTGTGGAGATCTTCGAAAGGGATCCATCGATTGGCGGCGATCTGGACGAAGCCATGCTTGCCGACGTCGAACGGCAATTCATGCACGAACACTACCTCTTGCATACGAATACCGAAATCACCTCGCGCGAAGAGATAAACCGGCTTGGATTTGACGCCGCCTACGTTGCCACAGGCGCTTTGGGAAACGATCTCGGCCTGAGCCGCTGTCTGATAGATACGGCGCCGTACACAGATGCCGCAGGGGGGGGAAATAATCCTCTCGGCGAGGCGGAGGAGATAGCCGGAAACCGGCATGGTCTTTCCGATTTGTCCGCGGGCGTCGGTATCGGATGGTTTGCAGGCGGAGCTGTGACCGGACAAACCGGGGTAGACGCCCTCGCACAGGGCTTACATGCCGGGGCGGTCATCGATGCGTTTTTGCGCACGGGAAATTTGGTCTATCCGGAAAATATCATGGAAACCAAATTGCCGCCCGACCCGAAACGTCTTGTCCGGCAGACAGTCCCGTCCGGCGAAGCGTCCCGCTGTCTCAAGTGCCGCTGCGATGCATGCATGGAATATTGTGACGTACCGGCCTACTACAAAAAATGGCCGCAGCGCATCCGGGATGAGGTGCTGGCTACCACCATGCCAGGCCGCTCGGAAGTGAAAGCAACGCCCGCCAAGCGCTTGCTGAATGCGGCGGATATCAGCGGCGTCCTGAAAAATGTCTGCCCGGTCCGCATAGATCTTGATGCGCTCTTGCTCGCAGGCCGGCAAAGCATGCACCGCCAAAAAAAGATGCCTTGGGCATTTCACGATTTCCATCTGCGCGATATGGCACATGCCGACGGAGAAACCGCCGCTCTCGTCCTGCCGGCAAAAAATGCTTCCCCCGGCCTTGCCTTTTTTCCGGGCTGCCAGCTCGGCGCGAGCGCCCCGTCCTTGGTGATCGCCGCCTACGAGAAACTACGTGAACTGGACGCCAAGGGCGCCATCAATCTTTCCGGGCTCATACTACGCTGCTGCGGCGCCCCGGCTGAGTGGTCCGGCGACACGGAGCTGTTCCGGTCAAAATTGGATGCGATCCTAAGCGACCTTCATGCGCTTGGCGACCCGGCGCTCATCATGACCTGCCCCACCTGCGCACAAAAATTTGCACGGTATTTGCCGGAAGTCCGGACCCTTTCTCTGTATGAAATTTTTGCCGATGCCGGCGTTGTACCGACTATGCCGCAGGATGACGGAGGCGGAGGCGGAAACGCCCTTTCGCACTGGGCTATTTTTGACCCCTGTTCCGTTTCCGGTGCAAAAAACGAAACGAAGGTGAAGGCCGGCGTCCGCAAGCTCGCACGAGGCGCCGGTGCACAGCTTTTCCCCCTTCCGGTCCAAGGCAGCGTTGCCAGATGCTGCGGATTCGGCGGGCAGCCCGATTTGGCAAATCCCGATTTTGCGGAATACGTCGCAAAAGCGCGCGCGGCCGAAACGGATTTGCCCTACATCACCTACTGCATCAATTGCCGCGATGCCTTCGCCGCCGCCGGCAAACAAACGGCGCATATCCTCGAATTGCTCTTTCCAAAGGCCGCAGACAAAACCCGTCCCGATGCCACAGGCCGGCGCGAAAACCGTGAATATCTAAAAAGGTATTTCCAAGGCGATCCTGTTTCAAAACCATCCTACCCATTCACGCTTTTCATAGACGATGCACTGCGCGCAAAGATGGACCTGGAAAAAATATTATTGGATGATGTCTATGCGACCATCGCCCATATCCGTCAAACGGGAGGACAGGTATTTCACCCGGAAAGCGGCGTCCACAGCGGTTATTGCGTTGTCGGGAAAACGACCTACTGGGTCGGCTACACAGAAGACGCAAATGCACAGTTCCGGCTCACAGAAGTCTATTCTCACAGAATGCAAATAGAACAGGAGAAAGTTTGGAATGGCGTCAAACGATAAAGGCCTGCTGATTTGCGAACGCTGCGGCATAGAAATGAAATCCATGAAAGCGCATTTTTCCTATCTGGGAAATGAATTCAAGCACGACGTCATGCGCTGCCCGGTCTGCGGACAAGTTTACATTCCCGAGGAACTCGCCAAGGGACGGATCAAAACGGTCGAAATGGCTCTGGAAGATAAATAAATCACCCGGCTATTTTTGCGGCATGGGCTCGTAATTTTTCGTATTTTTTGATCCACGTGATCAGATAGACGACCTCGGCATCGCCCTTTGCGATCTCGGACAGTATCGTCTCGTCATCGTCCGTATCAAGGACAGCGATACGTTCGTCCGGGACGCCCGCATAACGAAGCCGGCCCGCAACATCAAAGCTGACCGTGGCGCCGAAACAAATGCAGCGCTCTATGCCACTGGCCATCATGGGAACAAAATCGCAGTCGAAGGTGTAGAAGGTGTTCGTGTAGTGGGGGACAATATCATCGACAACGGCGGGACCGATTACAAAAATCTTATTCCTCGTGTCTACGGCGATCGTATCGAGAGCGCTTTGCAGGGTCTCGGGGTTTTCCTGTTTGATGCGGATGTAGGTCACGTCCTTGCCTTGATACGTGAAGGATTCAAGGCGGCCGCCGATGTTGGTGAACGTGGCGAAGGCCTGCGCGAGCACATCCGGACTTATACCGGCTTCCGCGCAGACCGCACAGCAGAGTGCATAATTGTAGAGGAAATGCGCCGCCGTGTAGGCGAGTTTGAAGGGGCCGATCTCCTTGCCGTCCGGGGTGCGAAGCCTGAAGCTGCCGCCTTCGAAGTCTGCGTCTGTCACCGTGTAGTCCGCCTCCGCCGCGCTCGCAAAGCCGCAGGACGGGCAACCGAAAAATCCGACGTTGGCGAGATTTCTATGGCCGAATACGAGTGCGTCGCCGCAAACCGGACACGGCATCGAGACGCCGAAGTCCGCCTCTACGGACGAGGCGCGTGCGTTCTTTTGGACGCCGAAGGTGATCGCGCGTCCTGCGGTTTTTGCGAGAGATAGGGCGTGCGGCTCCTCGTTGTTGACGATCACGGTGACGGACTCGCTGACGGCCGCCCGTATTTTCTGAAAGATATAGTCGGGGTCGCCGTTGCGCTGGACCTGATCCTTCTGAATATTCGTAACGCAGATCGTGGCCGCCTTTATATCTTTCTGAATGCCGGCCAGGCTGCGCTCATCGGTTTCGAGGATGAGCCACTCCTTTCGGAAGCGGCCTGACATTGTCGTGTTTTTCAGCAGAGTCGTCGCGGCGCCGGATTTCAGGTTGGCGCCTTCCGCGTTGGATGCAACGGAAAGACCCGCGGCGGCGAAGGCGTGAAGGATGAGATTGTTCGCCGTGGACTTGCCGTTCGTGCCGGTGACAAAGATCGTCTTGGCGGGATCGATACCTTTGATGCGGCGCAGAAAAAGCGGATCGATTTTCAGCGCGATCTCGCCGGGCAGATTGGTACCGCGCTTTGGAGAAAACCGCCGGGCCACCGCCGCGCAGAGTTTTCCCGCCAGCAAGGCGGCGCCAAACCGAACGCTCACGCTTTGCTCCGTTCGCGCGGCGGTTCAGCGCTACCGTCATTCTGCGCGAAATAGTCGCGGACGATCTGCCGCTCGTCTATGGGCGTATTGACGCCGTGTACCTCTTCGTAAAGCACGTTGCCCTTTCCGACCAACAGGACGATGTCTCCTTCACGCGCCATGTCGAGGATCTTCGGGATCGATTCGTAACGGCTGCGCAGGATCTCGTACCTGCCCTTGCCGCCGGCGCGTTCAATGCCCGCCGCAATATCTGTGAGGATCTGATCCGGGTCGTCCGTTCTGGGACTCGCGTCGGACAGGATCGTATAGTCGGCTTCCCGCCCGAGGATCTCCCCCGAATCGAAGCGCCGGATGTGCGCGCGGTCACCTTCGAGTCCGAAGACGCAGAGGATGCGCTTGGGGCCGTAAGACTTCGCCGTTTCCATCATGCCTTCCATCGAAAGGCGGTTGTGCGCGAAGTCGATGAGCACGGTATAGGGCGCCGGCACGTCCACGTATTCCATACGCCCTGCCACGACCGTCCTTGCCAGCCCGCTCCTGATCGCTTCCTTCGCAATGCCGAAATGATCCGCGATGCATACGGCGCCCAGCGCATTTTCTGCGTTGAAGCGGCCCGGGATATCGATGCGCAGCGGCAGCGCCCATGCAGGCGCGATGCAGTCGAACTCAACGGATATATGCGTCCCATGCTGCGCAAGCCGCACATTGCAAGCGGAATAATCCAGCATGGATTGCGGCTCGCCGCCGCTGTCATCCCGGGCGCCGCCGCTGTCATCCCGGACACCACCGCTGTCATCCCGGGCGCCACCGCTGTCATCCCGGACACCACCATTGTCATCCCGGGCGCCGCCGCTGTCATCCCGGGCGCCGCCGCTGTCATCCCGGGTGCCACCGCTGTCATCCCGGGCGCCGCCGTTGTCATCCCGGGCGCCGACCCGGGATCCACTGCCCGCAAACCCATAAGTGCGTATCAACTCGGTCGGTACGCCGTCCACAACACGGCCATACAGCTCCATGCTCCGGTTCACATAGCAAATTTCCGTCTGCTCAAAAATCTGCCTCTTGCAAGCGAAATACTCGTCAAAGTCCTCATGTTCCGTCTTGGAAATATGATCGGGCGAAATATTCGTGAACAGCGCCGCATCAAAGACAATGCCGTCCGTGCGGTGCATCATGAACCCCTGTGATGTCGCTTCGAGAAATACATATTCAACACCGGCGTCCGCCATATCCTTCAGAAACCCGTGCAGCACATATGACTCCGGCGTCGTATTCAGCAGTTTCTTGTAGAACGGCTCCTGTCCGTCCCGAGGATACATGACGCCGTTCGACCCGATGAGCCCGACCTTTTTTCCGGCGTCCTCGAAGATCGACCGCAGCATATAGGAGATCGTCGTCTTGCCCTTCGTCCCCGTGAGCGCCACGAATTTCACACGCCGGGCCGGATAGTCAAAGAACCGCGCCGACAGCAGCGCCAGTGCGCGCCGCACATCCTCAGTCAGGCAGATCGTCACCTCGTCTTTGTCCGCCAAGGCCTCCGGCTCATACCGGCACAAAAACAAGCGACACCCCTTTTCATACGCGTCGCCGCAAAAATCATGCCCGTCCAGCGATTTGTCATTGGCGCCTGGCAACGCGCAAAACAGCGCCGCCGGCCCGGCCTTGCGCGAATCATAGACGATCCCGCCCACCGGGACGTTCCAGTGCCCTCGTACAAGGCGAATATCCCGGCCCTCAATCAATTCTTGAAGTTGCATTCTATTATTATATAATAATTTTTTGATCTGCGGCGAAACCTGAGCACCGCTGATCATGTGTGACCATAATCATCGACAGGGTCCGATCCCGGTTCAGTCCGCCGAGTACATCCATCAATCGTTGCAGTGCCGCGTGATCCTGGCCGACTGTCGGCTCGTCGAGCAGGAGGAGCTGCGGTTCCTGCGCCGCGACCGCCGCGACGGTCAGCAGGCGTTTTTGTCCCTCGGACAGGGAATGGGGGTGCCGCTCCGCCAGATGTGAGAGTCCGAAAAGCTCCATATAATGCCGGGCGGTGTCCGCATCCTTCGCCCCGTACGCGATTTCCTCAAGGACGCTCGGCATGAACAATTGGACGTTCGGATTTTGAAAAACATACCCCACGCTGCGAAACCAGGCCGGCGACGGGCGTCGATATTGTCTTAGGACGCCACAGGCAAAAACGATCTCCCCGCACGATGGCTTTTGCAGGCGCGCGAGCGTACGCAGCAGCATCGTCTTGCCGCTGCCGTTATCGCCGGTGATCACGATGCGCTCGCCGCGCAGGATCTCCAGCGAAATATCGCGAAAGATGTCCCGTCCGCCGAGCGTGAGACCAATCCCCCGCGCCGACAAAAGCGGGGCGTTGTCGTTGTCCGCCCGGGCTTGTCCCCTGTCCGCCCGGGCTTGTCCCCTGTCATCCCGGACTTGTCCCCTGTCATCCCGGACGCCGATCCGGGATCCATTGTCATGCACCCTCTCGTTGTCCAACCGCACAATCCGATCCGTATAGGGCGCCGCCGCATCGATGCGGTGTTCCGCCAGCAGGATCGCATACCCGTCCTTTGCCAACCCTGCGAGCGTGCGCAGCAGCGCTGCCGCTCCGGCTTGATCGAGATTGGCCAGCGGCTCATCGAGGATGAGGATCCTCCGGTCCATCGCCAGCGCCGCCGCTGTGATCAAACGCTGCTTTTGCCCGCCGGACAGCGCAGAGGTGCGCCACGTGCGCTCGAGTCCGAACAATGCGCAGGCGCGACCGACACGTTCCCCGATCTCCTCCGGTTCCATACCGAGGTTTTCACAGCCAAACGCGATCTCGTCCTCCACCGACGTATGAACGATTTGACTGTCCGCATCCTGCAGCACGGCGGAGACAAGCCGCGCACGCTGCGAAACGCTTTCCCCTGTGACGTCAAGCCCGTCAATAAATATTTTGCCTGCTTGCGTATCCGTCGGCCGAGCCTGCACATCATCGTCCGCATGCGTCAGACTCCCGATGATGGCCGCGATCAGCGTCGATTTTCCGGAACCGGAATCGCCGGTGAGCAAGACAAACTCGCCATACCTGAGCGTGAACTGACAATGATCCAGCACGATTTCCTCGCTATCCGGATAGCGAAATGTATAATCGCGCACTTCGATGGCCGTGTTCACGCCCACACTCATTTCCAAACCACCACCCCTGCGATCATACCGGCCACGCAGACAATCAGCAGCGTACAAAAGACGCCGTCCCGTATTGTGAACCGGACCGGCCGGTAAATCGTCTGTTCCGCCTCATGCAAATCAAAGGCCCGAGTTTCGATGGACAAAGATAGGATCTCGGAGATCCCAACCAACCGCATCGTGAGCGGGATCAAAAACGCCCTGTAAAGAACGAGCGGATTCATCGTCACGCGGACGCCTCTCGTGCGCATCGCCTCAAGGATATGTCTCATCTCCCGGATCAGGATCGGAAAAAACCGTATCGTCACCAGCATCCCCAGCGTCAGCGCGCGCGGGCAGTGCAGGCCGGCCAGACTACGCGTGAGAAAGATGGGCGGCATCGAAATGGTCGGCACCGCACAGAGTCCAAGCAGCAGGATGCGCCCCGCCATCTGCCACGCAGCGGTTTCCTGCCCGGTCAGCAGATAGGAAATGAACCCGACCAACAAGCCCAAAGGCACGAACACACAAAGGCACTTCAGCAAGACCCAGCCATACCCAAAGGCAAGGTAAATCAGCGCCATAGCGATCAGCAAAAATGGAAAGACCCCGCGCCCCGATACCAGCAGCCCGCCCAGCAGCATGACAAAAGAAAACAGGATGCACAACGGCGGATAAATCGGCCTCGCCACATAAAACCGTTCCATACTACTCCCGCACTATCATCCTACTTCAGCTTCCCTGCCTTTCGGAGTTCCCTGCCGATTTTCAGGCCGATTGCGGCGCCGGCAAAACTCAGCGCTACCGTCAAGACGCAGATCAGCGCCGAAAGCAGCGGTCGCTCCACGATCTGAGAGGCCGTCTGCCCGTTCAGAAGCATGGCAAAGAACACCGAAGCCGGCAAGGTCAGCGGCACCAAAAGCCCCGCCGCCAGCAAGATGGCTTTTTCGTTTTCGTACGTTTTGAAGATTGCCAACGCGATGATCTCAGATACGATCGCGCCAAAAAAATTATTCAAAAACATCACAGGCGACATCATCAGCAGGATCGCGCCATTGAAAACAGAGGCCAAAAGCAGCGAGCCAGGTTTGCGAACCTTCAGCAGCGCGATCGCCCCAAAGGTCCCGTAAAAAATCGCCGCCGCCGCATTGCGCACCCCGAACAAGGTGATTGTCATAACCAACGGCATCGTGATTACGCCCGTAACAGTCAGCGCCGCCGCCAACACCGCCAAAAACACAATATCCCGAACCGTAAATTTCCGAAGGAACTTCATCCGCACCCAACTTCGCATTTTTCTTATCATTATTATACCGTAATCTTTTCATTGGTTTTTTAATACGTCACAAAAATGGCGTCTGTTCAGAAGCATGAATTAGCAAATAAATCCCTCGACAAACTGGAATTTGTCGTTGTCATTCCCGGGCGACGGCGTAGCCGGCGGTGACCCCGGGCATGACCCGGGGGAACGTAACCCTGGGAATCCAAGGTGATCATCGTCATGGATTCGCCGATCAAGTCGGCGAATGACAGCGGTGCAAATTCGAATTTGTCGGG
>JAISJT010000117.1 GCA_031261395.1 Eubacteriales Family XIII. Incertae Sedis bacterium
CGGCGGAGTTGATTCACGAGCGCGCGGACAATGAAAAGCCGCTTGTCGGCATGACGAATTTCAAGGGGGACTATATCACCAAAGACGATGTGAAAATCGCGAAAAACTATCTTTCGGAGGTTGAACTTCAGCGGTTGAATTTGCTCGTTTCCGGATTTTTGGATTATGCGGAGTATCAGGCGTTGTCCTTGAAGCCTATGTCGATGAAGGACTGGATAGTGTATCTCGACTCTCAAATCGTAAGCACGCAGAGTCAAGTATTGGTCGGCAAGGGTAAGATTTCGCACAAAGAGGCGATTGCAAAGGCCGAGAAGGAGTTTGAAATTTATCGGGCGCGGGAGATGAAACAGTTGGAAAGTGATTTTGACAAGGCCGTGAAACTTCTCGTAAACGAAAAGACGGAGGGTGAAGTGAAATGCATATAAGCAGTGATATGCTTAGGCGCGGACTGGCGGGGCAGGGGATAGAGGTCACGGTGTTTGGCAATGTGGACGGGGCGCTGGCTTTGTCTCAGGTTCAGTTTGCGCAGGCGGGGTCGGCGTTTGAGGACGGATATATTTATATGCTGGATGGGGTGGATTGCGGGTCTGCGCCCGCAATGACAAAAGCGACGCCCGCAATGACAAAAGCGGTGTCAGGTGGCGGCAAGGTAAAGTCAGTTGCTATCATTACCGGGGGCTACGATGTCGAACTGATCCGGGGGTTTGAGGCTGTTTTTATTGCGGAAGAAGGCGCTTCGGTGACGGCTCTTCACAATGCTGTGCAGGGCGTCTTTGAGCACTATGACCATTGGAGCGATGAACTCAGAGCCGTGCTGAATATGGGCTCGAATGTGCAGGAGATGATCGACATCGGTACGCGTGCGCTTGAGAATCCGCTGATATTGCAAGACAGCAATTTTTCCGTGATTGCTGTTTCGAGCGCTTATGCGGGCAATCCGAAACTGGCGCCTATCCTTGATTCGAACAATATCCCGTATATGATGATGGCCGAGCGCACGAACTATGACCGCCCGGATGAACGCTCATCGGTCGTACCGCTGCAGATCACGGGGCGTCATGCGCTCTACCAGAATATATTTCAGCAGGGGCGTTTTCAGTACCGACTGCTTGTGCTCGAGATGGGGGAGGAATTTCATCCGAGTACGGCGACGCTGCTCGAGTTCATTTCGAATTATATCCAGCTGGCGATCGGCTTTGTTATCGACGAGTCGAAGGACGCTCAGGCGCTTCCCTTCGTGATGAAGAGCATATTGTCGGGCGAGTACAAGGACATGGGCTTCATCGAACAGCGGCTTGGCGAATTTGGATGGCAGAGCGAACACGACTATGTCTGCGCGAAAATTTATGCGGAACTGGCCGATTACAGAAATCGCACGATGCGCTTTATGAGCGACCGGCTTGGCGTCATCTTTCCGGAGGCCTGCATTTTTGAATATGAAAACGGCATCGCGGCTCTCTTCAATCTGTCAAAGTCGAGCTTTGACACGGTGAATATCGAGAAGTCGATGAAGGGGTTCCTGCAGGACAACAATATGAAGGCGGGGCTGTCGATCGAGTTTTCGGGCTTTACCTATCTCCGGCAATATTATATGCAAGCGGGCGTGGCGCTCAGGCTCGGGCCCAAGATCAAGCCCTATCAGTGGCTGCACCGCTTTGCGGACGTGCGGGAACTTTTCATACTTGAGAGCTGTACGGAAAAACTGCCGGCACGCATGATTTGCGAGCAAGGACTTCTGAAACTCCGCGAATATGATGAGCGGCATCATCAGGATCTTTATCACACGCTGTATGTGTATTTGAAATGCAGCCGCAAGGCGCAGGCCGCCGCGCGCGAACTATATATTCACCGCTCGACCTTCCTGTATCGGCTCGACCGCATCCGTGAAATCATGGGGTCGGGGTTTGAGAGCGACGGGAGCGAGTGGTATTTGCTGCTGTCGTACAAATTGCTCGAAGCTGGGGAGCGGTGAGGCTACGCCGGGGCGACCAGAACGGTATTTCTGATAAGGTCTACGGCGCGGATGGCGCCGCGCAGTTCCTTCACTTCGCCGGTGATGTCATAGAGGCGGATGAGGTCTCCTTCTATGTCTATGTTTGTGACGTATTCGAGGATCATGGCGGCGGGGTCGGGGGCGTCGCCTTTGTAGACTGTGGATAGACACATGGTGAAACTCCTTATTCTGCATGGATTCGCCGGTCAAGCCGGCGAATGACGATAGTCCTACAGTTTGTGTAGGGCGGCTTGGATTTTCTCGTTTCCGGCTTCGTAGAGGGTGATGGATTCTCGGAGCAGTGCGGCGGCTTCGGCGCGGGATTCGGTTTCGAGTTTTTCCGCGAGGGCTTTTGCTTCCGCTACGTGCTGCGTGTTGTGGTCGAGGGTGAAGCGCAGAAGCAGTTTTGACTTGTCTGTTTCGGTTGCTTCGCCGTGTGTGTGGTCGTGTCCGTCGTGCATGGCTCCCTCCATTCATGTGGTTGCTTTTCTAACAGGTTTATTCTATCATGTAAGCAGGAAATATTCTTAGTACATTTTGTATGAAGGGGCCTGGCGTATATCGCATATTCAGTCGTATTGTAGGAAGCCGAATGCGCTCGGTATAATGAGAACTGTAAGAGAGATAATATTTGTATTGTGCGTTTTGTGTAGTAACAAGGAGGACCTCATGATCATTATCGGCGAAAAAATCAACGGTTTCATTCCAAGGACACTTCAGGCTATTGAAGCGAAAGACGAGAGTTATATCCGCGAGATAGCGAAGAGTCAGACGGAGTTCGGCGCCGATTACCTCGACGTTTGTGCCGGTACTGCGCCGGAGATCGAACGTGACACGCTGAAATGGCTGATCGATATCGTGCAGGATACCGTAGATACCCCGCTTTGTATCGATTCCAGCGATGTGAATGTGATCCTTGAGATGATGCCTTTGGCGAAAAAGCCGGGTGTCATCAATTCTATTTCGGGCGAAGTAGGCAAATGCGAAGCGATACTTCCGGTCATTCAGGGCACGGATTGGAAAGTGATCGCGCTTACCTGCGACCCAAACGGTATCCCGACGGATCCTCAGGTCAAATTCAATATCGCAGAAACGCTGATCGCAAATGCGCAAGCACATGGCCTCGCGCTTGACAGTATCTTCATCGATCCGCTCGTCACGACGCTGGCGACGCAGCAGACGAGTCTGCTTTCCTTTAATGAAGCGGTGCGTCTGATCAAGGCAAAATATCCGGAAGTACATATCACGAGCGGACTGTCAAATATCAGTTTTGGTATGCCGTACCGCAAGGCGATCAACACGCAGTTCCTTGCGCTGGCGATGAGCGCCGGTATGGACAGCGCGATCATGGATCCGACTTCTGCGGATATGCGCGCTACGCTCTATGCAACAGATGCGCTGCTTGGCAATGATGAATATACGATGAATTACCTCACGGCCTTCCGTCAGGGACTGATTGGCCCTGCGAAGAAGGCATAGAGGCCGGCAGCGGGACGAAATGATTGATACGGAGGCGCTCAGGAACTCCGTCGGAGAACTCGAAGAAGAGCGCGTAGACGCTCTCCTCGACGCCTTTCTCGCATCTTCACCTACCGAAGAGGATGCACGCGCTGTACTCGCCGCCTACCAGGCTGGTACAGACCTTGTCGGAGAACGCTTTGAACAAGGACGCTATTTTGTAGGAGATCTCGTGTTCGCCGGCTCGATGTTTGCGGCGGCGGTTGAAAAACTGAAGCCGCTCCTCGGATTCAGCGGCGGCGGACATACGGTCGGAACGGTGATTCTCGGTACAGTGGAGGGAGATATCCACTTCATAGGGAAGAATCTGTTCAAGACGATGCTTGAGGCGGCGAGTTTTCGGGTCATCGATATAGGGATCGACCAGCCGCCACAGGCGTTTGCGGACGCCGCCGTGCGTTACGATGCAGATATCGTGGGGCTGTCGGGACTGCTGACTACGGCTGTGGATTCGATGCGGGAAACGGTGGAGGCGCTGAAGACGGCGGGCGTACGCCGCAAGGTGAAGGTCATCATCGGCGGCAGCATCGTGACAGGAGACATTTGTATTTACTCGGGAGCTGATGACTGGTGCAGGAACGCCTACGAGGCGGTCGGAAAATGCCGGGACTGGGTGGGCGCCGCGAGGTGACAGGTATAGAGAGGAGGTTTGTTTCATGGCTTATACGATAGCGATCGCAGGAAAGGGCGGCACCGGCAAGACTACGTTGACGGGTCTTCTCATCACCTATCTGGCGGCAAAGGGCAAGACGCCGATACTTGCGGTGGATGCCGACGCCAATGCCAACCTCAATGAAGTGCTCGGCGTGGAAATAGACAAGACTCTCGGTGAACTGCGCGAGAGCATTCGCGGCGGCGAGTATGCCAAGAAGGATCCCATCCCGGATACCATGACAAAGCAAGACTACCTGGCCATGAATTTCCAGGATGCTATCACGGAGGAGGACGCATATGACCTGCTCGTGATGGGACGGACGCAGGGAGAAGGATGTTATTGTTTTGTGAACGGGCTGCTCAAGGCCCATTTGCAGCGTTTTTCGAATAATTACAAATATGTGGTCGTTGACAACGAGGCCGGCATGGAGCATATCTCGCGCGGTGTGCTGCCGGGTATCGACCTCATCCTGATCGTGAGCGACTGCTCAAGGCGCGGGGTGCAGGCGGCGGCGCGGATCAAGGAATTGGTCAGTGAATTAGATATGAAGGTCGCGGACGGCGTCAAACTGATTGTGAATAAGGCGCCTGACGGCGTGCTGAACGAGGGCATCAAAGAAGAGATCGCGAAACACGATTTTGATTTGGCGGGCGTGGTGCCGGCCGATCAGCTCGTTTATGAATACGATTCTAACGGAACGCCTACGAGTCAGTTGCCGGAGGACAGCCCGGCGCGGGCGGCGATTGTGAAAATATTTGAGGCGATGATTTTTTGATGGATCCCGGGTCGGAGCCCGGGATGACAGAGAGGCGGCGCCCGGGATGACACGCGATGAATTAAATAATGGATTCGCCGGTCAAGCCGGCGAATGACGATGCGGCAGAGAGGAGAAGATATAATGAGTGAAGTGCAAGCATTTACTACGATTGAGGAAATGGAGGCCGATACCGCGAAGCTGACGGAGATCGCCTGCGAGCTTTGTGTGGAAACCTACGAAGAACGCAAGAAAGCTCAGCAGCCGCAGTGCAAATTTGGCGAAGACGGCATTTGTTGCCGCATTTGCTCGATGGGTCCTTGCCGTATCACGCCTAAGGCGCCGTATGGCATCTGCGGAGCCGATGCTCACGCAATCGCGGGCCGGCACTATCTGCGCATGGCCGCCGCAGGCAGCGCCTGCCACTCGGATCACGCAAGGGAGATCGCGCATATCCTGCACCGGACAAGCGAATCCGGGCCGTTCACGATCAAGGATCCCGCCAAACTACTGGCCAATGCGCAGGAATGGGGCATCGAAACGGAAGGGCGCGATCTTTACGACGTCGCTCATGAAGTGGCCGAAGTCGGACTGATGGAATTTGGCAAGCCTTTTGGGACGCTCAGATATTTGAACCGCGCTACTGAAGAAAGGCAGAAGGTTTGGGAAGAGCAGGAGATCGCGCCCAGAGCCATCGACCGCGAGGTCGCGACTTCTCTTCATATGACAAATATGGGAAATACTGCTGACGCTCATGCGCTCGTGCGCCAGAGCCTTCGCGTCGGCATGGCCGACGGTTGGGGCGGTTCCATGATGGGAACGGATTTCACGGATATCCTGTTCGGGACGCCGACGGTGCGCGAGACGGTAGCAAATCTCGGCGTACTCGAAGAAAATCAAGTCAACATCATTGTTCACGGTCATGATCCGTCATTTTCCGAAATGCTCGTACTCGCTTCGGAAAGCAAAGACGTCATTGATTATGCGAAAGAAAAGGGTGCGCAGGGGATCAATATAGTGGGGCTTTGCTGTACGGCCAATGAAGCGACGATGCGCCACGGTATCCGCATGGCGGGCAATTTCCTCCAGCAGGAAAACGTGTTGCTGACGGGCGCTGTCGAGATGATGTGCGTAGACGTCCAGTGTATTTTCCCGGCGCTTGGCCGCCTGAAGGATTGTTTCCATACGAAGTTTATCACGAGCTCGCCGATCTGCCGGATCCCGGGCTCGACCTATGTCGAGTTCACGGCGGACGATGCGGGAAACGCATTTGAAAAGGCAAAAGGCCTTGTCAGGGAAGCTGTCGAAAACTATGAAAACCGTGATCGCGGACGCGTGTATATACCTTCGCATACCCAGCCCGCCGTCGTCGGCTATCCGACCAATCAGGTCATTGCGGAGCTTGACGGCGTCACGAACAGCCATGTGGAAGACGATCCGCGCGGCAGTTACAAACCGGCGATAGATGCGATCAAGAGCGGCGTACTGCGCGGTGCGGTCGCTATGGTCGGCTGCAACAATCCAAAGGTGCGCGCTGATTATTCGCATATCGAGATCATGAAGGAACTCATTGCAAACGACGTCCTCATCGTGGCCTCGGGCTGCGCGGCGCAGGCGGCGGCGAAGGCCGGCCTGATGCGTTTGGATGCGAAGGAACTTTGCGGGGCCGGCCTCAAGCGGGTATGCACACTCGTTGGTATACCGCCTATCCTGCATATGGGCGCATGTGTGGATATCAGCCGTATGATGCTGCTCGTTACGGGCATAGCAAAAGACTGGAACGTCGATACTACGCAGCTTCCGATAGTTGGCTGTGCGCCGGAGTGGATGAGCGAGAAGGCTGTCGCGATCGCAAATTATGTTGTGAGTACGGGTATCGACGTCTACCTCGGCATTGAGCCGCAGGTGAAGGGTTCTACGCAGATGATGGAGCTGATCACGGAAGGTACGCGGGAGATTTGCGGCGCGGGGTATGTGATCAATAAGGATCCGCATGAATTGGTGCGGTCGATCATCGCGGGGATCGAGCGCAAGAGGGATTTGCTGGGGATATAACTTATGGATTGCGGGTCGGCGCCCGCAATGACAATTGGTTTGCGGGAATGACAGAGGTGGATTCGCCGGTCAAGCCGGCGAATGACAGAGGCGAATGACTGGGAAGGGATAACGGACACTTGAAGATTGCTGTAACAGGTAAGGGAGGCGTTGGGAAGACTACGCTGGTTTCGGTGCTTGCGGGGCTGTACGCACGCGAGGGCAAGACGGTGCTGGCTGTTGACGTGGATCCAGACAGCAATTTGGGGCTGGCCCTGGGTTTCACCGAGGCTGAACTCGCCGAGATCACGCCGATCTCAGAAATGACCGACCTGATCGCCGAGCGGACAGGATCGACGAAGGACAGTTTCGGCAAATTCTTTAAAATCAACCCGCAGGTCTCCGATATCCCCGACCGTTATGCGCGAGAAAAGAACGGCGTGCGGCTTTTGGTCATGGGGACGGTCGAGACGGGCGGAGGAGGCTGCGTCTGCCCGGAACACGTGATGCTGAAGCGCATCATCAGCCATTTGGTCGTCGGCGACGACAGTCTGGTCATCCTCGATATGGAAGCTGGGCTCGAGCATTTGGGACGCGGAACGGCCGGCATGGTCGATTTCTTTATCGTTGTGACGGAACCGGGCGCCCGCAGTATACAGACGTATCACCGTATCAAAAAGCTCGCAAGCGATCTCGGTATCAAAAAAGTCTACGTTGTAGGCAATAAGGTGAGGTCCGAAGCGGACAAATTATTTATACAGGAACGTGTGGAGGCAGAGGATATGTTGGGATTTATCTCGTATTCTGACGAGGTGATCGATGCGGACAAGCGAGAGGGGTCACCGTTTGAAACGGGAGAGGCCGTGACGCGCGAGATCGAGTTGATCAAGGAGAAGCTGAGCCGGCAGGAGTAAATGGATTCGCCGGTCAAGCCGGCGAATGACAGATGGATTCGCCGGTCAAGCCGGCGAATGACAGAAGGAGAAATCTACTATGAAGAAACTATTTGACAGGGTATTTGACGGCGCGGACGAAATGTACGCCATGGCCGACAAAGCGCTTGCGGAAGCGGTCACCGAACTCGGCGAATCGGCTCCGATGCAGATGCCGAATACGGCGTACAATCTCGCCTGCTTCATGGCCTATCTCGGGAAAAACATCAATACGCTCGGCGATTTGAAGGCGGCCTACGAGGAAGCGAAGACTTGGAATCGCCACGATCCCAGACTCGGCGACGCTTTTTCCTCGGGCATGGGGACATTCATGGCGGCGGAGACGATCGAAGCCTGCAAATACGCAAGGGATCCGGATCCATACAAGGGCGAGTATCACGGACACCTCACGGATGCGGAAGTGCGCGAACTTGGCGTGCCGCTCGTCACGGACGATATCCCCGGCTTTGTCGTGATTCACGGGCCGGCTCCTTCGGAAGACGAGGCTGTAGAATTAGTGAAGGGCTACCAGACGCGCGGCATCTTCGTGTTTTTGCTGGGCGGGATCATCGATCAGGTCAAGGCAAAGGGCATGAACTTCGGGTTCAATGTACGCGTCGTGGCGGTCGGGCCGGATACCTGGCAGGTGGCTCATATAATCAGTTTTGTGTACCGCGCGGCGATGATATTCGGTGCTATTCAGCCGGGAGCCCGCGCGGAGTTCGATGAATATACGTATTACAGAATACATGCTTTCGTAAATGCGTTTGACCCGGTCACTGACCTGGTCGTGGCCTGCGGCGCCGGCGCGATCGCGATGGGTTTCCCCGTCATCACTGACGACGAAAAAGATATGTGGCGCGTGCCCAAGTCTATCCTCATCCAAAAGAACACACAGGACTGGATCGACACGAGTCTCGAGGCCCGGGACATCCGCATCAAGATCACGAACATCGATATCCCGGTGGCGTTTTCGACGGCCTTTGAGGGCGAGATCGTGCGAAAAGCCGATATGCAGATCGATATTGACGGCGCAAAGTATGACACCTTTGAACTTTGCAAGACCGCTGACAGCCTCGACATCGAGGATCATCGTATCACGCTGATCGGCAAGGATTTCGATGAATTTGATCAGGGGAGCGCTATAGGCTTTGGCATCATCGCCGAGGTCTCGGGGAAAAATATGCAGAGCGACTTCGAGCCGGTGTTTGAGCGCAATTTCCACAACTTTCTCAACTGCATCGAGGGGATCTTGCATACGGGCCAGAGGGACGTCCTCCGGATACGCGTCAACAAGGCGGCGTATGAAGCTGGTTTCCGTGCGAAACATTTCGGGGAAGTTGTTTATGCCAAGATAATGAGCGAATATGACGCTGTGGTTGACAAGTGTCAGGTGACTGTGATCACTGATCCCGAGACGCTGAAGACCGAGCGGGCCGCGGCGAAGAAAATCTATGACAAACGCGACGAACGTCTGGGCTCGCTGACGGATGAGTCCGTCGAAGTCTTCTATAATTGTATTTTGTGCCAGAGTTTTTCGCCCTCGCACGTTTGCATCGTCACACCGGAGCGTCTGGGACTGTGCGGCGCCGTATCGTGGCTTGACGCAAAAGCGACGAATCAGCTCGACCCGAACGGTCCCTGTCAGGTCGTTACGAAGGACCGCATCGTCGATGAGAATATCGGCATCTGGGAGGACGTCAACGAGTGCGTTTTCAAGAGTTCACACGGCAACCTCGAGCAGGTGACGCTGTACAGCATCATGAACGATCCGATGACGAGCTGCGGTTGTTTTGAGTGCATTTGCGGCATCGAGCCCTTTTCGCAGGGTGTGGTCATCGTCAACCGCGAGCATCAGGGAATGACGCCGCTCGGCATGAGCTTTCCCGAGATGGCTTCTATGACGGGCGGCGGCGTGCAGACGCCCGGATTCATGGGGCATGGCAAGCAGTTCATCAGCTCGAAGAAATTCATGAAGGCGGAGGGCGGCCCGGCGCGTATCGTGTGGATGCCTAAGGATCTGAAGGATCTCGTGCGGCCAAAACTTGATGCCGCAGCGAAGGAGCTTTATGGCATCGATGATTTCACGGACAAGATCGCGGATGAGACGGTGACGGATGATGCGGAAGTCATGATGGAGTATCTGTCCGAGCAGGGGCATCCCGTGCTTGAGATGGAACCGCTGATTTAGGTATAGAGAGAAAGGAGCAGTTACAAATGGCATTCACCAAGAACCCACAGACATTCTCGGGCAAGGTCTCGGAGGTCGTGATCGGGACGGGGGACAGCGCCGTGACCATCGGCGGGGAGAACGTATTCCCGTTGTATAGTTTCGACGCCGAGTTCAAAAACCCGCCCATCGTCGGCATCGACTTTTCCGACAAAGGACCGAGCCGGCATATCCCCGGCGTGGCGGCCTTTTATGAGGGCGCAGAGAGTTTGGCCGA
>JAISJT010000051.1 GCA_031261395.1 Eubacteriales Family XIII. Incertae Sedis bacterium
TTGATCGGCAGTATCCCCGTCATATACGCCAGCGCGATAAACGAGCGATCCTTGAACCAGCTCCGCAAGAAATCAAGGAAGATATCCTGCTCCTTCTTGGCATCCTTTTTGACACGGAATATGCAGTCCCATTCGTCTATCAGCACAACAAATGACCGCCCCTGATTTTGATGGATACCCTCCATCAATTTCTCCAATTTGGTCCCGGCAACACCGAATTTCTCTCTGAGTTCTTTCCCCAAAGAAGCGCGGATGATCTTCACCATTTTCTCCACGCTGCCGCCGGCCTCGGAAAGAAAGCGCTGGATGTCGATAGAAATGACCTCGTACTTGCCCTGGTGCGCCTCATATCCCGGATCGTTAAAGATCTCAAAAGGACGGAACAGCTCGCTCGGGTCGCCCTCGCAATCATAATAATTGGCCAGCATGCTCATGGCGATTGATTTGCCAAAGCGCCGCGGCCGGCTCACACAGACATACCTTTGCTGCGTATTGATAAGCTTGTTTGTAGCAGCGATCAGACCCGTCTTGTCGACATAGATCTCGCTGTTTAATGCCAGTTTGAAATTTCCCTTATCCGGATTCAAATAATATCCCATGACCATCCTCCGTTGTTACGCATCCACGTTCCATGTCCAGTATATCACGGAAAAGCGGATCTCAGACACCGTCCTGGAGTGTTCTGTTTGCGATTGCCTCGTGTCTTTGGTAGAATGCATTGGCTATGCGAACACTATTGAAAATCATCAAACAGCACATCATCTGGCGGCATCAGCTGCTGAAATTGGCGCGTGCCGATATTATCAAGACCTACTCGGGCTCGGCGCTCGGCTGGGCCTGGGCGCTGATCAAACCGGCCGTCACGATTGCCGTATACTGGTTTGCGTTTGATGTCGGTCTGCGGCTTGGCGACAATATGGACAACGGATTCCCTTTCATCCTCTGGTTCATGGCAGGTATGATGCCCTGGTTTTTCATGGAAGAGATGTTCACGCAGGGCGCCAATTCTCTGCGCCAATACAATTATCTTGTAACGAAAATGCGATTCCCGATTGCCACGATCCCGACTTTTGTTTCCCTGTCAAAGATACTCGTACATCTTTTTCTGATGGGCCTCACCGTGGTATTTTTCCTCTGCTACGGTCACCCGCCCGATCGGTATTTGCTCCAGCTGCCGATCTATATGTTCCTGATGCTGCTCTTTTTCATCGCCTGGGCGCAATTTGCTTCGATGCTGACCTGTATCAGCAAAGACTTCTTCAATTTGATCGGAGCGGCAGTGCAGGCATTGTTCTGGCTGTCCGCCATTATCTATGACGTCAAAACGATGAACATTCCGGAAGTCCTTAGGACTTTTCTGTTGTTCAATCCTATCACCTTCATTGCCAGCGGCTACCGCAATATTTTCATTTACAAGGTCTGGATCTGGGAAGAGCCACGCGTGCTCGTCTACTTTCTGATCATGCTCCTCATCATGTCGAGCCTTGCGCTTTGGGCCTACCGCAAGCTGTACAGGGAGATACCCGATGTCCTCTGATAAAGTCGTTATCCGTTTTTCAAACGTGAAGAAACTCTACAAGCTCTTCAAGAGCGACAAGCAAAGGCTCTTGTCCCTTTTGAGCAAGCGCGTGAAGTATGCCGAGAAGTGGGCGGTAGATGACGTAAGTTTTGAAATCAAAGAAGGCGAATCCGTCGCCATCTTTGGCGTCAACGGAGCGGGAAAGTCAACCGTACTCAAGATGATCACGGGCGTCACCTTCCCGACGAGCGGCTGGGTCGATGTCTACGGACGCGTCAGCGCCCTGCTGGAACTAACCGCAGGTTTTGACTCCGAGCTCACCGGCAAGGAAAACATCTATCTCAAATGCCAGCTCATGGGGATGCGCGATCAGGAGATCAAAGACGCCGAAAAGAGCATCATCGACTTTGCCGAAATTGGGGATTATATCAACCAACCGACGAGGACCTACTCCTCCGGTATGCTTGCGCGTCTCGGATTTGCAATCAATGTCAACACGGAACCGGAGATCTTTATCGTCGACGAAGCGCTGTCGACGGGAGACAGTCGGTTTCAGGAAAAATGCCTGCTGCGCGTGCAGGAGATTATTGCAAAGGATCACGTGACCCTTCTTTTCGTAACACACAATTTGGGAACCGCAACGAAGTTTTGTTCACGGGGGCTTGTAATGAAAGACGGCCGTATCATCTTTGACGGCCCCATCTCAGAAGCATCTCAATTGTACGAGGGAGGATCATATTGAACCGCGCGGGCATCTTTGTCTTTTTCGACAAAGAAGGCGTGGCCGATGACTACGTCCTGTATTACCTTGCGGAACTGAAAAAGAATATCGAACGCCTCGTCATCGTGGTGAACGGCGCGCTTTCCTACGAGACAAGACTCACCTTTGAAAAATTTACGAGCGACGTCCTTGTGCGGGACAACAAGGGATTTGATGCCTGGGCCTACAAGGAAGGACTCGAGCACATCGGCTACGATACCCTATCGGCCTACGATGAAGTGGTGATCGCCAATGATACAGTCTTTGGTCCCGTCTATCCCTTTGAGGAAATGTTCGATGAAATGTCCGCAAAGCCCGACCTCGGTTTTTGGGGAATCACCAAGCATCCGGCCTATGAAAAGGAAGACCTCGTCATCAGGAACAGTCCGCTCGGCTATGCGCCGGCACATATCCAGACCTATTTCATGGTGTTCCGCACGCCGGTACTCAAGTCTGAGGCGTTTCGGAATTTCTGGATCAATCTGCTCTCGATCGAGCGCTACGAAGAAGCCGTCGGAAAATTTGAGACCTATCTGACAAAAACGCTGGAGGATGCCGGCTTCCTCTGGGACAGCTTTGTACAAACGGATGCGGCCGCTACCGATGACCCAAATCTCCTGCTCTACTGCCCGGCCGACATGATAGAAAAATGGCATTGTCCCGTACTCAAATGCCGAGTCTTCAAACAGGACACGCTCACGCTCAATGCGGGAGACCAGCCGCGCGAGGCGTTTGCGTATATCAAAGAACACACGGACTACGATACGGACCTGATCTGGAAGAGCCTGCTCCGCAAATTCGATATGTGCGACTTCGTGAAATCGCTCGCCCTGACCTACGTCCTGCCGGCCGAAGCGCCGCTTCCGACCGTCGAAGCGGAAGGCAAGCAAAAGATCGCACTTTTCATGCATATTTATTATCTTGAATTAGCTGAGGAAGCCGCAACGCTTGCCATGAATATGCCGGGCGGGACAGACATCTACATCACGACAGACAACAACGAAAAGGCCAAGCAGCTCCGCTATATCTTTTCGCAAAAACGACCGACGCGGGAGATCCGCATCGTCGAAAATCGCGGGCGTAGCGAGAGTGCGCTGCTCATCGGCATCGGCGCTGCCGCGCTCAAATACGATGTCGCCTGTTTCTGGAAGGAAAAGGTGAGCCGGCAGGTCGACTACCACGCATCCCTCGCGTGGGCAAAAAAGATCAACGACAGTTTGCTGGCCTCTCCCGATTATACCGAAAATATCGTACGCACTTTCACCGCAAATCCCCGGCTCGGCCTGCTCTGTGTGCCCGAGCCCTTCCACGCCGTCTATCACTTCGTGCCCGGTCACGAATGGGCGGCCAATTTCGAAAACACGGTGGCGCTGGCAGACAGACTCGGCCTGCACGTACCGATGGACAAGGATGCACAGCCGGTCTGTTCGATGGGCGGGGCTTTTTGGTTCCGGCCCGCAGCGCTGAAAAAATTATTCACACATCCGTGGAAATACACGGATTTTCCGGAAGAACCACTCGCCGAGGACGGCACTCTGCTTCATGCGATTGAACGCATCTATCCTTTCACCGCGCAGGATGCCGGCTACTATCCCGGCTTTGTAATGAGCGACCGCTATGCCGCCCTGGAGTATACAAACCTCAGACAATACCTGTCCATGTACACCTACAGTACGCTCTATGCATGGCACAATTTTGACAACTATCTGCAGGCCACCGACTACGTGCTCGCTGTCAGCGCAAGACCTCTGCGTGCGCGCATCAAGCGCTTCGCCAAACGCAGACTGCCGCGCTCGCTCTATATCATGATCCTCGGAGCCAAGCGTGTCCTGATGGGTCCGGACCGCGCCGGCGCCTTCCGCGAGATCCGCTTCCGCCTCACGCGCAAAAAGCAGGCAAAAAAGTTAAACAGCTGATTACTTTCCCTTCAGCATCAAGTCCAGCATATTCATTCTGATTTCGAAATTTTGCCGGTTTTGGCCGACGAGCGTGTTCAGGATCAAACCGCACGAGAGCGACAGAACCCCGGCGACGAAGAGAAATCCGACGCCGACAAGAGTCGGGATGCGCAAAATATCCGTCTGAAAATACGCTGCCAGCACGAATATGAACAGCACGATACAGACCGCGAAAAAGAAAAGCGCAATCAGACCAAAGAACTGAAGCGGTTTGTAATTTTTGTAGGTGAGCGCAATCGTCGTCAGCACGCGCATGCCGTCGCTGACGGTATTGAGTTTGGAAACGCTGCCCTCCGGCCGGTCCCGGTATTCGACAGGGATCTCCCGCAGATTCATATTTTTGTCGAGCGCGTGAATCGTCATTTCCGTTTCGATCTCAAAGCCATGCGAAAGCACAGGAAAGGTCTTGACGAAAAGCGGCGAAAAGGCCCGGCTCCCGGTCATGATATCTTTCACATTGCCGTGAAACAGGCGGTTGACAAGGCGGCGTACAGCCTTGTTGCCCGCATTGTGAAAAGCCCGCTTGTTTTCCGTGAAATAGGTGGAGGACAGTCTGTCGCCTACGACCATATCGGCGCCCTCTTTCAATACCAGATCCGCCATTTCACGAGCTTTGTCAGCCGGATAGGTATCATCGCCATCCGCCATGATGTAGCAGTCGGCGTCTATCTCACGAAACATGGTACGGATCACGTTGCCTTTGCCCTGCTTGTGTTCGTAGCGGACAATCGCGCCTGCTGCAGCAGCGATTTTGTCAGTACCGTCCGAAGAATTGTTGTCGTAGACATAGATATCCGCTTCGGGCAGCGCGTCTTTGTATTCCCGCACGACTTTTTCAACGGTCTGTGCTTCGTTGTAACACGGTATTAGTACGGCGATGGTGCTCATTTTTCCCTCCATCCACGATTCAGTCAATCGTTCTGTCACTTCCGTTTCCGGCAGGCGCAGATTACTGTATATATGATATTATATTATATCATGCCGGGAAATTGTAATGTGAGGTGACGCTTCTGGTTCTGTCTGTTTTTTATATCATTACCTACCTAGCCTTGTGCGGCGCGGTCTATCTTTTTCCGAAGACTGCGGATCCGGGCAGAAGGCAGGCGGCCTTTCTTTGGGTTCCGGTATCGCTGCTGCTTGCAGAATGCTGGGTCTCCGTAGCGGCGGGCCTCTTTTCCCTGTTGCATATCCCTGTAACACTGCTTTCTATCGGTCTGGCGCATCTTGCAGCTGCCGTGGCTCTGATCCTCTTCATGCGCAAGCATACCCCCGGACTCCAAAAGATAGAAATCAAAATAGCGGATATTGCGCTCGGCGCCCTCTTGCTTGCCCTGATACTCATCATCGGCTATGTTCGGTTTTTCACGGCAAACCCGATCATATTTTTGTCGGTAGACCCTGCCGAACGGCTCGGCAACGCGATGACCATCGCGGTGACACAGAGCGTGATCACGCATTTTCCCAACCAGTATTTCATTCAGCTCACAGGCTCGCTCTTTATCCAGACGATGCAGTCCCTTGTGCCGGACGTGCTGCCTTTCCGCTTTTTCGAATTTAAAGACTTATTCAACCTGTGGTTTACGGGTGCGTTGTTTTACGGCGGCATTTCGCTCTTCATGCGCAGCCGTTTCTCACGCGTCTTAGCGTTTCTCGCCACCTTTGCTTTTGTCCTCGGCTATCCGTGGATGGGACAACTTTTCGGCTTTGTCTATCCGGGCGTGGCAACGAACCTCATCCTGCTCATCCTCATTGCCTTCGCTCTGCTGTTTCGCGGCGACATCGGCCGCATTCCGGCATACCTGATCGTCAGTCTCGGCTGTTTCGGTCTCGGCGTCTGCTACACCTTGTACGTCCCGCCGGTCTTTCTGGCGGCCTTCCTCGCGGTCGCTGTGTATGAGCGGCGGATATCCACACAATGGCGCCGTCTTGCACTGACAGAGTTTGCTATCTTCATCATCCCCGCCGTCTGGACGGTCATCAACGCGATTGCTCTGGATGCGGGCGGCGAGTTCAACGTATCCAACTCTATCACAGCCGAAGGAGGGATCTACCGCAACCTCTTTACGGACTTCCTGCCCTATGCGCCCTTCGTCTTTTGGCTGCTCTGGCGCCAGATCTCCAAGCGCAAATGGGATTTCCCAACCCTGTTCTCCCTCATCTTCGCCGTATATCAAATCGGAATTTTTGCGCTAATGATGACAAATCGCGTCAGCACGTACTACTACTACAAACTTTACTATGCGACTTGGCTGATTTTCTTGTTCCTTGCATGCCTCGCCGTGGACGCTCTCGTTCACAAAGGCCTCTTTCGGCGCTTTGTCACTACCTACATCGTATGCTGGGGCCTCATTGCCGCCATCGGGATCACCGGCGCAGAAAATATGATCGACAGTCATCGCCAGTTTTCAAATCCCCAGCCGAGCGGCAATATCGCCTTCCGCATTTATTCCGCCAATATCTTTTATTCCATGCCGCCCGGCGAATACAGTCAAATCAATTATGATTGGGCCTTTATCGATCTATGCAGCCGGGCGCGAGAACAATTGGGACCTGTTGACGAAGATATCCGTGTTGAAATCATCACAGATAATATCCATGACACGTTTTGGAAAGATGCCCTTACCGCTCAGATGCTGACTCCGCGTGAAGGCACGCCGGAAAACAAAAACGGTCTTTGGATCGTTCTCTATGAAAGCGCCGGATATTCGGCTGACAAAGAGTATTACGACAGTTTGCCAAAACTCTTTGAAAACGAGCGAGGCTTTATCATTCAGCCTGTCTGAAAATCTCAGTTCAGATCCATCGAAAAATAAAACTCTTCACCGCCGCCCTCAACAATGACAGCGTCGTAATCCCCGGTATTCATAGCCTCCGAGAGCAAAGCATTGCCGTTTTCACCACGGGGATCGATGACAGTGATCTGTCCCGCACCGAGCGAGAGATAGGCGACGGAACGCATCGCAACGGAATCCATCACAAACAAAATCTTGCAGCCATCTTCTTGCTGATGATTGGTGATCGTATACATCGCACTCGGATAGGCCAAATAATCGAGCACCCAATAAGGTTCTTTCACATATTCAAGCTCATCTTCCATCCCGTTCATCAAAGAATGCCTGAAATCGCCGCTCCTCTCCTTACCGCTTTCAGGATTTTCTATCGTGAAATCCGTTTTGAAACGAGGATGAAGAAGTTCAAAACTATCTCCTCCAAGAGTGAAGTACCTGCCGGCAGACTTGACGAGGTTCCCGTAGAACGGATGGCTTTCCGAATCATAATTCCCAAGATCAAAGATCTTGCCGGCATCCCGGTAGTCGATCCCCAGGGTTTCGAGCCGCTCTGCGATTTGACGCGCCACCTCAAATTCGGCGGCCGTCGTGAGATGCATATCCGTTTTCAGCATCACCTTTCCTTCAACATTTGCCTCAAGGACATCTACGCCGGCATCGGTCAGCGCCTTCAAAAATACAGGATCGCGGCCGCCAAAGAAATGAACTTCCGCAGAAACAGGGAAACTCTCCTCTGTAAACCGCGGCGGCTGGGCGACAAAAATCAACGGTATGCCGCGTTCGGCAAAAGAAGCCGACAAAGTCTTGACCGAATCTTCGGCCTGCTGCCGGTCAAAGGCCTCCTGCGTTTTTTGCATCACGCCTTCTCCGTCTTTGACCAAGTCAAAATTGTCAAGGCTTTGTTTTCCTACACTCAAATTAAAAAGGCCGTACAAGTCGATCAGCTCCCACCGAAAACGGAAGTACTCAGTAAAATTAGTGTTCCAGCTGCCGGTACGCCAAATCGCATTTTCCGGGGTGATGCCCGGCAGGTCGGTTTTCATCATCGCCACAAATCGGTCTGCATTCCATCCTGTCAGAAAAATGACAACGATGAGGAAGGCGAGAGTGAGCGCGAGTCCTGATTTATTTTTCTTCTTTTTTTGTTCCGTCATGCTCCAAATCCCCGCCTTAAAAATTGAAATAAATGAATGGATTGTAGCTGCCGTTGACCATATAGCTGACACAGATGACAAAGAGCGCTATGAGACAAACTGTCCCGAGCGCATCCCAAGTCTTGACCAAACGCGCGCCTCCCTTATGCACCCGCGTGGTAAGCGCCGTGAGAATCGGTGTACATGCCAGTACACAGATGATCAGGATCATCCAATTGTCCTTCACGTAAAAAAGCGAGAGTTCACTCGCCGCCGGAAAATGCTGTCCGTCTACCGAAAGGCCTACCATGACCTTGAGATAGCGCAGAGCTTCCGCGAGTCCGGATGCACGAAAGATGACCCATCCGAACAGAAAACAAACGATCGTGAAGATGCGATAGGGAATGGCGAGAAGCGGCGTCTTTGCCGTTCTTTCGGGAATGCGCACCAATTTTTCAAATGCAAGCAGCACGAAATACATGAGACCCCAGGCGATGTAGTTCCAGCCCGCCCCGTGCCACACACCGGTGAGCATCCAGGTGACAAACAGGTTGAAGATAAGCCGCCCCATCGGCACGCGCGAACCGCCGAGCGGGATATAGACATAGTCGCGAAACCAACTCGAAAGCGAGATATGCCACCTGCGCCAAAATTCGGTGATCGTCCGCGAAATATACGGGTAGTTGAAATTCTCAAGAAAGCGAAAGCCGAACATGCGCCCCAGACCGATCGCCATATCAGAGTAACCCGAAAAATCAAAATAAATCTGAAAGGCATAACAGACGGCGCCGAGCCATACCGTCAGCAGCGTCGGAGGATCCGCCGCCGGGGCGCCAAAGGCCCGGTCCGCCACGACGGCGACCGTATTGGCCAGGATGAGTTTTTTTGAAAGTCCGATGATGAAGCGCTTGACGCCATATGAGAAGGACTCAAGATCAAAGCCGCCGGACCGCCCTGTCAGTTGTTCTGCGATCGAATTGTAGCGAACGATGGGACCCGCCATCAACTGCGGGAAGAAGCTGATAAACAATGCCGTGTTCAAAGGATTTTTCTGGACAAGGGCCGTGCCACGATAGACATCGATCACATAGCTCATAGCCTGGAAAGTGAAAAACGAGATGCCGATCGGCAGGACAAAACCAGGCAGTTCGAAGTCAAATCCAAGGAAACGGTCAATATTGATAATTGCGAAATCAAGGTATTTGTACACGAAAAAAATGCCGACATTCCAAACGACCATACCGGCAAGACAGATCTTCGCAGAGACTTTCCCCCGAAAACGATCGACGCAAAGGCCGAATCCCCAGTTGACAAAGATCGACAAGATCATCACATAAACAAATTTGGGCTCGCCATATCCATAGAAGGCCAGACTCATGATGAGCAGAAAAATATTTTTGACGGCTATCAGGGATTTTGGAATCAGGTAGTACCCTGCAAGACAAAGCGGGAAAAATACGAACAGGAAAACCGCTGATGAAAAAACCATTAACTCTTGGCCAGAATCTCCCGAATCAGACCGTCATCTCCCCAAATCTCCCGGCTGTCGTAGGGACGATCGGGGAAAGCGCCGTATTCGAGTTTTACGTCAAAGCCGTTTTCTTTGATAAAGGTTTCGACCTGCTGCGCGAGGCTGACCGGTTTGCCTGAGCAGACATTGATCACGCCCGTAACAGGGGCAGCGGCGGGTTCGCCGCACTGCGTAGCAGCTGCTACGATTTGCCGTGCAAGTTCGTCTATATGAATGAAATCGTATTTGCTTTGACCCGTCGTGAACGGGAAGGTTTTCTTGCCCTCAGCAGCCGCCTGCGAAATCTTTGCAAAAATCGAACTGCCGCGCATATCGTCCCCGTAGATATAATACCCTCTAAGCCAGTAAAGCCGAAAGTTTTGCCGCGCCGCCTCGATGAGCAGAGCCTGACGCAGTGCATTCTTGGCAACGCCGTAGAGCGAAAGAGGATTGCATGGCGCTTCCGCTGTTACAGCCCCCTCGAAAAAACCAACCTCGTGCATCGAACCCATAACAGCCATATCGGCAAGTCCGCCGGCCGCCATGTCGGTAAGGAAGCGGAAATGAGCCGACAGTTTCTGCATATGCACCGCCGAATTGTGAACGAAACCCGCCTCCCATGCCAAGTGAATGAGGACATCCGGACGGCCGAGCCTGTCGAAAATATCCGGTGCGCCGGAAAAGATATCTTCCTGCGTCTGTGTGATACGAGGCTCTCCGATATAATACGAATCTAATGCCATGTCGCTTGCGATCACGCGATGTCCGCGCCCCAGCAATTCTGCCACGACATGCCTCCCGATATATCCCGACGATCCGGTGACTAATATATTCATTTCTCTTTTCATACTACGGAATTATACCATATCGACCGCAGGACAATTGTCTATATTCGCGCGATATGCTATTATCCTGTCCATGGTATTCAGCTCCATTATATTTTTATTCATATTCCTTCCGATCGTCTTGCTGGCTTACTATATCCTGCCCGGGAGAAAAGCCAAAAATATTGTCCTGCTTCTATCAAGCCTCTTTTTCTATTTCTGGGGCGAGGACAAACTCATTGTGATCCTGCTCTGTTCGATCCTGATCAATTACGGAAGCGGGTTTGCAATCGAGAAGACACGCAGCGGCGCCTTGGGCGGCAAACCGGCCTTGGCGATTGGCATCATTCTCAATCTGGCGCTGCTCGGTTATTTCAAATACTTTGATTTTGCTGCCGGGTTGCTGAACGCCACCATTCATACGGATATCACCCTGAGGAATATCGTCTTGCCCATCGGCATTTCCTTTTTCACCTTTCAGGGCATCACGTATATCGTCGATCTCTACCGGGGAAAAGTCGCTCCTCAGAAAAACCTGCTCAAATTCGGTCTCTATATTGCGCTCTTCCCTCCGCTGATTGCGGGCCCCATCGTGCGGTATGCGGATGTATCGGAAATGATAGATGACCGCCATGAATCCGCCGCCATGTTCGCAGAAGGCATTTCGCGTTTTGTCTGCGGCCTTGCAAAAAAAGTCCTCATCGCAAACAGTGTCGCCCTCATCTGCGATCCGATCTTTTTGGCTCCCGTGGATACGCACAGCGCCGCCACCTTGTGGATAGGAGCGTTCGCTTACACACTGCAAATCTATTTTGATTTTTCGGGTTACTCCGATATGGCCATCGGTCTCGGGCTCTTGTTCGGATTCAGGTTTCGCGAAAATTTTGAACACCCCTATACCTCGCTTTCCATCAGGGAGTTTTGGCGCAGGTGGCATATCTCACTCTCATCATTTTTTCGCGACTATCTCTATATCCCGCTTGGCGGAAGCCGCACGGGCAATGTCTATATCAATCTGATTATTGTCTTCTTCGCCACCGGACTATGGCACGGCGCAGGGCTGACCTTCATCGTCTGGGGACTCTGGCACGGCCTTTTCATTGTTATTGAAAATATCCTTCGCAGAAGATCCGCTGCCACCGCCTTGCTCAGCAAGATCCGGAATCCGTTCACCCTGCTGCTCGCGCGGATCTATACACTGCTCGTCGTCGTTTTGGGCTGGGTCATTTTTCGCAGTGAATCTCTTGCCTATGCAGCAAACTACCTCAGGGGAATGCTGCTTTTGGAATCCGGTACGGATATGAAGGTCAGCGTCTTTTATTATCTTGATCACTACAACATCCTTGTGCTCATCCTTGGCGCCGCATTTTCATTTCCGCTGGCCAGCGCACTCAGAAAGTTCTTCCGGAACCGGCTCTTGGAAGACAGGCCAAACTTTTATGCGGCGCTTAGGGTTCTCTGCCTTGCTGCCCTGCTCTTTTGGTCGGCGGTGAAAGTCATCGACCAGGGCTACAACCCCTTTATCTATTTCAGGTTTTGATATGAAAACAGAAAATCGCATTTTGATCATTCTCTTCCTTGCCGTCATCACCGTTCCCGCCCTGATGATGTTTCAGAGCGCCGGCCGCTATCTTCCCGGGGACAACCGCATGGCCGCAGCTATTCCGAAATTCATCAAGGATGACGGCAGCCTCGTGAACAGAACAGATATTGAAGACTTCGCCAACGACAACATAGGATTCAGAACGGCGGCGCCAAATCTGGATACGAGGGTCATGTATGAATTGTTTCATCTCATGCTCGACACGGCACAGCTTCAGGGGAAAGAAAACAACCTTTTTGCCGGAGATGACCGGTATTACCCAAGCAGGCGCGCGCCTTATCAACCGCTTTCCGAAGAGGAACTGGAGGAAAACGGACACAACATTGAAGCCGCTGCAGACTATTTCAAGGCAAAAGACATCCCATTTTTATTTATCACGATTCCCGACAAAGAAGAGGTCTACCCGGAACTTTACCCCGATACTTTTCTGAAAAGACCGGATCAAACCAGATTGTCGCAACTGACCGACTGGCTAACGGAAAATACCGAAGTAGACGCCTATGACCTGACCGGGGCGCTGCGCGAAAAGGCCTCAGCATCCGATGATATGCTATGGTATGAAACAGGCGACTCCGCTCACTGGAACTATCTGGGTGCATATTACGGTTACAGAGAAATCATGGGCCGTCTGCAAAAATACGATCCGGCCCGAAAGGCGCTGACCTTAGATGATTTCGAGATCGCGGTGACGACGGAACCGTATACAAACTGGGACGGCTCGTTTCGTTATAGGGATTTGGACAACACGATGTATACCTTTGATTACAAGGCCGGCTTCAAGTCCGCCCTTGTTGACTATGCGAACGATCCATGGGCGCCGCCGGATCAGCTTGAGCTGGCCGGGTTTGAGAAAAACGGCCATTTCTATCACTATCACAATGACACACAGGAAGACCAGCTCGTTTTCTTCGGCGATTCCTATATCTATCAATTTCTGCTACCGTATTTTGCCGAGACTTACGGCGATGTTTATCTGTTTCACCTCCCGACCGACTACCGCATCATGAGGCCGGTACTGGACCTGATCGGCGCGGACTTCGTGATACTCGAAAAAGTCGAACGATCCTTTAACGGTGATGATTTTCTGCTGATGGCGGAGGAATTTGCTCCATAGTCACCGGATCATCCTTTCTGAGCATTCGCATGAATGTTACGACCACCAATATCAGTATCAGACTCATGGGCACCGCCATGATGATCGTCAGGGATTTCAGTCCGTCCAGAACAACGCTATTGAATACCAAAGTCAGCGGCAGGATCACCAAAATCACGGAGCACAATACCTTTCCTTTTGTCGTATGATTGTTGATGAAACTCGACAAAACTTCTACGATCGAATCAAATGATGTGATATAAAACATCAGGATAAGTACCACCAATATGAAGATCAAAGCCAGACCTCCCGGCAATGACTGAAGCACATGATTGATGACATCATTCGGATCGGCGCCGATATCTACAGCGCCTTTCAAATAGCTTGATACTCCGTTGTTGCCGAATACAAAGAATGCCAGTCCGGTTGCTGCGGATCCCGCCAATACGCCTCCTATCAGCATCTTTCGGATCGTCATGCCTTCCGATATTTGCCCGATCCACTTGGGTACCAGCACGCTCCACGAAATCCAGTAGGCAAAGAAAAATACAGTCCAATCCGATTTGAAGCCGTTTGATACATTGTCTATGTCAAGCCAGGTTGACATCTTCACAAAATTGATAACATATGTTGACAATCCGGATGCTGTGTATTTGATGATACTCAAGGTGTCACCAAGTATAAATACGGCTGCAAGAAGTACAATGTACAGCACAACACAGCCTGTAGCGATCCTTGCAATCACTGTTATGCCAAATACGGAGGCCAGCATATAAACTACTGCAATAATCACTATTACCACAATGGATACGATCACCGAATCCGGTATGCTAAACAGCAGATTCAATGTGTGGGTCACGTAGGGTGTTGTAATGCTGAATGTCGTTGCACAGCCTACGATCAAAGTCACCAATGAGATCACATCGATCGTGTTTGATAATTTTTTATGATTGCTGATTTCGGCGGATATCTTATCGCTTTTGTTGCCCCTCACATGCATAAAGTAGGCATAGGCTACTGCCGGCAAAAAGTATATGACCCATGGAATAGTCGTCCAGTGAAGAATGCTGTACGTGGTCATATTTGTAATATTATCTGTCCCCAGCGCTGTCGTTTGATCCGCATAGTATTTGAACTCATGGAATCCGAAAAACACCAGGTCGCCTGCCAGACCTGTTGTAAATACCATGGAGATCCATGTAAAGAATTTAAATCTCGGCTTCCCTTCTCCCAATTTGATCTTGCCGTGACGAGAAAAGGCGACAAATACCAAAACCACTACGCCTATAAATGACAAGATAATAAAATAATTCCCAAATACACCTGTGACGGCCGTGAACATGCCTGCCAGCAAATCCGGGAAAGTGAATATCAGAATACAAAATACGATCACGATCCCCAATGCGATCAGCAATAAACTCACTTTGCACCTCCTGCCTCATCCAGAAATCCTTCATCATGAAGGATTTTGTAGTAGTCCTTCATATACCGATACATGACCAACGGATACTCACCGAACTCTTCACCGAAACTCTGCTTGTACTCGCACCAGAGCGCCCACAAAAAACCCGCCAGCGCCATGTACATATACAGGCGGGCCGTTTCCTGCCTTTCCGGTATCCTTCCCAGATAATAAGAGAGCGCCAAATCGGCCCGTTCCCTCGGAAAATACGAGTAGATGGAAAACATCGCGATATCGATGATGGGATCCGCCGCCCCGCTGTATTCCCAGTCGATGACACGCATGCCGCCGTCCGGCAGACAGAGCAGGGTCGCGAAGATATAGTCGATGTGACAGAGGATCTCGGGAATCCCAAGCCGTCTCCTGAATGCCAGCAATTCATTGGCCTTCGCACGCACCTCGGCATAATCGGTAAAGCGGATCGCCTCGGCGTCCTGCGCCAAACGCTCATAAAAACCGATCAGCTCTTCGATGTCAAAACGATGCTCCGCCTTGATCCCGGCGCCGTGGATCCGGCCCAGCAATTCCATCGCCCGCTTCAGCTCCGCATCGTTCTCCGCATCCAATACTCCTGCGCCTTCATAAAATTTGCTGATTTTGACGCCCGTCTCCCCGTCGAAAAATACAAGCTCGTCGGCAATGTCAAGCGGCGCAATCAGCTCATAGCTCCGCTTTTCATTCGCGCGGCTCAGCAGCTGCTCCGTGCCCTTTCCCGGCAGCCGGAACACATAGCTCAAGCCGCCGACAGAGAACACAAAACTCTGATTGGTCATGCCCTCTTTGACCGGATGAATGCCCGTGATCCCGCTCTGCGCGACGCCAAAGGTCTCTGCGATCTGACGCATGACGGCATTGTCGGTATCGCGTGAATAGCTGTCATCATACCGGCGCAGCTCTTCAAGACTCTCAAACTCCCGGACATTGTCTGCGGATTGTTTGTTGATATAGATGGGAAGTTCCTTCAAGTGTTCGGCAAGGACATGCTCCCAATAATAATCATCTGTCCCCGGCGTCTCATAACTGTCCATGATGAATGCCGCAAAACGTTCGGAAAACGAAGCGGCGAAATACGCGGGGCCGTTCAGCCCCCAGGTATCCTCGCCCAAGGTGTCGATCTGCGTGATGAGCCCGCGTGCGCCCGTCGTCACGCCCCATTCCTTGGTCGGTCCGTCAAAATACGTACAGCAGAGATAGCTGTCCGGTTCATAGGTGTGAAAAATATTTTTCTCGGTATGATGATCCGCCATGAGCAGGTAGGTGTTTTTCAGCTGCTCCGACGCATAGTAGACGCTGACAAAATTGTTCTTCACAGCATATTCGGGATTGTAAATCAGCTTGACGCCATACTTGTCGATCAGATAATCGAATTTTTCCTTCAGATAGCCGACGACGATCGTGATGTCATTTATGCCGACTTCATGCAGTTGTTCTATTTGCCGTTCGATCATCGGCTGCCCGTTGACCAACAGCAGACCCTTAGGCGTGTCAAAGGTAAACGGCACAAAGCGCGACCCAAAGCCGGCTGCCAAGATGATGGCGTTATCAACGCGATATGAATCCAACCATATTCGCCCGTCCTCAGTCAGCTTTGCATCGCCGCCAAGCAGACCTTGCCTTGTCGCGTCCGCCACCAAAGCATTGACCTTTCCGAGTGAAATGCCAAGGCGGCCGGCCAATTCACGCTGAGAAAGCGTACGATCGTTTGCCTCTGCAAGGGTACGTAACAAAAAAACGAATTCTTTCACAGTCTCTCCCATCCTGTGTTCATATTTTTTAATTATACGAAATAATTGAACACTGTCAAGCGCCCGATTCCGATTGCCAAACCGACGGCAAGTGAAGTATAATTTTTGCCATGAGTTTGATAAACGATTTGATTGGGACTCCCCTCGGCTATTTGATGTACTGGTGCTATATAGGAGTAGGCAGTTATGGCGCTGCCATCCTTCTATTTACGCTGCTGACAAAGATCATTCTCTTCCCGCTGTCGGTGATCGCGCAAAAAAATTCGATCAAAATGGTGCGTATGGCGCCGGAATTAGACGATATCAAACGATACAATTCCGGCAACGGCGAACTGATCGCGCAGGAGATCAGCGCCCTCTACAAAAAAGAAAAGTACAGTACCATCGCCGGCATCCTGCCGCTGCTCGTGCAAATTCCGATCATCCTCGGGCTGATCAATGTGATCTACAATCCCCTGCAGCACCTGATGCGCTTGAATCCGGCCGTAATATCTGAATTGACGGCGAAGGCCGCAGAGCTCCTCGGCAAAGCCGGGCAGGATCTCGGCTACAGCGGACAGATCCTTGTACTCGAGGAGATGCGCAAGACGCCGGATGCTTTTGCCGGATTGGCGGATGCCGCCGCCGCGCTTCGCGACGCAGCCGCTCTCCATATGGACTTTCTCGGCATCAATCTTTCCGTAACGCCTTCGGCCGGCAATGTGACCATGATCATCCCTATCCTGTCCGGAGTGAGCGCCCTTGCGCTTTGTATCGTCCAAAACAAATACAACGTCCTTCAGGAAAACGCCGGCTTCGTCAGCAAATGGGGCATGACTATTTTTCTCGTCGCATTCTCTGCATATTTTGCCTGCGTGCTGCCGGGCGGGCTTGGCCTGTACTGGACGGCAGGCAACCTGATTTCTATCCCGGTACTCGGCGTTTGCAATCTCATCTACAACCCCAAAAAATACATCGACTATGCGGCGATGGCCGAGCGGCACAAAGAAACGCCGGAAGAAAAGACGGCGGCTCGAATCATGAAAAAAAAGCTTGCCGCCCGATCCAAAGAGGATATGCGCAGATTTTTCGCAAAAGACAATCAGCGAGAGCTTGTGTTCTATTCGGAAGCGAATGGGTTTTATAAATATTTCAAAGGATATATCGAGCATATCCTCGCCGGCAGCGACCTGACGATCCATTATGTGACGAGTGACCCCGATGATCGCATTTTTGAAACGGACGAGCCGCGCATCCGGGCGTATTACGCAAATGAAAAAGATCTCGTCGCCCTATTTATGAAAATGGACGCGGACATCTTCATTATGACGACGCCCGATCTTGACAAATACCAGCTCAAGCGTTCGTTGGTCAGCAAGCAAGTCGAGTATATCTATACCGATCATGGTATGACAAGTTTTCATCTCATGCTGAGAGAGGGAGCGCTTGACCATTTCGATACAATTTTCCTCTGCGGGCCAAATCATATTGACGAAGTCCGGCAGACCGAATATGTCTATCGGCTGCCGCAAAAGACCTTGGTCAAAACGGGATTTGCCCTGCTTGACGAATTGCTCATGCGCGTAGTAGCCTTGGGGGAGCCTGCGCATGTCCGCAAAAAGATCCTGATCGCACCGTCCTGGCAAAAAGACAATTTGCTGGATTTCTGCCTTGACGAATTGGTAAGCGGACTGTCGGGGAAAGACTACGATATCGTGATCCGCCCTCATCCCGAGTTTGTCAAACGTTTTCCGAACAAAGTGGAGAAGATCCGCGAGACATACCGGGACAGATTGGGCAAGGACATCACCCTTGAAACCGACTTTTCTTCCAGCGAGTCCATATATACGGCGGATGTCATAGTTACCGACTGGTCGTCCGTCGCACAGGAATATTCCTACACCACGAAAAAGCCTTCACTTTTTGTCAACACGCCGATGAAAATCGTCAATCCCAACTACGAATACATCAAGACCGTACCGCTCGATATCGCGCTGCGCGATGAGATCGGCGTATCCGTCGATGTAGAGGATCTGGAGAAGATCGGAGAGATTTGCGAAACGTTAATCGCGGGCAAAGGCGATTGGAAGGATCGCATATCCGGGATCGTCGAACATTATATTTACAATATAGGAGACGGCGCAAAAAACGGTGCGGACTATATCATCGGCCGCATTGATTACAAAAGAAAGAATAGGGCTTCATGAACCGCCGCAGGATCGTACTCGCATACTGGGTCATCGCGCTCGCATTTTTCACGCCAAGTGCGGTTTTTGCATACATAGATCCGGCGACGACGACCTACATCATCCAAATCATCACGGCGCTTGTCGTGACCGCCGGGGTATCTCTCAGCGTCTTCCTCTACCGCTTCCGCATGATTTCAGCCAAACTGAAGTACGGACTGTACGGGCTGTTTTCCGGGCGCGGGATGGCAGCGAGCCAATCAAAACGGAAAACGCAGACCGAATATATATTGCCGCCCTATGCCATCGCCGGATCCCCGGAGCCGCTGTCAGAGGAAGATATGAAATCCATAGGCGAACCGGCAGACATGGAATTCGCTCCGCAGCAAAATCGTGCAATGGCTGACCCCGGCAAGCGAAGCTATGCAGGCAGACTGAAAGCCGCCCTCCCGGTCATCCTCGGCGTGTGCCTTAGTTTCATCCTGTTTGGCTGTATCGATTTGGCCGCCCAAAACGCTATGGATATGCCTTTCCGGATCATTGAGGCCGTTCCCGTCATTGCCGTTTTTTTCGCGGTTGTTTTCGTTTTGCTTCTCTTTGTCGTTCCGCTTTTTCGTGGTTCCCTGTTTGAGATCATCCTGTCTCTCGCCGTCTCCCTGCTGATTGCAGGCTACATCCAGGGGAACTATCTGAATATGGGACTTGGAGAATTGACCGGCGATCAAATCCTGTGGGATACGTTTCAAACAAAGATGGTCATCAGCGCAATCGTCTGGATAGCCTTGTTCGCCGCGATTTTCCTTCTGCATCGCTTTGCAAAACCAACATGGCGGGGATTGACGGTTTTAGCTCCGTTCCTGCTGATTATTGTCCAAGCGGTAGCGCTTGTTTCCGTACTCGGCGAGAGCAGTGACAACAAAAACGGACCCGCAGGAACGCTCTGGGGGGCAACGGATGAAACGCTGTCCGTCTCCGGAATCGACGAACTGTCCGCAACCAACAATGCCATCATCTTCGTTCTCGACAGACTCGATGAAGAGTATGTAGAGGCAATCACCGACTACGATCCTTCGTTCTTTGACCGGTTGGACGGATTCACAAAGTTTGAAGATAATATATCCTACTACGTGAGCACCTTCCCCTCTGTCACAAGTATGCTGACAGGCCACCGGCATTTCTTCGAAAGACCCAGACCGGAATATTTCGAAGATGCATGGGCGCATGCTGCGATGATGCATGAGATGAAAAACCGGGGCGTAGACATCAGACTATATATGGCGCGCGGTTATACCTATGACCGGATCGAGCAGCTTGAAGGACTCGCGAGCAATATTCTTGTACCCGAATATGACGTCAGCGAGCGGATCGTGCTCGTGAAACTTCTGAAGCTCTCGGGGTTCCGCTATGCGCCGATGCCGCTGAAGCGCATATTCTGGCTATCCCCGACCGAATTTGCGGATGCCATCTCCCTTACCGCAAAGTCTTCGCCGTATATCACCAATGATATGTCCTTCTATGACATGCTCACGACGCAGCGCCTGAAAAAACTTGACACACCTGCCACGTTTACTTATTACCATCTAACGGGTGCGCACGACCCCATCACGATAGACGAAAACATTCAGCTGAACGATCACTCCACACCCTCGCGCCAAGCGGCAGGGGCCTTCAAAATCGTCTACGAGTATCTCGATCAGATGAAGGCGCTTGGGCTGTATGATGGCGCGACGATCATCATCACCGGAGATCACGGCATGCTTCACGGCGACGATGTCTATAGACCCGCATTGACAGGTTTGTTTGTCAAGCCGGCGGGCGCCCACGGAACTCCGCTCGCGTACAACGAGGCCCCCGTTTGCCCGGACGAACTTCTTGCCACCATTATGCAGGGGCTCTTCGGCGAGGACGAAGATTTTGGGGCGACTTATTTTGATATCAAGGAAGACGACAGCGTAACACGGGAATATATTTCCGACCTCAAATATTATGAAATCAAGGGAGACGGCAGGGATTTTTCAAATTGGACCTACCTTGAAACCCTTGCGAATAACGAGTAAACCATGGCGAACAATCACACTTTTGTCATTTGCGCCTACAAAGAAAGCAAATTTCTCGACGACACTACGTCGAGATTGATAGGGCAGACCACGCCCAGCCGCGTCATTATCAGCACTTCAACGCCGAATGAAACAATCAGTCGGGTTGCGCAAAAATACGGTCTTGAAGTACGCATCAACCCGCTCGGCGGCACCTCTGCACGGGATTGGAACTTTGCCTATGCGCAGGCGGAAACCGACTATGTCACGCTCGCGCATCAGGACGATGTGTACGAACCATCCTTCGCGGAAAAAACCCTCTCCGCCCTCGAGAGCTGCAAAGATCCCGTCCTCGCCTATACCGACTACTATGAGATCCGGTATGCGGAAGCGGACGGAGAAGGCGTTCGGACGGATAGTAACAGAATACTGAGATACAAAAGGCTCATGCTTCGAACCATCGCACGCGCACCCGGAAACCGCTGGCTCAGGAATCGAGTATTGTCTTTGGGATACCCGATGAACTGTCCGGGGACCACCTATGTCAAACGCCGTTTTGATTCGGTTGATTTCATCCCGAACTGGCACAATAGTCACGACTGGGAAGCGGCCATCCGGCTTGCAGGCGAATGCGGCGATTTCCTGTATATTCCGGATTTGCTGCTCGGACACCGAATCTACGCAGCATCTCAGACGACGAACACTATCGGGAGCGGGATAAGGCGCGCAGAGGATTTTGCCTGCTTCCGCCGCTATTGGCCGGAGCCCATCGCAAAAGCCATTCTGAAACAATATGTTAAAGCCTATGATAGTAACAAGCTTTAAACGACAGCAAACAAAGATTGTGAGGGACAAATGCTCGAATCGCTAAGGAATAACAAAAAAGGAATCTTGCTGATGGCGCTTTCCGCCTTTTTGGCATCCTTTGGACAGATGTTTTGGAAGATGTACCACACAGAGGGTCTGTGGGCGCTGGCAATCGGCTTCATACTCTATGCCTGCGGCGCCCTGCTCATGATCGTCGCGTACAAGTACGGCAAACTCTCAGTGCTGCAGCCGATGATCTGCCTTTCATACGTTTTCGCGATTTTCATCTCTGTCTTCATCCTGAAAGAGACCATGACGCCGCTTCGCTTCGCGGGCATCCTTGTCGTCATCTTTGGCGTCGTGATGATCGGCGGCGGTGATGAGAAGGAGGAAAGCCAATGAACACCATCCTGCTTTATGCGATGCTGATCGCCGGCTGTGCCCTTGGCGCCTTCGCCTCCTATTTTTTCAAAGGCGCTTCAGGCGCTCTGAACGGGCTGAATGTGACCATATTACTCCGGCAAAAAACCTTTTGGCTTGGAGGTCTCCTCTACCTCGTTGCGGCGGTCAACAATATCTTCCTGCTAAGGTATTTTGATTATTCGATCCTGCTTCCTATGAGTTCGATCACCTACATCTGGACGATGGTGATCGCAAGCCGCTTGCTCGGCGAGCAAATCACAAAACGCAAGATCTTCGGAGTCTGCGCTATCATTGCCGGCGCCGTGCTGATTTCACAGGGGTAGGACATATATTTACAAATATTCGTAAATATTTCAAACACAATACTTCAAATAAAATTCAGTGAAACTTCACCTTGTTTCGTGTATAATACGTCTTATGTATGCTGAAAGCGCCGTGGCTCGAACCCACGATACAAAACAAGTTGATACCTTTATGCATCTAATTGGGGTCCTCGTCGGATTTGCCGGCGTGGCATGTGTGGCGTTGGCCGCAGTTTATGTGCTGCGCTTGGGCGTCCTTCCCTTTCGTTATGCACTGCTCATTTTCGGAGTCGACGCCGTCATTGCATTGTTCCCGCTCTATCTTTTGATTAAGAAAAAATTTGACATCAAAAAAGTACTGTGTATCGTTCTTTCGGCCCTGATGGCCATATTCAATCTTTTCGTTGTTTCCTACGGCGACTTGACCTACAATTTCTTAAACGACCAATATGGAGTAGGAAGTGTCGGCAACGTAGAATACTGCGTGGTGGCGCAATCCACCTCACGGATTGAGCTTCAAAGCGCCAAGCGAACGCTCTCCGCCGGTATTCAAAGTACGGATATCTGCAAGGACGAAGCCGAAGCGGAAATGCAGAAACTTGCGCCCGCAGAGTTTTCCGAATACGATAACGTCAGCGAATTAATCAGCGCGACGGAAGGCGGCGGTGTTGAGATCGCAGTGGTTCAGACAGCATTTCTGGACGCATTCGCCGAGTACTTCCCTGATTCATACGAAAAACTATCGATTCTCACGAAGTTCAAAACGGATGCAGGAACCACATCCTCACCATTGGACGGGATTGCCATCGATATTACAAAACCGTTTGCGATTTATGTCAGCGGGGCAGACGATTACGGAGATATCGACCAGACTGCCCGCAGCGACGTCAATATGCTTGTCCTGATAGACCCTGAAAACTACCGCATACTGCTCGCCAATACACCGCGCGACTACTATGTGCAGCTTCACGGAACGAACGGACTCCCTGACAAACTCACACATGCCGGAACATACGGCATCGATGTAAGTGAAGCGACACTTGAAGATCTTTATGATATCAACATTGATTATCACGTCCATATCAACTACGACACGCTGATCAATCTCATTGACCGATTGGGCGGAATCTCGATTTACAACCCGAATGAATTCAATCTGTGGGGCGCTCAGTTCGACAAGGGCAATATCTATATGGACGGTGCACATGCATTGCTGTATGCACGGGCGCGCAAAGAACTTCCGAACGGCGACAACGACCGCGGCGAAAATCAACAGCGCGTCATCTCAGGCATCGTGGCCAGGATTTCCGCCGCCAACGTAGCCACTCAATACACACAAATACTCGAGAGACTCTCCGGGACTTTCCGTTCCAATATTCCGCCTTCCGTCATTGCGCAATTGTTCAAGAGACAAATTTCGCTGGGCGGGAACTGGGACATCGAAACCACTTCTGCCACGGGGACAAACGATCAAAGGCCAACCTATTCGATGGGTGCGGACCGGCCTTTGTCCGTCATTATACCGGATCAGGATTCGGTAGACGCTGTTTCGGAACAGATGCAATCGTTTTTGAGCGGTGTCGATCCTGAGGTGGGATCGGGCTTAGGCGCTCCTGCGGATTCTGCGGTAGAGTAGCCAGGCGCACGCAAACATTCCCTTTGCTTTGACCATGAAAAAGACAGTGATGCGAAAACGCAGCGCGGTGTATCGGTATGCGGTGCGCGCTTTCAGCAGTTTGAGCAGATCGATCATCTCTTCGCGCAGCGCAGCGTATTCTTGTTTGGCGCCCTCGTCATCCGTACGTGACATCGCGTAGACAGAGGCAGTGTAGTACCAGTAGAAATGCCGGAGGGCGGCCGTGATACCAATGCGTTTGCGCTCCGGGTTCAGAGCCGATGCGGCATCAAACAGCAGCATGCTCGTCTCTGCGCCGCCGCGCAGCGCAGCGGGAGCGCGGAGGAGCGACTGACTGCCTTCCCTGTTTCGCCAAAAGTAAAACGGGGTTTCAAGGTAGGCGATCTTGTCATCGTCCCCGCCTATGTCGGACAGGTTTCGGAATGCGGCAAGATTGATCGGGACATCTTCGGCCGAGTCGGTCGCGGGGTCAAAGCGAATGGCCTCCCCGCCTTCAGGGCCGGTGCGAAAAAGACCGGCATCATAGATCTTGTTCCAGACGGAAAACCATACGGTCTCCTGATGCCCGTGAGCTTTCCCCATACTGTTCAGAAGTTCCCACAGAGCGTCCTCGCCCGTAAAAATCTTTGTCTCACCCGTTGTCCGCGACAAAATTTGTCCGCTTTCCCGCTCATCGATCACCGCGCACATCGCGATGCGTGCGCCGGTCTGCCCGAGCATGCCGAGCAAGGTCTCATACATACCGGGCAGGATATAGTCGTCGCAGTCAACGAAGGCAATATAGTCACCCGCCGCACGGTCAAGTCCTGCATTGCGCGCGCGCGATACGCCGCCGTTTTCGCGGTGAATCACGCAGACCCGTTCGTCTTCGGCCGCGAATGCGTCGCAGGCCGCCCCGCTGCCATCCGCCGAGCCATCGTCAACAAGGATGAGTTCCAGATCGCGAACGGACTGATTCAGGATAGAGCGCACGCAGGGCTCAAGCCATTCTCCGGCATTGTAGACCGGTACAATAACGCTCAGCATCAGCGCCCTGCCCTTTCTTCGGCGCGGGCTTTCAGAGAGGCCGGCGCCAGCATCGCCAGACGCATCAGCGGCAAACTGGTCTTCACTCGCGCAAAGGCGATCCCGTCAAGCGTATGCATACGCGCCTTCCAGTCCGGAAAACGGGCGCTGAGAAAATCAAAGGAATACCTGAGATACCGTATCTGAAAATCCCTGTCGCCGCCGCGCAGGATAGCATTGGCACGCCTGTCGTAGTAACGAATGCAAAGTTCCGAGAGATAGGGCATCAGCGCATCCTGCCCCTCAAAATAGTAGAGGATCTCTTTGAGGTTTTCAAAGATGTCATACCACGCATCCGAAACCGTATTGGTGATCGAACCCGTGCTGAAAGCCGTGTAGAAGTAGAGCGGTTCGGGAACAAAGACAGCCCTGGCCGTATGGCTCAGATATTTCGCAAGAAAAACCGTGTCCTCCCCGAAAACCCGTCCGTCCGGGAAACGAATTTCTTCGCGGCAGATGATCTCGCGGCGAAACAGCTTGTCCCAGATGAAATCGGGAATGCGGGTGAGCAGCAGACCAAGATCCTGAGGACCCGTGATCTCCATCACTCTCCCGAGCCGGTCGTCAATGCCTACCGCGCACTCGCTCCCGTCCGCGCCCACGCTATAGTGTGCGCAGCAGGCGAGATCGGCCCCGCTCTCCGTCATCGCCGCGAGCAGTGTTTCATACATCGAAGGAGCGACCCTGTCATCCGCATCCACAAAGCCGATATAGTCCCCGCCGGCAGCCGAAAGTCCGGCATTCCTGGCTGTAGCAGGTCCTGTGGAACCGTCCTGTTCAATGACCCGCACGCGCGAATCACGCCGGGCAAAATCATACAAAATACCCGCGCTCGCATCACCGGCGCCGTCCACCACGCACAAGACTTCAATGTCTGTGTAGGTTTGCGCAAGCACGCTGTCTATGCAAACGGATAGTGTCCGCTCGGCATTGTATACGGGGATAATGATGCTGATCATAGAATTCACTCAGATTCAGTTAGGATGTCCGCGAGCAATCCCGCAAGAAATACGCCGTCCTCTAAGGTGAGCGCTCCGAGATGGCCTACACGCAGCAACTTGTCCGCAAGTTCTCCTCCGTTCGGATTGAGCCAGACGTCATGCTCCTCTGACAGGGTCTTGAAGACCGCCTTGGCGCCGCCCCGAGGGAAGAACAGAGGAGTACAGGCGGCTGAAAGCGGGTGAGCCGGCAAGGCGACCGGCAGACCCTGCAGCGCCGCCCGAAACCCGTCAGATAGAGCCTGCGTGGCGGCAGCGGCGGCGGCGTACCCGCCTTCCGCCTCAAGGTGTTCGAGGCGCTCGCGAAGTGCGAGGATCGTCCCGACAGCCGGCGTGAAAGGCGTCTGCCCGCGCACCGCATTGGCTTCTGCATCGCGCAGATCGAAATACAGGGAAAATGGCCGGATATCCCGCTCGGAGATACGCCGGTACAGGCGATCCGACAGGATGAGCATAGACAGACCCGGCGGCAGCGCTAGCGCTTTCTGCGAACTCAGGATCAGCGCGTCGATACCCTGCCCTTCAAAGTCGATCGGATCGGCCAGAAAACTCGAGATCGCGTCAACGACGAGATAGGCGTTTTTTTCCCGGCAAAAGGAGGCAATCAAATCGAGGTCGTACAGGCGTCCAACGCTCGTTTCGTGATGATTGACTAATACGGCGTCGAGGGGTTTGTTCTTATTATTAAAATCCAAATGGGAAGGCGACAGGGTTTCTCCGAAGGGGACGCGGACGGCCTCGTGACTGATGCCGTGATGCGCGCAGATCTCAGCGAACCTGTGGCCAAAGCCGCCGCCGTCGATGACGAGTAGGTGGTCGTCCGGGGCAAAGCAGCCCGCCACGGCCGCCTCCATAGCGCCCGTGCCCGAACCGGTGAGCAGATATACATGCGCGTCCGCCGGCGCCCCCGCAAGCCTTTTCAGCCGCTCGGCGCACTCGAGGACAACTTCGGAAAACGCTCCCGTGCGAAAATACGGAAGTTGCTCACCGAGCAGATCCCGCGTGTACGGATACATTTCGACCGGGCCGAGTGTGAAAAGTTTCAACGGCGCGCCCTCAAAGCAGGTCACCGCGCGCGAGCACATCCATGAGGCGCAGCGATTTTTCGGGGGTCAGCACGCCGGATTCCGTCCGGCCTTCAGCGATCGCCTTCACCGCTTCTGCGAGCAAATAGCGCAGCCCGGGGCCTTCCGTATTGAACGAATAACGCCGTGGCTGTGCGCACTCCCCTTCGAAGATGCGGAAATAATTCATATTCCACCACGCGCCCGGCACATCTACCCTGCCGTCCGTCCCGAGGATCGTCATGCCCGGCGTCAGCCAGGCGCTGTCCGAGACCGTACAAACCGCAGCCGCATCCGGATAGGAGAAGATTACTTTGTCCTGACGCGTGCGCGCGCGGAGCGCCAGACGCCGCACCTCCGCAGGTTCCGATCCCAATATACGTGTGACCGCAAAGGCCGCCAGCGCCTCTGCGTCGCGAAAACTTCCTTGCGCAGGCAAGGCGCATTCGGCCGAGAGGATCTGCCCGATCGCCCCGCCGTGCAGCATCCAGATGAGTTGATGGAAGGTGCTCAGGTAGGCGAGCGGCACGCGCTCGATGAGCGCCAGACCTTTTTTCTGCGATAGATCAAACACGGCCTGCGCTTCCTCCGGCTTGTTGAAAGGGAAATCTACGATCACGTGTTTGCCGGCCTCGAGCGCCGCCATAGCCGCCTGAAAGCGGTCTCTGCGCCGTAGATGCACAAAGATCAGATCGTTTTCGCCACAGAGCGCCGGGGCGTCCGGAAAAACTTTTTGCAGATCATAACGATTTTGAAAATCCTCACGCACCGCCGCATCCCCTGCATACACACCGGTGACTTCGACCCCGCTGACAAAATTCGCCTCCGCGATCAGGTCTGCATCGTCTGCCGCATCCGTCAAAATGCCGACGCGCAATATCCGCCCTTTGACTTCGCGCAGGTCCGTACTCGATACACCCTTCGTGCGCTCAAGATAAACGACCTCGCAATATTTCCCGAGATAATCAAATTTGCCTTCCCAGTCGCTGCCGATCGCGAAGACCTGCACGCCGTGTTTGACCACGTCGCTGAGTTTTTGGCCCTGATATTCCTCGACGAGGATTTCGTCCGCCAGGCCCGTCTGCCGCACCGATTCGATGCGCCCGGCAAGGCTGTCCCTGACATTGAGTTTGCCGCGCTCCCTGTCAAAGCCCTCGCTCGTCACGCCGACGATCAAATAGTCGCCGAGCGCCTTCGCGCGCTCCAGCAACCGCTGATGCCCGATATGAAACATATCAAATGTGCCGTATGTAATGACCTTTTTCATATGGATTTAGTATAACATAGTGTAGAATAGTAGACATGAAAATGTTCCTGCTCCGGTGCGCGGTGCTCGCGCTGAATATCGCCTCAGCCTTCATCCGTGCTTTTTCCCGCAGAATAACAGGCAAGGTGACCCTCCTCTGTAGCCAGGACGACCTGCCTTCTCTTGACATCCGCCTACTCGCCGCCGCCATATCGAATGGCGAACCCGTGACAGGAAGCCCCAAAGTAGTCGTGCTCGCAGGTCGCATGCGAAGATCCCCCGCGGGTGCACTGAAATTCGCGGGCCATCTGCTGCGCGAACTTTACCACATAGCCACTTCCGAGGTGGTCGTGCTGGAGGGATATACCGTATCAATCGGCGCTGTGAAACCGGGCCCCGGCGTCACTGTCATTCAAATGTGGCATGCACCCGATGCGATCAAAAAATTCAGCCGTCAGATCTTGGACACCCCCGCCGGTCAGAGTTCACGAACCGCTGACATCCTCGGCATGCACCGCCATTACGATTATCTGCTCTGTCCGTCTCCCGCCGCAGCGCCGGCCTTCCGTGAAGCGTTCGGTGTGACTGACGACAAACTCGTCTACCTCGGCATGCCGCGCATCGACTATCTATCCGCCCCATCTGTCACCCTGGCCGCCGAGCCGCAATCCACAAGGGACAAAATACGCAAAGAATATCAGCTCCTGCAAGAGCGCCCGGCGATCGTCTATGCGCCCACCTTCCGCGACGGCAGGCCCGTCGATCTCGAAGGTCTCCTCAGGAATTTTGATTTCGAACGCTTCACCCTCATAGTCAAACTGCACCCGCTCGACGAACAAAACATCGCCGCCCCTGTCATCCCCGGCGCCGCTACTGTCATCCCGGGCGCCGCTACTGTCATCCCGGGCGCCGACCCGGGATCCACGCCCCCCGGCGCCGACTCTGTCATCCCGGGCGCCGACCCGGGATCCACGCCCCCCGGCGCCCCGATCTTCGACCACGAATTCACCACTGACGAATGGCTGACCCTAGCCGCCGCCGTCATCACCGACTATTCCGGTATCGCCGTCGAGGCCGCCGCCGCCGGCGTCCCTCTCTATTTTTACGTCTACGATATCGACCGGTACATGGCGGAGCGCGGACTCAATTTCGATCCGCGCTGCGAAGCTATCGCTCCATACGTCTTTACAGACGCCGCCGCCCTGACTGCCGCGATAGATCCCGCCACTTACGATTTGACACTACTAAGAACCTTCCGCGAGCGCATGCTTTCATGTCCGGACACAGGAAACACCGAACGTCTCGCCGACTTCGTGCGAACATTTCTTACACAGCAGGAGACCAAAATCCGGTAGCCAAACCTATGCTTGCGTTTTAGACAGAGGTTTGTTTTTACGCTTTTTCGCTGCGTTTTCTTCCAAAGCGCGGTCAAGGTAGCCGTTTAAATATTCTCTATCCGGATCGGAAAGCAATTTGATTTTTTCTTCGATGGACAGATGCGCAATGTCCGCCGTCTTATCTTTATCTTTCGGCGACATGGATACTCTCCTTTCATATTAACCAAGTGAAATTATACATAACTACGTCAATTTCGGCAAGCAATTTGTACATTTTTCTTTGTTTTTGTACATATTTCTTTGGTTTTTTTTGTACATTTTTGTACATTTTTTTCAAAGCTGTCGGTTTATCGTTGACCGAGTTAATATTGCACGTTATAATTTAACCGAGGTGAATGCATTGTTAAACGAACGACTTGAAAAATTGATTCGATATCTTGGTATCAAGAAGATGTATTTCGCCGAGAAAATTGGCTTTACACCTTCCTACGTTTCCATGATACTCAGCGGCAAAAAGAGAAATCCGAGCGCGCGCTTCTTCGACTCCATTACGAGGGCCTTCCACGTGAATATAGAATGGCTTCGAACCGGATCCGGCGAAATGTTTTCCGGCACGGATCTGAATTTATCGGATGAGGATGCTGCACTGATCGAAAAATACCGCGCCTTGCCTCCGGCAGACCGCAAAACGGTCGAAACCATCGTCGATGCGATGCTGCAAAGAAGCACCAGCGAAAATAAGAGCGGGGGCGGTTGATGAACGACGTACGAATACTAAAAATCAAAAAGAGCGTTTATGAAAACAATGATCTCGAAGCGGAAAAACTCCGCGGCGAACTGCGCGCAGAGGGGACCTTCCTGATCAACCTCATGTCATCGCCGGGATCCGGCAAGACCTCGTCCGTTCTGCGTATCATCGAGCAGCTGCGCGGCGAGATGGCGATCGGAGTCATGGAGGCAGACATCGATTCGGCAGTAGACGCAAAGACAGTGGCGGCAGCAGGCATCCCGGTGGTTCAGATCCACACGGGAGGCATGTGCCACCTCGACGCCGGCATGACGAGACAAGGTCTCGAGACGCCGGAGATGCAGGGACTCGATCTCGTGATCCTCGAAAACGTGGGCAATCTGGTCTGCCCTGCGGAGTTCGACACGGGCGCCTGCAAAAACGTGATGATCCTCAGCGTTCCCGAGGGCGACGACAAGCCCCTGAAATATCCGCTGATGTTTTCGGTGGCCGACCTGCTGCTCATCAACAAGATCGATACGCTGGGTTTGGGTATTTTTGATTTCGACATAGCGGCCGTCCGCGAACGGGCAGCCGCCATCAATCCCTCTATCTGCGTGATCGAAGTCTCAGCCAAAACCGGCGAAGGGTTTGACCTCGTATCCGACTGGATCCGAAAAGCTATTTCTCGGTTTTAGGCGGCTCCGGGTGCTTCCGCTGCCATTTCTGTGCCGCCTTTTCCTGTTTCCGCCGCTGTCTCGCCTGTACCTTCTCCGCATGCTTGTCGTTGTATTTTCTGCGTATCCAGCGAATCAGTTTGACGATCAGCCAGATGATGATCAGGATGACGACGATCAGCACGATGACCGGCGCCGCTCCGGCAAAGAACACGACCACGCCCCTAAGGAAGTCGCCGACCCCGCTCAGAGACATCTGGAACGCATTCTGCGCACGCTCCCCGAGCGGCTCTCCGTCCTTGCCGATCGTATCGGCCGTGATCACCTCATACAGATTCACGTCGACCGTCGCGTAGTCCACCAATTGGTCCATTCCGCGCTTTGCCCCTTGATAACTATCCAGATCATAAAGAACATTCGTCAATTCCCGTTCAAATTCAATAATAACATCGGGATCTTCAGCCTTCTCTATGTACTCGATCAGCCTCGCCTTGCGCATCTCCAGCAATTCGATGCGCGATTCCGTGTCAAAATACTGCGAGGTCAGGTCCTGCGAAGATTTGCTTTTGTTGACGACATCTCCTACGCCTTCGATCCCGGCCAGAAAGGTATCGTAGCCGCCGACCGGAATGCGCAGCGTCAGCCACGAACTGCGCCCCTGGCTGCCGGCATAATATGAATGCGCATCCGTACTTTCATTTGCGATATAACCGTTTGTATTTTTCACCAGCGCCGCGATGCGCCCATAGTCCTCGTCAAACCGTTTCGTTTCAATCGAATAAATTGCAGAGAACGTGATCTTTCGCCCGCTTTGCGAAGCATTGCCAACAGTCCCCTCCGCTTCCCCGGCGCCGCCGCCATCCTCCGCCGCCGCCTCGTAATCATAATCGCCTCCGCCCGAGCCATCCGCCGCAGCCATAGGCGCTTCGGCGGCAACGTCAAAAGATGGGGCCGGAGCATTCTCCGACGGGTAAAGCTCATCCGAATAGGTCGGCGGAACAAACTGCGCTTCGGACGGAGCGCCCGCATTCGCCGCACTATCCTGTGCCGCGCCGGAGTAGCTATTGCCGCTGCTGCTGCAAGCCGCAAGAGAGACCGCCATCAAAGCAATCAGCAAAAATACGGCAATCTTCATCATTCCCAATCTATCTATCGTTCTCATGTTTTCTCCTTCTGTTACCTGTCATCCCGGGCGCCGCCTCTGTCATCCCGGGCGCCGCCTCTGTCATCCCGGGCGCCGACCCGGGATCCACGAATACATAATAGAGGACAGCGCTCCGCAAAAAAGGTGCATCCATCAAAAAAGTAACTACACCATCACTACCATCACTATACAGCATATCATCCACAGCCGCCGAGCAATTTCGTCCGAATATGCTGCATCCGGTTCAGCGCCTCGATCAAAGTCTCATCCTTCTTCGCAAAGTGCAGCCGGATGATGTGGTTGATCTTTTCCTTAAAAAAGCTCGACCCCGGCACCGCCCCCACGCCGACCTTCTCAGCCAGCTCCTCGCAAAAGCGCACATCGTCCGTCGGCCCAAATTCCGACATATCGAGCAAGATATAATAAGCGCCCTGCGGCTCCGTATAAGGGATGCCGATGTCCGCAAGCCCCTTCAAAAACAAATCTCTCTTGCGCGTATATTCCGCAAGCAGTCCCGCATAATAATCTTCTCCGAATTTCAGCCCCGTCACAGCCGCCTCCTGCAGGGGCGCCGCCGCGCCGACAGTGAGAAAATCATGCACATTGCGCGCGATTTTCGTGATGCGTTCCGGTGCGATAATGTAGCCGATACGCCAGCCCGTGATAGAGTACGTTTTCGAAAGTGAACTGCACGATATTGTACGCTCAAACATGCCGGGCAGAGAGGCAATGTACGTGTGTGCGTACGGGGCATATACAATGTGCTCGTAGACCTCGTCTGTTATTACATAGGTATCGTACTTTTTCGCGAAGTCTGCGATCAGCGTCAATTCTTCTCGCGTGAAAACCTTGCCGCTCGGGTTCGACGGATTGCACAGAATCAGCGCCTTCGGATCCTGCCGGAAAGCCTCTTCGAGCTGATCCGCATCAAAGGCAAAGTCCGGCGGCCTCAGGTGTACATAGATCGGCTCGGCGCCGGAAAGCACCGTGTCCGCCGTGTAGTTTTCGTAGAACGGCGAGAAGACCACGACCTTGTCGCCGGGGTTGACGACCGTCATCATGGCCGCCATCATCGCCTCCGTGCTGCCGCAGGTCACGACGATTTCTTTTTCCGGATCAATGGGGATCCCCATGTATTTTGACTGCTTCTCCGCCAGGGCCTCACGGAAATTCTGAGCGCCCCAGGTGAGAGAATACTGATGCGGGCCCACCGGCGCGATTTGCGCCAAGCGGTTCAATATTTCCGCAGGGGGCTCAAAATCCGGGAAACCCTGACTGAGATTGACGGCGCCGTATTTCATTGACACTCTGGTCATTCGCCGTATAACGGAGTCCGTAAACCCCGATCCCCTTACCGACAAATCCTTCAAGACATTTTTCTCATCTCGTCATTGGTCATAAATATTTCCCGAGGATGCCCATCACCTGATCGAAATCGAGCGGCTTTCCGATATGCGCATTCATGCCCGAGGCGAGCGCCTGGTCAATGTCCTCCTGGAAGACGTTTGCGGTCATTGCCACGATGGGGATGGCCGCCGCCTTTGGGATGTTCAGGGCGCGGATCTCCTGCGTCGCGGCATAGCCGTCGAGGATGGGCATCTGTACATCCATCAGGATCAGATCGAAGGCCGCCGGATCTTTTTCGAAAAGGTCCACGGCTATGCGCCCGTTCTCGGCTTCCGTGATAGCGACTCCTGTCACTTCGAGATAGGCGCTCACGATCTCGCGGTTGATTTCCATATCCTCCGCAAGCAGGATGCGCTTGCCCGCAAAAATATTGTCTACGCTTTCCGGCGTGATCGTCTCGGACGAAACCGCCAAACCCGACGTATCCGCGATCTGCGCAGACACCGTGAATGTGAAAGTCGAGCCCTTGCCCGGCTCGGAGGTGACCCAAATGCGGCCATCCATCATCTCTACGATATTCTTGGAAATGGCAAGACCCAAACCTGTCCCGCCGTACTGTCTGGACACATTGCTGTCCGCCTGCTCGAAGGCCTGGAACAAACGCGCCTGCTGTTCCTCTGTCATGCCCACTCCGGAATCTGAAACGGCAAATTCGATTTCGCAAACGCCGTCCGTTTTGGACAGAAGACGCGCAGACAAGAGGATATTGCCTTCATCCGGCGTGAACTTCACGGCGTTCGAAAGCAGATTGGCCAGCACCTGTACGAGGCGCTGTTCGTCTGAGTGCAGGCCGTCCGGGATCTTCGCATCGATGTCCGTCCCGAAATTCAGTTGCTTTTCAACCATCTTGAACGACATGATGGTAGAGACTTTTTCGATCAATTCCGCAAAGGCAAAGTCGTAATGATTTAGTTCGAGTTTGTTCGCTTCTATCTTCGACATATCGAGGATGTCGTTGATGACGCCGAGCAGGTGCCGGGACGCATCCTCGATCTTTTTCAGCCCGTCATCCTTGCGCTCCATGCTCTCCGATTTCTGTGCGATGGCGGTCAGACCAATCACCGCATTGAGAGGCGTCCTGATTTCGTGGCTCATATTCGACAGGAAGGTCCCCTTGGCGCGGCTCGCGTCCTCGGCCTTCGCTTTCAGCTCTGTCAGTTCCGCGTTTTGATGATCCAGTTTCACATAGGGCGCCGCCTGCATTCGCGACAGGAAAATAGCCGCGACCGCCCCGATTAGCAAATACAGCAGACCCGACAAGAGGAATGAATTGCGCATGCTCGGGATCGGGGTATCCGATACCGGGACGGACAGGAAGAGCACCCAGCGCTCCGTATTGTGCATGATGGGGATGTAGGCGCAAATGATATCCGCGCCATCTTCCGTATAATGAGCCACCACGGCATCGCCTCCGTCGCCCGCGAGTGCGTTCACCACCAGCTTGGCCAGCGCACTATTGCCTTCATCGTTGTATTGTGCGTTCAGTCCGGCCTTGTCCGAAGCCGCGATCACATAGCCCTCGCCGTCGACGATGAAGATCTTGCCCGCATCGTAGATCCCATAATCAGAACCGGAAATCAGCTGTGAGAAATATCCGCTGACGAGCGTCGCGACAAACACCATGCCGTCCGACAAAGGCGTATAACAGCGGATCACATAATCCCCGCTTGCCGTGACCACCGTGTCCGCCACATAGACGCCTTCTGCCGGCGTATTTTTCAAATCTTTTTCGATGCTCGCAAAATCGGGTTTTGCGTATGCCGCGTCTGCTTTCTCCGCAGAAAACAAGCGTCCGTCCGGCAGGGCAACAGCAAGGGATACAAAGTTCGGACCCTTGCCCACTTCGTCCGAAAGCGCCGCACTGACCCCGGCTTCTCCGCCATCTGTGTAGGCACGGTCCATCATGCCGCCGACATACATCGTATCGTCCATGATCTTGCCGATGGACGACGTCGTCATGTCCGAGGCAAGGTGTCCGACAAGCACAAGGTCCTGTGACACGGTCTTCGTGATCTCGTTGTTGCCGTTGTATATACCCACAATAGTGGCGACCACGGAATTGGCAGCGATCACGATAATGATAATCAGCGCGGCCCGCAGTCTTACCGACTTTATCCTATCTGTTTCTTTGTGCATCCCTTTCGCGGATTCTCCCCTCCGAACTATGTAAGCAACAATTGCCTACATTGTACCCCATCACAAAAGCGAGTTCAAACAAAGAATATACGAGGCATCATTTCAGCCTGTCAACAAGATCTTTATTCCGATAATAATAAGAATCACGCCCCCGGCGATCAGAGTCTTTTTTGCCGTGAATTTTTCCGTAGCCAGACCAATACAGACAGCGACAGCAAACGCATCCATAGCAAGCCCAAGAGCAATCAAAATTATTGTTATGTCGCTCATTTTACTCCGTTGGGAAAGCGAGTTCAACAGGATTGACCCTGCCGGAAACTCTTGGGGGGAAGAGTGTCTCCCGGCAGGGCCATCATAAAGATATTAGAATATACTTAAAAAAGTATTATTCTGCAGCTGCTTGCATGTAATTCTTCTCATCCCCATCGCCGCTTGCTCTCGATTTTCTGTTTCTGTAAACAGCGAACGATGCGAGTTGTACGATGAATACGATACCAACATATGTTGTCGATTTGTTGAACCAAACCACCGGAAGACTCATATCATCCAGAATGATCCATACAATCAGCGTCGCGCCCCCAAGAATAATCGTCAGCGCCTTGAAGATGTTCTCTGCACCATATGATTTCAAATCATCCCTGCGTCCGCGATTCATGACAATTCCGATGATCAGCAAGACGGAAACGAGAAACGCGATCAGGGAGAGCAGCAGGGAGATCAGGCTCCATGCGCCCTGACCAATGAAGTTTCCGAGCGGTACATTTCCGCTTGTCAGGTCATTGAAGATATTGCCGGTCTGCGCTTCCAGTTTGATCTCCGCCTCGGGAGGGAATCCTGATTCGGCACGTGGCAGTGTAGGCTCCGCAATGTCTGTCTCTGTCGCAGTAGATGGATCTGCGTTAACGGTCTGCTCGGGCGGAGGCGCCACGGTAGTCGCGGGAGGCTGAGTGATCTCAGGCGGATCCGCCGGTGTATCCTCAGGCGGATTCGCGGGCGGTCTTGGCGGCGCAGGCGGTTCATTGCCGCCTCCGCTATTATAAGTCCACTGAGCGAAGAACGTCACATTCGCTGTGATATTGCTATAGGATGATCCTTCCGCATAGCCTATACCCGAACCATCAAACTTCGTATTCCAGCCGCCGAAAGTATAGCCATCCTTTGTCAGAGTGCCGGCGCCGAGAACCGTTACCGCACTTCCTTTGTAATACGAATTGCTTCCGGAAGGCGCATTGCCCGCATTGTCTGCAGGAGCAGAGCCGCCCGTATTGCCGTTGCCGTCGTAGGTCACTGTGTATTTGGGGGTTATGACGGTTTCGTCATCTCCGTTATAAATCCACCGTGCAAAGAACGTAACATTCGCTCTGATATTGCTATAGGATGAGCTGGCCGCATAGCCGATACCCGAACCATCAGCCTTGGTATTCCAGCCGCCGAAAGTATAGCCTCCCTTGGTCAGTGTGCCGGCGCCGAGAACCGTGACCGCACTTCCTTTGTAATACGAATTGCTTCCGGAAGGCGCATTGCCGCCTTTATCTGAAGGAACAGTACCACCCGTGTTGCCATTGCCGTCGTATGTCACGGTGTATTTTGGGAGTACGACCGTGCCGCCGCCACCGCCTTCGCCGTCACCGCCGCTGCCGTCCGAAACGGTGACGTTGTTGGTGAAGGAACCGGCTGTGTCCGGGGCTTTATCGGTATAGGTAAGCGTGATCTCTGCGTCCGCAGCAAGCGTGTCTATCGTAACGATGTGATCTGTTACGTGGATATTTCCCGTCCCGGCAGTCGTGAACTGACCCGTGCCGCTGCCGATACCATTGTCGGTGACTGTGATGGCATTCTTCACGCCACTCGTGATGTTCTTCACTTTGATCGTGAAGGTCAAATCTTCTCCCGGCGCATACGCAGCCTTGGGATTGTTGATCGTCTTCGTCACTTTGTAGTCATCAACGTCATCTTCGACAACAAAATGCGCAATCACGAATACATTCGGCGCCGCAGTGACTTTAAAGCGAATATTGTATGTCCCCGTGATATCCTTATCAAAACCGCCTGTTGAATCTACCGTGACAGCTGCGCCGGGTGCGGCATAGGGGCCGGGATTTTGCCATGCGTGTGCAAGGGCCGCATCGATGAAATCCTGGTCATTCACAGGCGCGTTTGCAGCGCCCTTTGTGAATGTAGCATCGTTTGCGGCAATACTGTATTCGTCGCTTGCGTTCGTATTATCTGCGGGAGTAATAATAAATTGAGTCGTCGATGATTCATCATGGCCTGCAATGCCAAGTTCATAGGCTACCGTCAGTGTGAACTCAACCGAATCAGGGTCGATGTTCATGCTGAGCGCCTCGTTGATCAAATCATTGATATCATTCGTGATTTGAGCGGCAAGGGCATTGATGTCTACAACAATATCTTCAAAAGATGCTCCGTTTTTTGTAGCCTGCGCATGCCCGGCCAGAACCAAGGCCTCAATAATTGCGTCTTCGTTCCCAAACAGCGCCATAAGGTCAACAAAATCTTCAAAGCTTAGTTGTACTACCGGGTCAGAAGTGATTTGATACGCATCCCGCAACTTGTAAGTTACCGTTGCAAGCGTACTTTCAGCCCCTGGATAAGCCTCTGCCTCTGTCCAGTAATCTTGCGGATCAGGCCCGAGTGCGGTTTGAGACAAAACCCCGTACGCTAATGTAAGCGTATCGCCTTCGTTTGCGAATTGCACACTACTACCGCTTTTGTTGATACCGCTACCATTGCCGTAGGCATCCAATTCGCCAACCGGCCTATAGGTATAGTCGAAAACAGTGTGTTCTGAGCCCGACGGACCGGTCGTATACATGCTGTTTACAAGCGGTATATTTACTCCGTTTTCCCAGGCGCGCACATTTGCAAGTCCCATGAGATACTGATATTTTGAACCCGGATGCTGATCTGCATTTTGCGCTGCATCAACAGCGTCCGCCCACTCAGCCGGCGTCAGATAGATAGGCGAGTCATCGGCAACGATAGTGTATCCGCTGCTAAAGCCTACAACAAGGCTGTCGGTGACGATAAACCATGAATCTACAGCAAGCCCTTCCGCCGGAACGCTAAAGTTCACTTTGTAAGAACCCTCAGCCGCCGCAAAGGCCGCGCCGCCATCGCCATCATAGTCAACTTCGATAATTCCGGGAGCAACAGGTACCAAAATACCACTACCCACAGAACTCTCAACATATGCGCGAGCATTGGCCGCATCAATAAAGGCCAGGTCAATAGCGTCCTGACCGCCAGCGCATAGAAGCGCGTCCGCCTCGTCAATGCTGAGAATAACCGGCGAATTTGCATACGCGCCTGCATCGATCACGTTCAGCGTGTATACAAGCGAAGTAATATTGTTGTTCGCGATCATTTTCGGAAGCATACTGCCGGCGATGCTGAAGTTGATAGCATGAACGCCGGCGGTAGTGCACGCCGCAGCGAGCGTCGGATCATCGACCGCCGTCAATGGATGCACCACGGTAACGGGCGCCAGCCATTCCGGTCTTTGTCCGTCGTTCGTATCAGGATCCGTTCCTGCCGTGAACATCGCATTGTAGTCCAGCCCTGTGTGAGTCTGTAGCACTACCGGACTCGGCGGAAGCATATTGATTGTCGTTTCTCCGCTGTTTGCGCTGAGTGAGAAATAGACGATGGGATTTTGATTGAAAAAGACGCCGCCGGGCTCGAGAACATCTTCTGTATAGTTGTTCGGATTGTAAACTAATGGTATTCCATAGAATGCAATGTCTTCTACGGAACAATTCAGATAGACAGCATACGCTTGCTTTACTTCATCGCTCAACCCATTGAGCATCTGTTGTACATCATCAAATATTTCCTGAAAATCGCAGCCGTAGTAAGCGCCCTGCGGATAGCCGCCGCGCAAATCTAACGCATTGCTCCAAAAGGCGCCCGCTCCATATGCAGCAGATGATGCAAAATCAACATCTTCGAGCAGTATGCACATACCAAAAGCGCCTGTTCCGATACTTGTAGTATTACGAAGGTCTGCCGCCTTAAGACTTCTGCACGCATAAAAAGCAAACAAGCCTATCGTCTCAAGCTTGCTCGTATCTACATTGGCAAGGTTAAAACAACCGCTAAATACACTCTCAGGGATATCGGTAAGTGTTCCTAAATTCGCAGTTGTAAGGCTTTGGCAATTTGTAAATGCGCTTTTCCCAATTGACGCAGCATTTGAAAGGTCAATTGTTTCAAGACTGCCACACTCAGAAAACGCACCTTCTCCGATTGTCAATGCATGCTCAAGATTTATTTCTTTAAGATTTCCGCAGTTCTGAAATGCCTGTTGCCCAACTGCATACAAATTATTACTATTAATATTCACTGTTACCAAACTGGTATTATCTCCGAATGCACGCTCACCGATTGACTGGACATCGGTAAAATCCGCTCCGATAAGATTAGAGCATCTGAAAAATGATAGTTCATCAAGTATCGTGACGCTTGTCAGGTCAACATTCGTAAGTTCGGTACACTCGCGAAACGCACTGTTGCCAATTTCCGTTATGCTATCAAGATTAATATTGGTCAGTGCAGAAAGCTTGGCGAACGCTTGCTCGCCAATGATGGTGGTACTGGAACCGAGTATTACGGTTTCCAGTTTTTTTGGCCTGTGGTTGGCAAAGAGAAAAACACTAGAATTGCCGAAAGCTCCATCCGGAATTTCCAAATTGATGATCCCTGACAAATCGAGTGTTACAATATTTTCCAAACCGGGTTCAGATGCATGCACAGGGTAAGGGGAATAACCAATCAGCTTCCAGTCGCTATTGAAAATATAGCTATACCCTTTATACGGATCGGTGTCAAAACGATAAGAGTCGGCGGAACATAGTTCACCGTTTAATGCGAGTTTTGAAATATCATCAAAACTAAAGGTTTCGGTATAGGCAGTGTTGAAGTCCGTGAGAGCATCGTATAGTTTGTCAAACAGACCATAATTTTGACCCGTAAGCCCTGTCACGACCACATCCAGAGTCCCGTCAGAAAGCAGCGTGATCGTTACACCGCCGTAGGTATGGGATGTACCCACCGGCGCCTCCAATATTTCCAATGACTCCTCATCCTCTTCCGGAGACTCCGGGACAACAGCCTCTTCATCCGGTACTTCGGAAAGAATCATGTCCACGTCTGCATCCACATCCACGTCCGAATCCACGTCCGCATCCGAATCCACGTCCGCATCCGAATCCATGTCCGCATCCACACCTTCTTCTTCTGGCGGATCAAGATCAACGGGCAGGTCAATGTCTGCAGAAGTCTCATCCTCTTCAGAAGCGGCGGCACCCACCCCCATGGAATTATCTTCCATCTCCTGATCGCTTGCCGCGCTTGCCGGCACCGAATACAGAACCATCATCATCGCGGCCATAATGATCGCAATTATTCTGCTCTTCATAGTTGTACGCTTACTTTTCATAGTTACCCCCCGATTGAGTTTCTACAATGTTTTACGAATGATAGCGTCATATGAAACGCCGGAACCAACGTAAAACTACGCTTTTATTTGTTCTAAAACTTTAGAAGAGATGAGTGGACAGTTTACTGCCTCGCCGGTATTTTTTTATTCAAGTTCGATTCTCCCAAAATATTCATGCCTTTGCGTTACAAAATATATACCACGATAATCAGGATGTTAAACATAACTTTTTTGATTTTTTCGGGACTTTTCGTATTATATGGCGTCGCCCTTGAAGTTCCCTATTGTGATACTTCTTGTCATGCTGATGAAGTTGCCGTCCTTGTCGTAGAGACTGCAAAGCACGATGTATTTTCCGTCCTGGTCGTTTTCGGACAGGGCGCGAATCGCTTGTGAAATTTCTGCGCCGCTTCCGGAGGCGAATGCGATACCATCTTCCGTTTTAAGTTCCCACGAGAGCGATGTATCGCCATCTTCCAGTCCGTTAATCGTGACTGCCACAGGATTGATATGTCCGCAGTCACAATCATTACCTGCAAAAATAATCGTCCGGCCGCTTTGCGCACCGGCCGTGACAGTGGCGGTCGGTGCGTCATCGTGCATCCTGTCATATTGAACTACCGAGTACACAATGCCCGAAAAGGCGGCAACCGTCGCCACGACCGCGACTGCGATTTTGAGCGCAACAGCAGACCCAACAACCGCCGCCGGATAGGTAATCATCTTGATTTGCGCGGTCCATTTTGACTCTACTGACGCCATCTGAGCGTCAGTGATCCGCTTTGCCGCCTGGTCTTTGAGCATGCGTCCCATCACAGTTGACGTTGAAGAGGAAGCTGTTGCTGCAACCGACATATTCAGTTTGTCTTTTATCATCTTTCGCGCCTTCATCAAATTGGTTGAAACGGTCTTTACCGATGTACCTGTAATTTCTGCAATTTCCTTGTAACTCAAATCTTCATAGTAGTACTGAAGGATTGTTTCGCGTCTTTTTTCCGGAAGCCCGAGTATTATCTCGTAGAGCCGATCACTCATCGCTTCATCTTCCGCATACGCTTCCGGCAAAAACTCTCTGTTTTCTTCGACGAGTACAATCGACTCATCATCGATATCTTCATCTCCTTCATACTTGGTGCGCCTCCGCAGTATCTCGATGCACCGGCTCCGTACTATCGTTTCAATCCATGCGCTTACCGCCTCGGGACTTTTCAGTTCGTTGATGCTGCGATACATCGTGATGATGGTTTCCTGTGCCGCATCTTCTGCATCGGCATTGCTGCCAAGCATCGTATAAGCGGTGAACAGGATACTGCGCTGTTTCCTGCGGCAAAGTTCTTCAAATGCCGCACGGTCACCGCGCTTGGCTTTTCGGGCCAGCGCTACGATTTCCGATTTGTGCTCTGATTTCCTCTGCATCAATGCTCACATCCTATATGACGTAAAATATGACAAACATACTGCCTCGCAATAAAATCACGTCTCTTCTTCTAAAGATAGTATAATCCAAAGAGAATATTATTTGTTACAGTGGCGTCAAAGTATCGAGGTATCAATGAAGTCGAAAAGTACAAATCGGATCGGTCTGTTTTATGCTGTCGTGTTTTTGTTTTGGTTTGGGCAGTTCATTTATGTTCCCTTTCTTTCTCCCTATATGCGGGTGGCGGGTATCTCCGGGACTATGATCGGCGTCATTGCGGGGGCCTACGGACTCACGCAAATGATGCTTCGCATTCCGCTCAGTATCGGCGGCTGGAAAAGCGGCAGTCACAAAGTCATCATCGGCAGCGGATTGGCGGCGCTTTTTCTTTCCTGCATGTTCCCGTTGTTTTCCGAATCATGGATCGCCTTTCTGCTGGTCCGGGCGCTTTCCGGCGTTGCTTCGGCTTCATGGATATCCTATTCATCCTACGTCCTTGAGGGCGCAGGCAGCGAGGCCAACAAACGGATGGGGTATCTGATGACCGTGAATACCGGCGGCATCTGCGCCTCGCAGCTACTCGGGACGCTGATCTACGGACATGTCGGGCTGCGTATGATGTTTGTTATCGGCATGGCTTCCGCTGCGTTGGCGCTCGTTCTTTTCGCCATGCTGCCAATGAAAAGCGCCGTGCCGGCAGGAGAAAGACGCATTATGGAAAAAGGTGCCTACCGCGCCGTCCTCACAAACAAGAATCTCTGGCTCTGCGCCCTGCTCATGGCCGTTGGCCAGCTGCTCCATTTTTCGACAAGTCTGTCCTTTTCCGGGGTCTATGCTCAGGAAGCGCTCGGGGCTTCGCCTTTCCAGCTCGGATTGGTCGTGCTCGTCGGACAGCTCGCAACGATGGCCATATCAATATCCTTCGGCAAACTCGAACGCCGGGGGCTGACCGAACGCTTTGCCCTCACTTTCGGGTTTTTGTTGTTTGCCGCCTATGCCTTTATCGCGCCAAGTTTGACGTCCGCTACCCCCTTGATCATCGCACAGGTCATCGCAGGCACAGCAGGATCACTGACAGGCATCATCCTCTTTGCCAACGCCGGACGTGATTTTTCGGACGATCAGCAAATCCTCGCCATGGGGCTTTTTCAGACCATCTACAGTATCGGCATCACGGGCGGGCCTATCCTCACCGGCGCCGTACTTGATCTCGCGAAGGCAAATTATGGGCCGCCGTTCTATGTCCTTGGATGTTTCGGGATCCTCGGGGCAGTCATCGGCGCGGCTTGTTATCGCTCAAAAGTCAGAGGAGGCGTGAATTGACATCATCGGCTCTGACCTCGCGCAAGGTCATCACCTATTGTGCCGCCGGTTTGATTGCAGGTTTTCTTTCCGGATTTTTCGGCATTGGCGGAGGCACGATCATCGTGCCGCTCCTCGTCCTGTGCGGCTTCACTCAAAGATCTGCGGCAGCGACTTCACTTGTCGCCATCCTGCCGTCAGCCGTGGTCGGCGTCATTGCCTACCTGCTCAGCGGCGCGGTACACTATCCGGCGGCGATTCTGCTTGCCTGCGGCATCATCGCCGGCGCACAGATCGGGACCAAACTGCTCGTCATACTGCCGGAAAAAACGCTCAGATGGGCCTTTGTCATCTGCCTCGCCGTCATGGGCGCTCAGCAATTCATCATTGAGCCGGGCCGCGGTACCGCCTTCACATTGACGCCGGGGCTTGGCGCCGGGCTTGTACTGCTCGGCGTATTGACAGGCATCCTTTCCGGCCTGCTCGGCATTGGCGGCGGCATCATCGTAGTGCCTTGTCTGACCACGCTCTTCCACGTCTCGGATCTCACCGCGCGCGGGACGTCACTCCTCATGATGATCCCCGGCACGATCTCCGGCACAGTGCGCAACAAAAAGAACAACCTGACCGATATCCGTGTCGGCGCTATCATCGGCGTCTGCGCCTGCCTGACCACCACCTTCGGAAAACTTGCCGTAGAGCATACTTCGCCGAAGACGGCCGCCGTGCTTTTCGGTGTATATATCTGCATCCTGATCATACGGTCTGTCGCAGTAGCGTTAAAGAAAGACTGACTCCTTTTTTGTGTGCGTGTATTACGAAGCGCCTCCGTGTTATAATTTGCGCGGAACAGGAGGACACTGCAATGACATTTTCTTTTACTTCAAAGCCGCCGATTCTTTTTGGAGAAGGCGTCGTCAGCGAAACCGGCGAACGTGCGAAAGCTTTCGGGTGGGCAAATCCCATTCTCATCTACGACAAGGGCGTCAAGAACGCAGGCATCACTGACAAAGTGACGGCGAGCCTCACGGCAGCCGGATTGAGCTATAGCGAATTTGACGGAGTCCTTCCCGATGCGCCTGACACTGTCATCGAAGCGGCGGCGCAGTTTGCCCGGGAATCCGGGGCTGACGGCGTGATTGCTATCGGCGGCGGCAGCAGCCTTGACATCGGAAAATGCGTCAGTATCTTGCTGACAAATCCATCGCCAATCAGCAGCTACTGGGGACCGCGCGACGATCTGGCGCCCGTACCGGGTACGATCCTTATCCCGACGACGGCAGGCACGGGCAGCGAAGTGTCCGATACGGCGATCATCCTGAATACCGAACTCGGCGTCAAGGTGGGCGTCATGGGGGAACACAGCAAGGCCAAATTGGCCCTGGTGGATCCCGAACTGACCTTCGGACTCCCGCCCGCTTTTGCCGCACAGGCGGCAATCGACGCCTTCACACATGGCTTTGAAGCCTACACGGGGACCGGTCACAACCCGATCTCCGACCTGTACTGCGAAAAAACCATGGCTCTCGTCGTAGGCAATCTGCTCCCTGCTCTTGCCGATCCCGGCAACACAATTGCGAAAACGAACCTGAGCCTCGCGGCCACACTTGGCGGCATTTCTTTTGGCGATTCCATGGTTCACCTCGGCCATAATATAGGACAAAATGTCGCGGCGCTCTCGCATATGGCGCACGGAACCAGCTGTGCCCTCGGCGTGCTTGCCATCATCGAATACCTTGCGGACGCCGTCCCCGACAGACTGCGCTTTGTCGCTTCGCTCTTTGGCGTCACCGTCTCGGACGGTCTAAACGACGCCGAACTGGGCCGCGAACTTGCGCGTCGTTACAAGGTATTTTGCCAAAATGCGGGCGTTCCGACGAGCCTTTCCGAGGCCGGCGTGCCGGAAGACGTACTTCCGCAAGCGGCCGCAGCGATCGAGGCAGACCCCATCCTGCAGCTCGCAACGCCCAAACGCTTGGACGCCAAAACCGCACTCGAACTGCTGAAAAAAATATACGTATAGAGACAAAGACCCGTCCCAAAAATTGTAGAGGAACGGGAAGCGGATGAGGAGAAATACGAGGAGAAAATGAACGCGAGCGAAGTGAGACGGTATTTGAAGATGGACCATCGGGGGTCGATTGAGGCGGCGGCGGCGCGGATTTCGGAGGTGCTGAAGGAAACGCATTTGATTCAGAGTAGTTTTTATAGCAGCGAGTACGGCGCGGGGGTCTGGCTCAAGCCCGAAAATCTGCAGACTACGGGGTCGTTTAAGATTCGCGGCGCTTACAACAAGATTGCTTCGCTGTCCGATAAGGAGTTGAAGAAGGGTATCGTCTCCGCTTCGGCGGGCAATCATGCGCAGGGCGTCGCGTTTTCGGCGGCCAGACGCCGGGCGCCGGCGACGATTGTGATGCCGCAAATCACGCCGCTGCTCAAGGTCGAGGCGACGAAGGCTTATGGGGCAAAGGTCGTGCTGCACGGCGATGTGTATGATGAAAGTTTTGCGAAGGCCGTAGAACTTGCGGAGAAGAAGGGGTTGACGTTCATTCATCCCTTTGATGATTATGATGTGATTTGCGGGCAGGGTACGCTGGCGCCGGAGATTTTGGCCGACCTGCCGGATGCGGATGAAATCATCTGTCCGATTGGCGGCGGCGGGCTGATTGCGGGGCTGCTGCTCTGGGTCAAATCGGTCAGCCCCAAGACCAAGGTCATCGGCGTCATTCCCGAGGGCTCGCCGGCCATCAAGGATTCCTTGGAGAAAGGGAAGGTGCTGCGGGAAGCGGATATCTATACCTGCGCCGAGGGCGTGGCGGTCAAGCAGCCGGGCGACCTGACCTTTGCCATCATCCAAAAATATCTCGACGAACTCTTTACCGTCAGCGAGAAGGATATTATGGAAAATATCCTGCTCATGATGGAAAAGCACAAATTGGTGACGGAGGCGGCGGGCGTTGTCTCGCTGGCGGGCGCGGCGAAACGCGCGCGGGCGGACCGCAAACTCGTCTGTATCATCAGCGGCGGCAACATCGATACCGTGACGATTAGTTCCGTGGTCAATCAGGGGATGATTAGCCGCGGCCGTATCATGTGTTTTTCGGTCGATTTGCCGGACAAGCCCGGGCAGTTGGTGGCGGTCGCACAGTTGCTGGCGCGCGAGGGAGCCAATGTTATCGAACTCGACCACGACCAGTTCAAGGTGCTCGACCGTTACTCCAACCGCGTCGCGCTCGAGGTCACGGTCGAAACAAACGGACCTGCGCATATTGAGCGCGTACTCGATGCGCTTTCGGCTGAGAACTTCCGCGTCAAACGGATCTATTGACAGAGGTGACTCCCATCACACCTGCGAAAACATACCATATCCGCACGTTTGGCTGCCAGATGAACGAGCGCGACAGCGAGACGATTGCGGGGCTGCTCGAGCAGATGGGTTATGCGCGGGCGGGCGATGCGGGCGAGGCCGACGTCGTCGTCATCAATACCTGCAGCGTTCGCGAGAATGCCGACAATCATTTTTTTGGGTTGCTCGGGCAGACCAAGCATGTGAAGGCGAAGCGGCCCGGGACCATTGTCGCCGTCTGCGGCTGCATGATGCAGCAGGCGCATATCGTGGAGAAAATCGAGGGCAAATACGGCTGGGGGGATTTGATTTTCGGCACGCACAATATCGACCGCCTGCCGGAACTGATAGACGAAGTATTGGCCTCTCGCAGGGCGCAAATATCGCATGGATTGCGGCTCGGCGGCCGCAATGACAACAGTAGCGGCGGTCGCAATGACAAAAGCAGCCGGCGCAATGGCAGAGTCCATGTACGACCTTCGGTTGCAGTCGAGAAAGAGCGCGCAGGGATCATCGAGGGACTTCCTGCAAAGCGCGAATCTGCCGTCCGCGCCTACGTGAACATCATGTACGGCTGCAACAATTTTTGCACCTATTGCATCGTACCCTATACGCGTGGTCGCGAAGTGAGCCGCACCCCCGAGAGCATTCTCGCCGAGGTCCGCGATCTCGCCGCATCCGGCACAAAGGAGATCACCTTGCTCGGGCAGAATGTCAATTCCTATGCAGGGGTATATTCGGACGGAACTTCCTCTATCGCTTTGCCCGGAGCCGACACCGGCCTTGACTTCGCGGGTCTGCTCGAACGTATTGACCGCGATCCCGATACCGCAGGCATCCGGCGCGTCCGCTTCATGACCTCGCATCCCAAGGATCTTTCCGATCGGTTGATCGCCTGTTTCGACAAGAACACCGGTCCGGAAAAACTCTGCCCCTCGATCCACCTTCCCGTACAGGCCGGATCGGACAGCGTACTGGGTCGCATGAACCGCCGCTACACAAAGGAAGGATATATCGACCTGGCCGCAAAACTCCGCGCCGCAAACCCCGATATCGTGCTGACAACGGATTTCATCGTCGGCTTTCCGGGCGAGACCGAAGATGACTTCATGGAGACGATGGATCTGATCGAACGCGTGCGCTTTGACTCGGCCTTTACTTTCATCTTTTCGCCGCGTGTAGGGACGCCTGCCGCCGGCTATGAATGCCAAGTCCCCGAAGCGGACAAGCACGCCCGGTTCAATCGCATGGTCGAACTTCTGAACGCGATCTCTGCCGAAAAGAATCAGACCTACATCGGAAAAGTCTTCGAAGTGTTGATTGACGGTCCTGCGAAGGAGGGCGACGCCATGTTGACAGGCCGTACCCCCGGAGGCAAATTAGTGAACTTCCCTGCGCCGGCGGAGGCAGATCCTTTCGCCCGCGTACTCATCACCGCAGCAAATACCTTCAGTCTGATTGGCAAAATTATCAATAAATAGTTCTTGACATATACTTCCATATAGTGCATAATCATACAGTATGGAAACGCTCGCTCCCAAAACCTGCCACGCCCTCCCGCGCAGACCCTTCGTCTTCGCCGCATCCGCATATATTTTCGGTATCGCCGCCTGCTATTTGTTCGCGCCGCCGGCGCCGTTCCTGACGTTCGCGATTGCAGCAGCATTGGCCGGCGCCGTACTTTTCCTTTTGGCCGGAAAGAAACGGGCGGCCTTTGTCTGCTTCCTCGGCGTCATCGCTTTGGCCGGAGCGCTTCAGGCTCATGCCGCTTTCGCGAAGACAGACGGCCTCGAAAATCAAATGACGGACAGCGACGGGGGCGGCTATGTGAGCGGATTCGAAGGCCGGGTGCTTTCATTCGAGCAGAAGGATGAAGAGTCGTTCGCGCTGACATTGCTCGCAGACGAACGCAAAGTACTCGTGCGGTATTATGGAAAAGAAAATACACTGCCGCCTCGCGAGACTTTCGTCGGCGCCCGCGCCCGGGTCAGCGGCAAACTTTCCGTCCCCGACACCGCGCGCAATCCGCGCTGTTTTGATTACCGGCTCTTTCTGCTTTCGAAAAATATCCGCGTGATCGTGACGGCCGACGCGCCGCCCGCCGTCATCGAATCGTCAGCGGCATCCCCCGGCGAGCCTCTTTGGAAGGCATACAATCTGATTTACCGCGCAAAGCGCATCTTCACAGGCGAGGTGCGGCGCGTGCTCGGCGGCGAAGGCGAAACCGCGGCGATCTTTGTCGGCATGATGTTCGGCGAAACGGAGCTGATGGACGATGAAACTTACGACCTCTTCAAGCGGACTGGCGCGGCGCATATCCTCTCGGTCAGCGGCCTGCACGTCGGCATGCTCTACGCTTTTGTGAGCGCGGCGCTCGGGCGCAGGCGCAACAAGCGCTTTTACCTGACCGTGATCGCGCTGCTCGTCCTCTACGCAGCGCTCTCGAACTTTTCGCCCACCGTGATGCGCGCGGTCAGCATGATCGCCGTCCACATCGGCGCGAAACTCCTGAACCGCCGCTACGACATGCTGACCGGCGTCTTTCTCTCGGCGGCAGCCTGCCTTGCCGCAAACCCGCTCGCGCTCTTTGGCACGGGCTTTATCCTGTCCTATACCGCCGCCGCTTCGCTGGCTTTTGGCCTGCCATTCGCCGCGCGATATACCGGATTTCGAAGCCGCATCACAGGACGGCCGGTGCGCCGGGGCCTCTTGACAGATATCTACCGCGTGCGCGGGTGGCGATTGATCGCCGCTGATGCCCTCGCCCTCCTCATCCCGATGATCGTCATCCAGGCGCTCATGCTGCCGCTGACAGCTTTCTTCTTCAACCTCGTGCCGCTCACCGCCCTGCCGGTCAACATTCCCGTCATAGCGCTTTCTTCCCTCATCGTTCCTTTGGGAATAATAGTTTTGTTGCTGTCTTGCATCGCGTCCATTTTCGTTTTTTTGGGATCCGCCTTTGCTCCCTTTGCCGGCATATTTTCAGATTTGGCCGGTGTTATGACGCAGAGCGCAGGATGGCTGATCGATGTCATGATGAAATTTACACAGGCGGCCGCTGCAGTGCCGGGTGGTAGTCCTGCCGTGGCGTCGCCGCCTCTGCCGCTGATTTTGCTGTTTTATGCCCTCGTCTTTTTTCTGATGTCGGATGCCTTTGCGATCATGCGCCGGGGGCCGGAGGGGATGCAGTTTCCGAAACGTTTCTTTGCGATTGCGGCGCTCGTTTTTTGCTGTCTGCTTGTCTTCGCCTCGCCTGTCTCGCGCATAGCAGACGCGCCCTATACCTTTGTCGACGTCGGGCAGGGAGACTGTCTGCACATCCGCACGGCAGGCGGCCACAACTGGCTGATGGACGGCGGCGGCCGCTTTGACTACGACGTCGGGGCGGGCGTCCTGCTGCCCTACCTGCAAAAGAACGGCGTAACGCAGCTCGACGGCATCTTCGTCTCTCACCTGCATATGGATCATTTCAAGGGTCTGTGCGAACTCTCGCGCGTCATGGACGTCGGGCGCGTCTATGTCTATGAAGGCCACTCAGCCAGACCAGAGGATGTGACCGAAGCGTTCCTCGAAAACACTGGTACAGACAATTCGATTACGAAAACATTTTCCGAAAACAGTAACACAGGCAATGCGCGAAATAATCTTATTATGAACGGATTCACCGAAGACGACATTGTCTGGCTCAAGGCCGGTGACGTCGTCTCGCTCGGCGGGGACGCGACCGCCGAAGTCCTCTTCCCTGAAGGGCGCAACGCTGAAGAATACGAGATCGCCTCGCAGTTCGAGGAGGACGAAAACAAGACCAGTCTCATCATCCGGTTTTCAAACGACGGGCTCACCGCGCTCATGACGGGCGACGTCGGTTTTGAAGCTGAAAAAGCCGTACTGGCGGCGGGCGGTAGCAGCGGAGGGGCCGTGAATGCCGATCTGCCGCCACGGAACCTCTCGGCCGATCTGCTGAAAATCGGCCACCACGGCAGCAAGACGTCGACATCAGAAGTTTTCCTGAGCGCGGTCGATCCCCTTGCCGCCGTCATCCAAGTCGGGAAGAACAACTACGGCCACCCGACGCCCGAAACGCTGAGCCGCATCGCGGACGCCGCCGTGCCCGTCTTCCGAAACGACCAGTCCGGCGCCATCCTCGCCAAGCCCGCCGGCGATGGCGTCCGCATCCTCACGACCAAACGCGACTTCGTCTCCCCAATGCTGCGGAAACCGTACGAATAGCCTATATACAAACTGAAATTTGTCGTTGTCATTCCCGGGCGACGGCGAAGCCGACGGTGACCCCGGGCTTGACCCGGGGGAACGAAACGCTGAGGATCCAAGTCGGCAGCGGCCTCTGTCATTCCCGCGAAGGCGGGAATCCAGTTATAATTCATCCCGCATGAAAGGCGGAGCGCCGCCACCGACGAATTTACCGGTCGGAGTATACAACAAATGTTGTATTTTCTTGTGATCCCCACGAATTCACGTTTTAGTGCATAACAGTCAGGAGTATTTCTCTTGTGAACCCTTGATATTCACACATTAAAGCCTCTAAAATGTGATTTTGCATACATAACAAGAGAATTTACAAA
>JAISJT010000090.1 GCA_031261395.1 Eubacteriales Family XIII. Incertae Sedis bacterium
CAAATCCGAATTTGCCAACACTTAGTGAAAGAAATGCATTTCTGTTGTTGAGAATGACGGCAATTCGGGTTTCGACCATATTTTGCACTGCAATTCCCGAACTGCCGAAACTTTGAGCAGGAAAAAGCCTGTTTTCGTGCTGAAAATTGTTCGGGTTTGGCGCCATTTCGTAGCAAAGTACGCAAAATAGATGGCAATCAATAAACCTATCTCGTCAGCCAACAAAGCTGGCCAGCCGTCACCGCTTTTTAGAAATGGAAATCAAGGGCGCGAGCGCAGCGAGGGCCTACCCTAATACATTAGCGGAGCGTCCCCCGCCGCAGGCGGCACTGCGTTTTGCAAGCGGAAACATTCGAATTTATCAGCGTCATACCCTCTGTCATTCCCGGGCGGCGGCGAAGCCGACGGTGACCCCGGGCTTGACCCGGGGATGACAAGGGGTGCAAATTCGAATTTGTCGGGATGCGCTGAAAATTTGCAAAGTACGCAAAAACGTAAATCTCGGCGCAAAAATGGCGAAATTTCCGCCCAAAATGACGTTTTTGCGTACTTTGCTCAAAACAAGACTGTTTTGGATTCGCGTGTTCGCGCTGCTTGTAGAATAGCAGTGAAAATGTTAGGATAAAGTACTTTGGAAACGATTACTTACAAACAAATACGCGAATTGTTTTTGACGAGACGGCCGAGAGATGCACACAAGGGCGACTTCGGGCATGTGCTTGTCGTAGCCGGCAGCAAGGGAATGGCCGGCGCCGCTGTACTCTGCGCGCGCGGAGCGCTCCGTGCAGGCGCGGGTCTTGTCACGGTCTCGGCGCCCGACGAACTGTTCGCCATCATACAGACAGCCGTGCCGGAAGCGATGTGCATAGGCCGCAGCCTTGAGACGGACCTTTCGGAAAGCGCGCTACGGCGATATGATGCGGTCGCGCTTGGCCCGGGGATTGGCACAACGGCAAAATCCTATGAACTGGTTTCCTGGCTTTTGCAAAAATACACGGGACAATTTGTCATCGATGCGGACGCGCTGAATATCGTTGCGGTCGCAAGCCGGTCTGACAAACAGTGGTTTGCAGGTTTTCCGACGGTACCGCCGCAGAGCATCGTCACGCCGCATCCGGGTGAGGCTGCTCGGCTGCTCGGCGTCAGCTCGGAAACGGTCATCGGGAATCGCGCCGGGGCGCTCGCGGCGCTCAAAGCGCAGCTTGGCTGCGTAGTCTGTCTCAAAGGCGCCGGCACGCTCGTGTCGATGCCGGTCACCTTGTCTGCCGAATTTAAATTTGATTCGGCTCCGCAGAACCCGGATCCGGAAGGCCCGAAAGCGACCGACGGCTACATCAACACGACGGGCAATCCCGGCATGGCTACGGGCGGCGCGGGAGACGTGCTGACCGGTGTGATCGCGTCCCTCCTCGCGCAGGGGATGCCGCTTGAGACGGCTGCCCGGGCGGGCGTCTATATACACGGGCTCGCCGGGGATCTCGCGGCGAGTGAGAGGGGCGAGCACGGACTCACCGCCGGAGACATTGCGGAATATGTTGCTTATGCTATTAAAAAATTAGTAAATGAGTCTATATTGTAAATGGATCCCGGGTCTGAGCCCGGGATGACAGGTGATTGCCCGGGATGACAGGTGATTGCCCGGGATGGCAGGTAAACAAAGGAGCGAGAAAATGAGTGAGATCAAACTGAACAGCGACAAGGTGAAAGGCGGGGCTTCGGGCGCGTCTACGCGGGCGCTTTATTATGGGATGGGGTATACGCGGGCCGAGATCGACCGGCCGCTGATCGGCGTGGTCAATTCGCAAAACGACGTGGTGCCGGGGCATATGCTGCTGGACCGCATTGCTTCGGCGGTGCGCGACGGGATTTTGATGAGCGGCGGGACGCCCATCGAATTTCCGGCGATTGCGATTTGCGACGGCATCGCGATGGGGCATGAGGGGATGAAATATCCGCTCGCGAGCCGCGAACTCATTTGCGACTCGATCGAGGCGATGGCCATCGCGCACCAGTTTGACGGACTCGTGATGATCCCCAACTGCGACAAGACCGTGCCGGGTATGCTGATGGCGGCGGCGCGGCTGAATATTCCGACGATCCTCGTCAGCGGCGGACCGATGCGCGCGGGGCGCGGGAACGGAAAAGCGCTCGACTTCAATTCGATTATGGAAGAGATCGGAACCTTCCGCGCGGGCAAAGCGACGGCGGAGGAACTCGAAGAGGTGGCGCTGAATGCCTGCCCCGGCTGCGGGTCGTGCTCGGGGCTGTTCACGGCCAATTCGATGAACTGCCTGACCGAGGCGCTCGGCATGGGGCTGCCGTACAACGGCACCGCGCTGTGCGATACGGGGGAACGCATCCGCATCGCGAAGACGGCGGGCGTCAAAATCATGGAACTCGTCGCGAAGGATCTCAGACCGCGCGACATCTTGACGGAAAAGGCTTTCCGCAACGCGATGACGGTCGATATGGCCATGGCCGGGTCGACGAATACCGTGCTGCATTTGCCGGCGATAGCATATGAAGCCGGACTGAAACTCAGCCTTACGGACTTTGACGCGGCGAGTGCGCGCACGCCTTACATCGCGAAACTCAGCCCGAGCGGCGTCCATCATATGGAAGACCTGCACTGGGCGGGCGGCATCCCGGCCATTATGAATGAACTTTCGAAAAAGGACTTGATCATCACGGACATCCCGACCGTGACCGGTTTCACCGTCGGCGAAAATATTGCGTCAACCCCTGTCGTTGACAACGACGTCATCAAGCCGATTGACGCACCCTACCGCGACCGTGGCGGACTGGCCATTCTTTACGGAAATCTGGCTACCGACGGCGCCGTCGTCAAAGAATCAGCCGTCGCGCCCGAGATGCTCAAGCACTCCGGGCCGGCTGTGGTCTTCAATTCCGAGGATGAAGCTACCGCAGCCATCAACGGCGGCAAGATCAAGGCCGGCGACGTGGTCGTGATCCGTTACGAGGGACCGAAAGGCGGCCCCGGCATGCGCGAGATGCTCGGCCCCACCTCGACCATCGCGGGTATGGGGCTCGATAAGGACGTCGCCCTGCTGACGGACGGCCGCTTTTCCGGCGCGTCTCGAGGCGCGTCCATCGGCCACATCAGCCCCGAGGCGGTCTCGGGCGGCGCGATCGCCATCGTGAAAAACGGCGACATCATCGACATCGACATCCCCGGTCGCAGCCTGTCCGTGCGCATCCCCGACGAAGAAATCGCCGCGCGCCAAGCCGCGCTCGTACATCCCGAGCCGCGCGTCAAAACCGGCTACCTCGCAAGATACGCAAAATTAGTACAATCCGCCAACACCGGCGCCGTACTGATTTGACCTAATGTGAGCAAAACCATATATTTACAAAAAAGCAGGTTGACATTCTGTGACTGTTTGATAAAATAAAAGCACAAGGGGCTTCCGCTCGCGCGAGGCGGTTACTCCTCAAATTGGAGATACCGTCTGATTCGCAACATCAGGCGGTTATTTTTTTTCATCTCGCAGAAAAAGCATGATGACAATCATGATAACTGTCAGCCATTCTATCGTGCTCAATATATCACCTCCCCACTGCGGCGCCCTTTTGCGCTGCTTCGAGTTCTAACGGTGAGTTTCGCCGCCTTGGGGTTTCCGCCCCTTGCTATAAAACACAATACATTATTTTTACATTGATGTCAAATATATCTTGTATATTTTTCCCTTTTTAACTGTGGACGGGTTTGATGTCTCCGTTGCGGTAGGCGTGCAGGAGCATTTCTAAGCTCTGGATCTCGTCTTGCAGCAGCGCGCCGGTGTCCGTGTCGCGGATGAAGATACGCTCCTTTGCGGGCGCCATGAAACGCAGCTCGCTGATGATGTCCGTGCCGTTGGCCACCGCATCCTCGATCGAGGTGAAAGGCTCGTGCATGATGAGGTTCATGCCGTGTGAGTTGAAGGTGAGCGTGCAGCCGGCTTGCCCGGTTTCCGGCTGATAGGCCTTTGAAAATCCGGCGTCGATGCAGATGATCTTTCCGCCCGCCTTGATTGCGGACTCGCCCCTCCCGTAGCGCACAGGGATATGACCGCAAATCAAGTGCGCCGTCTCCCTGTCCAAACCGAACTCCGCAAAAACACGATCCGCCATATCGGCGCTTTCATAGTTTTGATAAAACGGACCATAGCCCTCGTGATGCGTCTCTTTTTCATCGATAAAATACCGCTCAAACGTCGCCATCTTGTCCTTGCCAAACAGCGGAGATTCGGGGCCGCACCACAGATACCAAAAGATATCCTTGCCTTCGTCTTCCGAATCGTGATAGGCGCGCCTCACCTCGGCGTCAATGCGGTCGAGCAGCGATCTGCCGGCATAGGCGCCGCGTGCAAAATGCACCGGCTTGAACGTCAGGTCCTCGTGCATCGGGATACCGGCATGAATGAGCAAATTGTTATTCATGATCCTGTACATGCTGCCGCGATCCAAAAGGAAACGTGCGTGTTCGCGCAGCTTTTCGCTGGAGATGAAGGAGCTTTTCAGCGAGAGGATGACCTTCTCCTCCTCAGGCGTCAGCGCGAAAGGATCCGCCAAATCACCCGCCAGCGTTGGCAGGTACGCCGTATTCAGCGCATACTGCGTGCCATTCACGAGTACGGTATTCGTAGCTCGGTCGTAGGTCGAAAGGATGATGCGGCCCGTCATCCCAAGCTCAGGATTGCGCCGGCAGGCTGCGTCCTCGAGCTTGAACTGGATGACCGCGATCGCCTTCTGCATGCGCGCCATGAGCAATTCGTCCATGTCGGGGATCTCGTCCGTGATCTTCGGCAGGAAACCAGCGAGATCGGGATCGTCCGCATATTCGCTCAGGGCAAACATCGTGAGCGGCAGCAGATTGACGCCGTAGCCGTCCACTAAGATAGAGGTGTTCGCATAACGCAGACAGATCCGCACGGCATTTGCGATGCAGGCGAGATTGCCGCAAGCCGCGCCGATCCACAAGATGTCGTGGTTGCCCCACTGGATGTCAATGCTGTGCTGCGCCATGAGCTGATCCATGACGAGATGCGGGCCGTTGCCGCGGTCGTAGATGTCGCCGACGACGTGCAGGCGGTCGATGCCGAAGCGCCGGATCGTGGCGGACAGCTTGATGATGAAATCGTCGGACGCCCCCGTGGCGACGATCGTATTGACGATCTCGTCATAGTAATCAAGGCGGTCGCCCGCGACGTCCGTCTTGAACAGCAGCTCCTGCACGATATATGCGTAGGTCGGATCAAGCCCCTTGCGGATCTTCGAATGACTGTATTTGTGCGACACCACGCGGCAGAGGACGATGAGCCGAATGATGGCAATGCGATAATAACCGGCATTTAGCCGACCTTCGCCGCGCAGCCGGCCCAGCATGGCGATAGGGTAATAGATCAGCGTACAAAATTCACGCAGACCGTCTTCCGTCAGCCGAAGTTCCTCGTCGGCGCAGCTCTCACCGAAGGCCTCGATAGCCTTTTCGCGGATCGTGCCCGAGCAGTTGCGCAGCACATGGTTGAAGGCCTCAAACTCTCCGTGGACGTCCGAGATGAAGTGCTCCGTCCCCTTGGGCAGATTCAGGATCGCATTGCGGTTGACGATCTCGGCGCTGACCTCGGAAATCGTGGGGTATTTTTCCGCCAGCAGACGCAGGTAACGCAGATCTTCCGCGCCGATATTTTGCTCGTTTTGTATATTCATAATCTATATTATTGCACGAAAGGGTCACGGACTCAATCAAATCGAAATCTGCAAATCGCGCCAAATGCGCGCCATCATTCGCGCCACCGATAGGCCGTGCTTTTCCCGGCACCGGATGGGATCAAGAACCCGGCATCCACCAAATTTTTCAGTCTCCGCTGCACCGTCCGTTTTGGAACAGTTCTCAGGATGTCGCACGCATCGGATACCGTTAATTCTCCAAACTGCTTTGCATAACTCAGCAGATCGGTTTCTTCTAAACTAATACGTTTTTTTTCGTCGCCCGGTGCAATCAAACGAATGATGGTCAATTCGGCGAAGAGCACTTTGGCAGAGGAAAGAAACCCCTCGGTAAAGTATTCGATCCACGACGAAATATCTGCCCCCTCTTGGTACTCGCTGCCTTGACATTGATGTAAAGCGGCATAGTATTCTTGTTTCTCTTCGGCGTAGTACGAATCCAGCACGATCGATGAATTGAAGTCATACGCCTGTAGTCCAAGATAGAGCATGGTTGCCAGTCTTGCCGTCCGGCCATTGCCGTCGGAAAAAGGATGGATCGTCACCAACTGATAATGTAAGATTCCCGAGGCGATACAGGGGTGAATGTTTGCGGCCTTCGCGGAAAGCCATAGCATCAAATCATTCACAAGCTTGGGCGTTTTCTTCGCCGCCGGTCCACGATACTTCACATTTTCATCTTGATCTACAATATAGATATCGCCCTTTCGGTAAGCGCCGGTCTTATCTTTTGGAATCAATTCCGACATCGCGAGCGCATGGAGCTTCAAAAGGTCCTCCCCCGAAAGCGGTTCGCCGGTCAGTTTTCGTTTTTCAATAAAATCCAGCGCTTTCTTATAATTGCGCACTTCCAGCACGGCATATTCATGCCGCGTAAGCGTACCATCCGCAAAGACCGCTTCCACCTGCTTGCGCGTCAACCGATTGCCCTCAATCGATGTAGAATTGTACGTTTTTTCTACCGTTGCACGATAGCGCATTTCGATCTGCCGCTCCGGCAAAACAGATGCGTGCATAGCCGCCCCCCGAATCGCCTCGATTTGCGCGATCCGGTTCAATATTTCATTCGTGATCGTATATACCGGTTCAAACATATCGTTATTCTATCACATTCGCGCCAAATACGCGCCAAGTTTCGCGCCAAGCAGAATCTTACATGCCTATTAGTTCTACCAAATTTCCGTATTATCCGCGATGAAAACTTATGAAAAACTACGTTCGGAGACCGGCGGCCCATTCTTAGCACAGCAATAGCCTTCGGTTATTTATAGTATTGCCGAAATTTGAATAGACGATGTATGCCATTCTATATTATTATGTGCATTGAGCCTATTTGCTTTGTATCGTTTTGGAGGATGATGGATGGATATTGAATTTGTGCGGGAGTATTTTCGGGCCGACCGCTACTTGACGCTTACCGACGTTGTAATTGAGGAGATCGGCGAAGATTTCTGCCGCTGCCGTATGGAGGCGGCGCCGAAACATCTCAATGCCGCGGACAGGGTGCAGGGCGGCGCGATTTATACGCTGGCCGACTCCGCTTTTGCTGTGGCCTGCAACGTAGGGCATCTAAAGCGCGGGGAAGACCTGATCACCGTCAGCCAGTCCGCGACCATCAACTACCTGCGCGCTGTGCAGGGCGGCACGCTCTACGCCGAGGGCCGAAAGATCGGCGGCGGCAAGAAGATGGCGCTCTACCGCATGGACGTCACGGACGAGAAAGGCCGCCTCGTCGCCACCATGAACGGCAACGCGTACACGGTACCCAAGCGCTGAATTTATCAGTCAATCATTGGCGGTCAACTATCTGCGTGCAGTTTCACTCCCTGCGCTTTCAGGCGTTCCTGGAGTTTGCGGACGTCGAGATTCGGAAAATCGCTCGTCAGCGAGGCTGCGGTGCCGGCCGCTTCGCCCGTCACGGCGCACGGCGGGATGACGCGCGAGATATCCCACATCGCATCGGTCACAGAGATGCAGCGCCCCGCCGCCAGCAAATTCGGAACTTCCGGCCCGTATAGCAGGCGGTACGGCAATTCGTAGGCCGGCCCGCGCTTCCGCCAGTCGCCCGTCATGCCTATGCTATCCTCCATGAAGACGCGGCTCTCCGTATCGTCCATCACATAGGCGCCGGAAAGCCGCCGCGACATGCGCACCAGCGGGATTTGCGAGATCGTGACCGGCACGAAATCGGACACCGCCGCCTTGTGTTCCAAAATATCCGCATACATAGTGCTGTGGGCCTCGATGACCGCGCGGCTCAGCTCCTCGCCGTCAACGCCCGAAAAGCGCAGATTCCCGATGCTCTCGACCATCACATTGTCATAGTCCGCATCCTCGTCCGGGATGACGTCGGCCAGCCCAAACATCTTCAGCTTGACGATTCCTTCCGAATAATAATAATACCAGCTTGCCAGGCCGTTTCCCCCGGCATGGAGCGCCGTTCCGGCCCCGGACAGATGGCAAAGATCAGCGTCGCCCGTGCAGTCGATGTAGGATTCGGCACGCACCGCCGAGCGCCCCGACTTGTTTTCGATCAGAACCGCAGAAATGAGGTCTGCGTCTTTCAAAACCCCGCAGGCCAACGTACCATAAAGGATCCTGACCCCGAGATCGGTCAACAGGCGCTCCGCATCGATCGCAAACAAATGCGGATTGAACTGGACGACATAGCGATGCTCGATCTTCTCTTCGCGTGTCCCGCCCTCAAGCCAGGCCTTGGGATAATTGGCCTCCGCCCCATGCTTGATGGAGAGATGCAGCAGTTCTTCACCCAGTCCGTATATGACTTGATTGCCTTCGCCGTCGTCAAGCGGCAGATAGATCGTGATCAGGCCAAGCGTAGCCATACCGCCCAGACCATACTCCCGTTCAAGCAGGATCACGCTCTTGCCGTTCCTCGCTGCTGCCGCCGCCGCCGCGATCCCTGCGATCCCGCCGCCGGCCACGAGGACGTCGCACGAAAAACGGATCTCTGTCTGGCGGCCTTCTTCAAATACCGTATTGCTTCCCATATATTCCTCCGGATCAGGCGCTAAAAAAAGTACTGAGTAAATTATATCAGCACGGCCGCCCAAACCGTCATATATCGTTTGTGTTCCGCTATTCCATGTATATATCCCCGGAATATTCAAATGTCACTATTCACCTGCCGCATTACCAACTATAATCAATTCATGAGCATATCACACGAGCCAATCAATAGAGGTCACGCGCATGAATGAGCAGTTAACCGCAGACGTGAAAGCCTACTGCCGAAAACTCGGCGCCGATATCGTGGGCATTGCCCCGGCAGAAAGATGGGCAAACGCTCCCATCGAACGCTCGCCGCTGGGCCTGATGCCCGCCGCCAAATCAGTAGTAGTATGCGGCTTTCACTATCTCGACGCCTGCGTGGAGCTGAGCGAAAACGACGACATTCGTCTGCCCGGCGCCTCGGTGTCAAACCATGTTGCCTCAGGCCACGCGATGTGGACGATGTTCAAACTTGCAAAAAACCTTGAACGCCGGGGATACAAAGCGATCCCGATAGCCGTGACACTGTGGTGGAATTACCGCACGAGTCCCGGCGCGGCGCGCGGATTTTCCTCGGATCTCACACACTATTATGCGGCGGTGGCCGCCGGTCTCGGCGAGATCGGCTGGTCAAATATTTGTCTGACGCCGGAATACGGCCCCCGGCAGAGGTTGATCTCACTGATCACGGACGCTCCGCTCGCGCCCGATCCGCTATACACAGGAGATCCGCTGTGCGATGGCTGCCTGCAGTGCGCCAAGCGCTGCCCGACGCAGGCGTTTACAAAAGAAGTAAACGGCATGCTCACCGTAGATTTCGGCGAGCGCCAATTCACCTTTCCGAACAAGAATCTTTGGCGCTGCGCCGCCGGGGAAAATTTCAACCTCGACGTCCTCGCAGACTGGCCCGAAGAGATCGACGAAGCCGTCGTTTGCTCATTTGGCCGCCGTGCCGCCATAGAAGACCCGGGCCTGCGCTACGGATGGAAGATGGGTCTGTGCCTGAAATACTGCGTCCCCAAGAGCCGTAGGTATTACGACAAAAACTACGCCCCCTCACCGAGACGCAGGCGGGATGCCGTAAGGGATACGGGCGAGGCCGCACTCGCGGAAACATGGCAAAAAATCACGGCTCATGCGCAGGAAAACGGCGTGGATTTCCTCGCGATCACGGATGCAAATGCAATCAAAGCCTCGGGCGCCGATCCCGGTGACTATCTGCCAAACGCCAAAAGCGCCCTCCTCGTCGGGCAAAGTTATTCGGAAGGGAACGAAGGCGATTCATTCCGCATGGCCGGACGGAATGCGCTGTGGATAGCCAAGATCCTGCAGGATACCTATGGGTTTGACACGCTGATCGAGTCGGGGGTCGACGCAGAAGCCGTTTCCAAAGCGGCCGGGTTTGAACCCGGGAGTGAACGCTGGTGTCTCGCGTCCATTCTGACCGATATGCCCTGCCCGCAGCCCGCCGCAGGCGAGCGCAGAGGTGGCGGCAGCGGATTCCAAACCGTGCAGGCGAAAACCCTGTATTCTCCCACTGACCTGAAGCAGCGCCTGCACGAACTCGCGACCGCCTCCGGCGCCGACCTCTTTGGCGTCGCCCCGGTCTCCCGCCTCGACGCGATCGCGGATCAGCTCACCTCCGTCTTTGGCGGCGCCGAGTATTTCTGCGCCTATGAACAAGGCTGGGGGCCCAAATCCGAGCTGCCGACCGATATGCGCGGCAGGCCGGCCAATCCGGGTATCCGCGACGTCAGCCTGACGCCAAAGCGCGCAGCATCCTATCTGCCCGGCGCCACAGCCAAATCGGTGATCGTCATCGGACTGGCCCTGCTCAGCGGCAGCGTCGAAAATGCCGGCAAGCCACCCGCGCGCAAAGCGGGGCATTTCGGCGCCTTCATACATCAGGAAAGCCTAAAACAAAACGACGAGATCGCACTGAAAATCGTGAAGGCTCTCGAAGCAAACGGACACCGGGCGAAGATCACGCGTGATCTCGAAGGCCTCGCCTCCGAAAACGCAGGTACCCTGATGCCGGATCTGAAAGCCAACCGTTTCCCCGCCATCGCCGCCGGGCTGGGCGAACCGGGGAGGAACGGCCTCGTCCTGACGCCGGATTTCGGATCAAAAGTCCGCTTCGTCGCGGTCGTCACGGACGCCGAACTTCCGGCCGACGACGTTTACAGAGGCAAAGCGCTTTGCACAGGCTGCGGCAGCTGCGTGAATGCCTGCCCCGTGCAGGCGATCTCAGCCAATCGCGAATACGAAATCGAAGCCGAAAACCGCCGTTTCAAGTGGAGCGAACTCGACCTGCTGCGCTGCGACTGGGCCATGCGCTACGGGCTCGTCGGCGCAGAGGGACCCGCCTATATCGGCTCTTCAAACGACTTCCCGCCGCCGGAAAAAATCACAAAAGACAGCCTGATCTCAGCGATCAAAGCCGCCGACCAAATTCAAAAAGTGGAATATTGCCCGATAGTAGAGCGCTGTTTCACGGAATGCCCGCTTAACCGATAATACATTACGGTCAATCGATATACGCTGCCCGGAAGCCCAAATCCGGGTAGACATACTCCCGCGAATCGCGCAAATACGTATCCCACAAACCGCCCACATAGCTGTCGTACCAAGACCCGCCGCGCGCCGCATAGCGCTCGCCGTAGTTGCGGACGAACAGATAGACCGGATCCATATCCGGCGATACCGGATAGAGCCCCAGCTCCTTCAGCAAGATATGCACAGGCACCCCGGGCGCCGCCGCCATATTGCGAAAATACATATATACATAGGCGTAGCTTGCATCCGCCTCCGGCCCCGTATACTGCGGCCTTTCGACCGAGGTACTCAGACAAACGCCGCCCGGCACGCCCGTGATGCTCGTATTGTCGTCGTTCCCCTCGTTCACCCCATCGTATTTGTAAGTGCCGGGGCTCCCTGGCGACACAAGCCGCCCGTCCGTACCGATCGCCCGCCACAGCGGACTGTCCGGACTTTCGTCCACATTCAGCGCGCTGTCGTTGTCCGCTATGATCTGCAGCTCGCCATCCTTCACGCGCAGCCCCGCCGTATGATCCCACATATTGCCGTGCAGATCGCAGATCCCCGCCGAAGTCCCATCATGCGTCCAGGACACCGGCCCGGTCCCCGTCAGCGTCAGTTCCGTCTTTTCCGGCTCGATCATGAAGGCGCCGGTCGCCCGCACCCCCGCCTCGTGCGAGTGCAGGATATCGTGGCCAAACTCATTGTTCCCGCGCGGCAGCGTCCCGTTTTTCCGGCTCCAGTGCGCGACCGCCATCCACTCCGCATTCGTCAGCAGATGCCAGCCGGGCCCCTTCTTCGCGCAGGCCTCCCGCGCCTCGTCGATAGTCATATAGTTCGCAGGCGTCCGCGCAGGCAAACTATACGCCCGGCCCGACTCGATCACATTCAGATACTTGCTGATATAGATGCAGTCCTTGACCTCCCCGCCCACAACAAAGGCCGAGCAAGGCGCATTCTCACCGCCATCAAGCACATCGCACCAGCGAAACCGCGGAATGCGCACCATGACGGACGGCAGTCCGAGGTCGTCAGTGAGCAAAGTATTACGGCCGCCGGTCGCGGCTTCAAGCGCCAGCCTAACGTCGTCAAATCGTCCCATGATCTATCCCTCCCACGCCCAAAGCGTCAGCACGACCTGCTCCGTATCAAGCGGCTCCGTCGTCCGGACCGCCTGCACAATGCCCAGATCGTCAGCCGAGCCCTTGAAACTCAGCCCGTTCACCCTGGCCGGTATGTCGATCTCGGCCACATAGCGATGCGCGGGCCCCGTCACCAACCGCCCGCCCGCATCCGCGCTCACATCGATGTGCACCGGATAGCCGGCCTGCTGCGCCGCAAGATCGATCTCAAGCGCCCCGCCCCGAAAAGTCAGCACGCTCCCTTTTTGTTCATAATCGATATAGGAACCTTCCTGTTTCCGTTTCACAATCATTGTCAGCGCCCTCCAATCACTGCATAGCCGAGTTTTGTATTTTTCGCCGAGCCCGTATACCCGACTTTGAAGCCGTTGACCGCCTTGGCTGTGACTTCCACATCCCCGACCTCGCCGTCGGCATGAAGTACTTCCGTGACCACCAGATAGTCAGGATCCGGCTGTTCGATCTTCAGCGCGACGGTCTGTACCGAATCGTTGAACGGGTAGACCTTGGTGTTCGTGAGCGCGACGCGTCCTGTTTCCGTGATTCCCATCGATTTTCCTTTCTGTTCTCCTGTTCTTCTGCAGTCAGTGAATCGTAACACAGAGGCCCAGAGCCTCAAGCTGTGATTTGCGGGCCTGTATGAGCTGATCCGTCGGCGGAGCCGCCTCTACCCTTGGGCCTTCCCTGTCAAGCCGTTCCCATTTGATAGCGCCCAGACTGTGGTACGGCAGCAGCTGTGTCATCTCCACGGCAGCGCCGAGGTCCGAGATAAAGCGGCCTGCCGCGTCAAAATCTTCCGTACTGTCGTTGTACATAGGTATGACAGGGATGCGAATCTGCATTTTCCCGCCGGCCGCCGCGATTTTGCGGGCATTCTCAAGTATGCGCTCGTTTGGCACGCCGGTCCCGCGCGCGTGCTTCGCGCTGTCCATATGCTTGAGATCGTACAAAAACAAGTCCGTATAGGGCAGGATCCGTTCGATCACAGACCAATCGGCATAGCCGGTCGTGTCGACCGCCGTATGTATCCCTTCGGCCTTGCAGGCCGTGAGCAGCGCGAGCAAAAAATCGGGCTGGCACAGACACTCGCCGCCCGACACGGTGACGCCGCCGCCCGAACTATCATAAAATGGCTTGTCGCGCCGGACCTTTTCCATCGCCTCGTCCACCGAAAGATCCGTGCCGCAAAGATACAGCGCCTTTGAAGGGCAGACCTCCGCGCATTTTCCGCAGTCGTTGCAAAGCGTGCGGTCCACGCGTACGAGCGTGATCTCTCCTTCGCCGGCCAGAGCCTTCTTCTTTCGTCCGGGTTTTACCGCGCCAGTGGGACACGCGGGCAGGCAGCGCCCGCAGGTTTCGGTCCCCGTGCATTTGACTTCCATACGGTTGAGTTGGGTCGGAAACGCTTGTGATTCAGGGCTATGGCACCAAAGGCAGCGCAGGGGGCAGCCCTTGAGAAACAGCGTCAGCCGGATACCCGGTCCGTCATGAACCGAAAACCCTTGGATGTCGTAAAATTTTCCTTTCACATCGCCAGTTCGGTACGCCGGATCAGGTCTTCCTGACCCTCCGCCTGAAGCTCCACAAAGTACGCCGAGAAACCCGCGATCCGGACGACAAGATTTTTGTAATCCTCGGGGTTTTTCTGCGCGGCCCTGAGCGTTTCGGCGCTGACCACGTTGATCTGGATCTCCATGCCGCCGAGTCCGAAGTATGCGCGGATCAAATCCGTCAGTTTGCGAATGCCGCCTTCCCCGTTCAGCGCATTGGGATGGAATTTCATATTGAGCAGCGTCCCGTTGGGATACTGCACCTGATCGATGCTTGAGACCGACACAAGGATGGCCGTCGGGCCGTTCGTATCCATCTGCTGGACAGGTGAGATGCCGTCCGCCAAGGGCTCGCCCTTGCGCCGGCCGTCCGGCGTCGCCGCCGTACCGCGCCCAAACATCAGATTGGTAGTCACCGGATAAAGGCCCGCGCTGTAGCGCCCTCTCGGCCCCGTGCACGCATTGCAGGCGTCGCCGAATACCTTGGCTGCCCACTCCGCAAAGATATCGCATTCGCGCAGACCGTTCCCGTAGTGAGGCGCTTCATTTCTGATATAGCTGAGCAGATCTTCATAGCCGGCCCAGTTCGCCACAAGCGCGTCATACAGCTCGCGCGTAGTGCATTTCCCGGTATCGAAACACAGGTGCTTGATCATGCTCAGCGAATCCGCCACATTGCCGATGCCTACGCCCGACATCCCGGTGGAATTGTACTTGGCTCCGCCGCTCATGACGTCTTTGCCGCTTTCCATACAACCTTCGATGGTAGCCGAGACCGTCGGCTGAGGCAGCATCTCCCGCGCGATATAATCAAACGAATTGATATTGATGGCCTGCCAGCGTACAAAAAATTCAAACTGTTTTTTGACCGCTTCGAGTACGTCGTCGAAGGTCTTCATTTCATACAGATACCCGGTCGCCGACCCCTGACGCTGAGGGAAGGGAATCGGCTCGCCCTCTTTCACCGCGAGGCGCTTGTGCAGCGGATAGTGTCCGTCGTTGATCCCAAGCCACAGTGCATTGACGAGATTGAGATAGCTCTCTGTACCGTTACCGCCGGGACAACACCATTCGTTGCCCGTGCCGCTTGGCTCGACGCAGCCGATCAGACAATAATTTCTTGCATCCTCTATCGAAAGTCCTCGGCCCATCAGGGCGGGGATGATGACGTCGTCGTTTTCAAAGGTCGGCACACCGCCCGAGATCTTCGTCGTCTCGATCGCCGCCTCCCACAGAGCCTCCGGCGTATCCTTGTGGATGCGCAGCGCCTGAGGCGGATCGTGCAGGACCAGACGGCCCATGGTCTGAAGCATCATATAGGTCACAGGATTCGTCGCATCCGTGCCGTCTTTCTTGACGCCGCCGAGCGTCATCAGCATACTGCTGACATAGCCGGGATTGGACTGGGTATGAAAATACCCCCAGGGCTTGTTGAGCTCCGCGACCTTCAGGTAAAACAAATCGAGTATCTCCTGCGCATAGGCCTCCGTGATCCGCCCTGCCCTGATATCCTCTTCATAATACCCGACGAGATACTGATCGATACGCCCAAAACTGATCGCATGCATATTGGCGTCGAGGCACATGCAGGTGTGATACATAAAGAGCGTCTGTACTGCGTCAACATAGCCGCGTGCCGGCTTTTCCATACAGTGATTCAGAGTATCCGCCATCGCCTCGAGTTCGCGCTTGCGTGCGGGGTCCTGCTCCGAAGCCGCTTGCTCTGCGGCCAGCGCCGCATAGCGTTTGGTCAGCGTGATCATGCCCTCGCTGACGATAGCGACCGCCCGGTAAAAATTGTAGCGGTCGACCGAATCTCCCGGCATGCCCTCTTCGATGATCCTGGCCTTCTGTTCCTCGGCCTCGGCCTTGATAGCGGCAAAACCTTTGTGCATCGCCGTTTCATAGCCTGCGATGAAATGCCCGACCGGCGACTGAGCCTGATTCCTTGCATTGAACAAAAGGACGCCGTTGTCATCATATTGGAAATACTCATCGGCGATCTGCGCATCGCTTTTGGCGCTCATACACTCGCCCATCCAAAAGTCGATAGTACCGAGGACATAGTCCTTGTCTTCGTCTGAGATGATATAGGGGTCGATGTCACGCGTCTGGATCGTTCCGTCGCCGATCTCCTGTTTGAGCCAGATGGCCGAATTTTCGGGATACAGCGCACAGGCGCGGTATTTTGCGGACTGCGCCCCCACGATGACTTCGCCGGGATCGATACGGACCGGAATATTCTCGCAAATATACCGGAACGCTTTTGCCCTCCGCAATATCCCCTCGAGTTCAGGATGCGCCTGATAGAAATCCGTCAGCAGACGATACCTTGCCGTACACATTTCCGGCCGGGTATCCCTGTATTTCCTGCGCATCTCCTCAACGCGACCGGTGATCGGTTTCAACTCATACATAGCTGCCGTCCTCCTGCCTACTTTTCTTTTTTTGTAATTTCAATATAGCCCTCATCCGCGTTCACAAATACAGTATCACCCGTCTCGATTACTGACAAGGGGTCTGTTTCAAAATCAGTCATAGCCGGTACGCGCGCGCACATGATGCAGGCGTCGCTGAGCGTATTGCCCCTCCTATGGACATAGGCAGCCGGTATTTTGCCGGTTCCGAATTTCATGAAGCCGCCCGACCCGCGCGGAGACGGGAATACTAGTATCTTTCCCTCATAGGGGATCTTGAACAAGGGGTGATACCGCTCGGTGATATAGCCGTGAACGTCGTCCACGTTGGCAAATCCCTCTATCGGAATCGGCGAAACCAACGCTTCCGCCGTGACCTTGCCCGGCCATTCCGCCCGGCCTTTGATCCTGATCGTTTCACTCATGTCAGTCTACCTCCATTCCCCGCGCCATACGCCCGTCAGGGCGGCGTCTACGCAATCATCCTGTGTGCCGTAGAAGACGTCGAGATGATCGTCCGCTTCGGGGAAGAGTCCCGAAATATAATAGGCCTGTTTTGCTGCGTCTACAGCCAAAGCGCGGATCCCGCCCGGTACACCCGCGATCGCCGCAGGACAGGTGCCGCTCAGCAGTACAGCTCCGGCGTCCTCAAAGATCTTCTTGTAGCCGAGTTGCTCAGCCGTATGATAGAGAGCCGGCACCGTCATGATCCAAACCGGCACCTTTACCTTCTTGCCTTTCAGCTTGCGCGATAGCAGCATGAGGTCTACCAAATTGTAGTGCGGGCAGCCAAGCGAAACCATCTCAACGGTATCGCCCCTGTGGTCATTGAGCTTTTCGTAGGTTTTCTTCAGATGCGCTTCGTCAAAGCGCACTTCGCGCGCAGGCTTCTTGCCGCCAAGCGCCCATTCGAGCGTCGGCGCTTCCGGCGTCGCGCCGGGCACATGATACATCGCGATGCTGCCGCCCGTATTGGCGGCGGTATTGAATTTCTGGTATTGCGTCGTCGTCGGCTTGGCCGTATGGATCAGCGCGGGCACGTCGAGTCCGCACTCTTCCCCGACAGCAAAGCCGAGGACGTCCCATTCGACATCCGTCTGAATCAGGCGCTCCGTGTCGATCACGACGGTCGCGAGACGGTTTTCCGGCACATGCATCCCGGAGTATGGCGCTTTGGCGAGAAAGGACGAGGCGAAGCTGCCGTCGATATTGGACCGTCCGCCGAGTACGGCGTTGCAGTAAGGCACGGCGGAGCTTTCGTTCCACGCGCAGTGCTGGCCCACGGACGGCCAGTAGGATGACGCCAGATACGAGGCGCACGAGTAGGTCGTGATCAGCCCCATCCTGACGTATAGCTCCATCCAGTCCGGCTGCATGGCCTTCGCATGGTGCGCCGGGTCGTTGTGCGGCGGGTAGGCGCAGCCTTCCCAGCCATCGACAAAAGTTGCGCCGTAGAAAGGCGCCTTGTTGGCAAAGGTCGGCGCCTTGAAGACGGCGCCTTCATCCACTATTTTTCGCAATTCTTCGATCGGGAACAGATACTCGGGGACCAAAGCCGTCGTCGGTACATGGAAATCCGTCGTCCCGTCAAGGTCTACCATCCGCTCCGCGCCGGACACTGTCGCCAACTCAACCAGATACGCCATGCAGCGCTGCCGAACAAATCCTTCCGCTCCATCCAGCAAGCGCTTTTCGTCATCTGACAAATACATTTTTTGCTCCGTTCCTCTTCGTGAAAATCTAACTATCCACATCTAATTTAATGGTCAACACAGCCACTTGTAAAATATCGTTTTTCACTCAAGCATTACCTCAATGTAATGGCACGGGTTGAAAAACCATTTGCACCCTACCCACGGTTTGGCTGATAATGATATTGTTATTGCCAAAGCAATTCCGAATCGCGCAAAGGAGAACACTATGTCTGAAAATTCAATGTCCCCTTATCAAATCATTCAGATCGCTCCGGATGCCTGGCGCATCGAAGAGGAAGTCGTTCGTTTCTTCCTGTTCGCGGGCCCGGAAAAATGCCTCGTGGTCGATACCGGCTTCGGCGGCAGCAATCCGCTCATAGCCGTGCAGTCTCTGACCGACGTCCCGGGCCTGCTCGTCAATACCCATGCGGACGGCGACCATACCGGCGGAAATTCGCATTTCAAAAGCGCATATCTCCACCCTGCCGAGTTTGCGAACTATCTCCAATCGGCGCCGGATCATCAGGCCCTGCCGCTTTGGGAAGGCGACGTCATCGACATAGACTCCAGGCGTTTTGAAGTCATACTGATCCCGGGACATACGCCGGGGAGTATCGCCCTGCTCGACCGCGAAAACCGTATACTCATCGCCGGTGACAGCGTTTCCGACGCCCCCGTATTCATTTTCGGTGAAGCCCGCAGCCTGCCTGCGCTGATCGCTTCTCTGAAAAAATTGGAGTCCATGAACGACGAGTACGATGTGATCTATCCGTCACACGGCAGTTTCCCGCTTCCAAAGGAAGCCGTTTCCGCGCAGCTGAGAGCCGCGCTGCTTTTGCAGGCCGGTGAACTGGCAGGCGCAGAGCCGCCGTTTGAAGTACCGGCCCTCATGTACGTACACGAAGGCGCATCATTCCTTTTGTAGGTGAAACAAAGCAGAGAGTAGGAGGCTATACCATGTCCAGAAATGCAATGATTGAATTCGGAATCCCGCAAAGACTGTATCAGGGATCGGGAAGCATCAAAAAGCTCCCGGAGATCCTCGCTTTAGAAAAATGGACCCGCGTCATGCTGGTCTGTGGGCCGACGCTTTACAAAACCGGCGTCATAGCGCCCATCGAATCGATGATCAAAGATAGCGGAGCGGAGTACATCGTCTTCACGCATATCAAACCAAACCCCGAAATAGGCCCCATCGAAGAAGAGGCGCTTCCGGCCTTCCGCGAATTTGCGCCTGACGTCATCATAGCCGTCGGCGGAGGCAGCACCCTCGATACCGCAAAGGGCATCGTGATCAGCGGAGACTCCGGACGCCCCATTCTGGACTTCACGATCGACAAACTGGCGCAGCATGACCGGCTCCCACACAAGACGCCGCCCATGATTGCCATCCCAACCACGGCCGGCACGGGCAGCGAAGTCGGCGCCAATGCGGTGATCGGCGACGAAAACGGACTCAAACTCGTCATCAGGCACGATGCAATCGTGCCTGCATACGCACTGCTCGATCCCGATCTGCTGGCCGGTCTGCCCTTTTCCGTAGCTGCCGCGACCGCTATGGATACCTTCGTGCAAGCACTCGAAACCCTGACCAACCAAAACGCCAACGATTTCACAAGGACCTGCTCCTTGCGCTCCCTTGAATTGGTCGGCGAAGCCATCCGCTCATTTGTCGCAGATCCTTCTCACCCCGTCTATGCCGACAAGATGAGCCGCGCCTGCATGTGGGCCGGATTTTCACTTGGCCTCGCCGGGATCGGCCAGGATCACGTGATCACGCATCCGATGGGCGAAGCGCCCTTTGATCTCCCCCACGGTGACGCCTGCGGCATGGTCCTGCCAGCCGTCATCGAATACAACGGCCTGGCGTGCAAAGACCTCTACCATCAGGCCTACGACGCCCTGACCGGAGGGCATACAGCGTTTTCGGATTTCGAAGTGCAGCAGCTGATAGACTGGTGTGTCGCCCTCAACGGCGACCTTCACATCGCAAAGGACAAGTCCTTTGAAGAATGGGGCTATGACGGAAAAGAGACGCTCGAACTGATGATGCGCCACCCGATCATGAAGATCGCGATCGCCCTCAACGAGCCCCAGGGTCAGACCGAATACCCCCGCCGCACCGGCGACGCCGAATACCGGAAAATCATCGAGCGCGTAGCTATCTACTCAAAAGCGCAGGCAGAGGCCGCCAAAGCCCGCCTGTCAGAGATCTAACAATAGCGGATCAATAGATATTCCCGCCGCCGGAGACTATCAGGGACTGGCCGGTCACGAAAAGATCCTGCTGGGCGAAAAACAGTACCGCGCGCGCGATATCGACCGGCTGCGCTATGCGCCCAAGCGGCGTGATGCTTTTCACGATATCAAACTCCTCAGGCAGGGAATCGTCCTTCATCGGCGTATTGACCAGACCGGGGAGGATCGCATTGTAGGTGATCCCGTAGCGGCCGTAGCGCCTGGCAAAGGCCTTGGTTTGCGTAATAGCGCCGGCCTTCGATGCCGTGTATCCCGGCACCCCGTATGACCCGTCGAGGCCAAGTACCGAGGCGACATTGACGACACGCCCAAACCCCTGCTCCTTCATAGCGGGCAGGACGGCAAGATTCATGAGGTAGTGGCCCAGACTATGCACGCGGAAAAATTCAAGATATTCTTCCGGTTCCTGTGAATCGAAAAATTCCTCGTAGCGGCTTTGACCCGGTTCAACCTTTAATTCGATACCGGCATTGTTGACCAAGATATCGATCCGCCCAAATGCATCTATCACAGCCTTTACGCCCTCTGTCACAGAGGCTTTGTCCGAGACGTCGACCGACAGCGCGAGCACGCCGTCGGTGTACTTCAGGCATTCGTCCGTCGTTGCCTGAAGCGGCGCGGTCCGGCGTCCGAACAGAGCGACCTTTGCACCGCCCTTTGCCAGTTCCGCGGCACAGGAGGCGCCGATACCGGTACCCGCCCCCGTGATGATCGCTACGCGTCCGCCAAATCCATAATCCTCGTATTTTGCCATTGTTTGAAAACCTCCTTTGCGCTTTTGGGAAGCGCTTCCCTAAGATATCGCCCTATCCGTCAAGGCGACTTCATCTTCCCTCGTGATGGTGACCGCCCGCTTGCTTTCCCAATCCTTCATCTTGATCACGGCGAACATGATGAGGATGATGACCAGACCCTGCGACAGTTCCTTCGCAAAGGCCGTATTGTAGCCCATCAGCCCAAGGCCGTTTTTCAGGATCGCAAAGGTAAAGCAGCCGAGCAGGAGTTTGGGCAGCTTCGTACTATAGCCGCCGGTGACCAGGATGCAGCCGGCAAAGATACAGGCGATGACGTCCACTTCGAGGTTTTGCCCGATGGTATTGTTGGTCCCGCCGTTTCTGGCCAAATAGAAGAGTCCTGCGACGCCGGCCATCAGACCCGAAAGACCGAAAGCCCACAGCTTGACGTTTTTGATCGGTACGCCGACATTGCGCGCGACCAATTCGTTCTCGCCGATCGAGCGGCAGTAATGCCCGAATTTGGTATGCGTCAGCACGAGATAGACGACCACGATGAGCGCCACGAAGAGCGGATACTTCACAAAACTCTCTTTCAGCAAAAGCAGCGGACCCGCTGTCTGATAATACATGGTCGGAAAGAGCTCTTCAAAGACCTCTGTTTGCGTGTAGATGATCATGCCGCGGATGCCGAGCAGCCAGGCAACCGTCACCATGAAGGACGGCACCTTCAGGCGCCCTACGAGGACGCCGTTGATCAGCCCTATGCCGAGAGCCGCTGCCAGCGTGACGGGTATCGCCGTCCAGTCCACACCCCAGATCGTCGCAAGACTCGTCCCGATGATACAGGAAATACCGAGATTGGCTCCGATCGAAAGGTCGGCGCTGCCCATGGCGATGACAAAGAGATAGCCGAGACCGGCGATGATATAGATGATTGAAGAATCGATGATATTTGTCAGACTGAATTTCGAAATTTCATTTCCGCCCGTCAGGAACAGAAAGACCACGAAAATACCGACCATGAGGATCACCGAAGTCAGCATGCTGACATCCATTTTTGCCCGCCGTATTTTCATAGCATCACCTCAATAATATTGTCTTCCGTAAATTCGTCGCCGCGTTTCAATTCGCGTGCGATCTCTCCGTCTTTGACGACAAAGATCCGGTCCGCCATTCCGAGGACTTCCATCAGTTCATCCGAAATCAGGATCATCCCCAGGCCGTCCGCCTTCAGGCTTTTCAGCAAATTGTAGATATAGGCCTTCGCCCCGACGTCCACGCCGCGCGTCGGACAGTCCAGCACCAAGCAGGACAGGTCCTTGGCGATCCAGCGCCCGAGATTGACCTTCTGTTTGTTGCCGCCGGACAGGCCGCCCATTTCCTGAGCGATGCTATTGCATTTGACCGAGAATTCCGAAACGGCCTTGTTCGCGGTCTTGTTGAGAGCGCCGTTCCAGACAAACCCTGCCTTGCTTTTCAAATCATCAAGGCCCGGCAAGGTGATATTGTCCCGGATATTGGCCTGCATCATGAGGCCTTCCCAGTCACGTTCTTTTGGAACATAGGCCATACCTTCGTGAAGCGCTTTCTGTGATGAATCGATCAGCGCTTCGTTTTTCCTGAGCCTGACCTTGCCCTTGGCCTCATCCGACAGTCCGTACAGCGCTTTGCCGATCGTGTGGATGCCCGAGCCGGACAGACCGCAAAATCCGACGATCTCCCCGTCGTAAATATCGAAACTCATATCTTTGACTTCATCTGTCACCGAAAGGTTTTCCACGGATAGCGCGATTGATTCCCGGCGTGAGGGTTCGTTGTCAACCCTGTAATACTCGCCCTCCATCTCGCGCCCTACCATCATGCGCTTCAGATCGTTCATCGAAATCGCCGAGGTCTCTACGGTATCCACGACACGTCCGTCCCGCAGGACCGTCAGCCGGTCGCAGGTAGCCATGATCTCCTCAAGATCGTGGGATATCATGAGGATCGAGCGGCCCATCGCTTTGAATTTTTCTATGATCGCATAGAGCCGCCTGCGGTTGTCGTAGGATAACGCCTGAGTGATCTCATCGAGGATCAGTATCTCGGGATCCACGGCGAGCGCGCGAAGCAGTTCCACCTGTTTGCGCGACTCGACGTTCATGGCGCCCGCGAGCTTGTTCAGAGGAAGATCGCCAAGATCCCACTCCTTCGCGATTTCCCTGACCTCTTCATTGATCTTGGTCGTATTCACGATCCCAAATTTCGTAAAACGCTGTGTGCGTCCAATAAATACATTGACGCCGGCGGGGACATTGCCGATCACTCCGAGTTCCTGTACGACGATGCCGATACCATGATCATAAGCGTCAAGCGGAGAATGAGGTTCGTATACTTCGCCCTGTAGTTCGATCCGTCCGGAATCGCTCCCGATGATACCCGCGATCTGTGACAGCAGCGTGGATTTTCCGGAGCCGTTTTCGCCGACAAGCCCGTGAACCTCGCCGCGGCGCAGTTCAAAATCTACGTCGATATTGGCCTTTGTCGGCCCGAATGTCTTGCATAGTTTTTCGGTTTTGAGAATGATCTCGCCGGCCATCACTTCACCACCTCCTTGGTTCCTCTTTGTGCGATGATGCCAAAGACGATGATAAAGAGCGCCAACATGAATTCAGAGATAGTGCCGGACGGTATGCCGACAAGGCTCAAAACGTTATAGCAGATATATATGATTACGGCGCAAAGCGGCACCGCGATGATCATATTGATCCACCTGCTGATGACCTGAGCGATAAAGATCGCCGCAAACGGCGGAAAGATCACGGCCAGACTCGACAGACTCGAGGGAACATTGACGAGCAGCGAATAGCTCTCCCTGAGAAAGCCGGCACAGCCGATGAATATGCCGCATACCACGCCGGTCAGGATCAGTGTCTTCGTCACATTGATCCCCATCGCCTTCGCAACGGCCTGATTGCTTCCGACCGAGCGCGCGTTCAGCCCGAGCGACGAGCGGTTGTAAAGAATATAGGCGAGGATGATGCCTATGATGAACATGACATAGATCAGCGGCGGCCGCCCGAGGATGCCGTACTCCGACTTCAGCATGACCAGATTGGCGCCGACGCTTTCCTTGTAGCGCTGATAAACAGAAATGATTGCTTCGTAGATGAGCGCAAGGCCAAGCCCCGCGACCCAGGACGGAATCTTCAAAAATGCAAACAGGGAAAAATTAAATGTCATAACGACAACACCGACTACGATCCCGGCGATCACGAGTCCGACCGGCCCCAGGATATTCCCGAGTTCGCCGGAGGCATAGACACAGAGCATGATCACGGCGCCGATGGAAAAGTCCATATAGTTAAGCGCGAAGACAAAACAAAAGCCCCAGGCAATGAAAGACGCCAGGATGGAATTCGTAAGAATCTGATTGATATTGGAACCGGTCAGAAATTTGCCGTCACAGGCAATGTTGAAAATGAAGGCAAATGCAACGATTACAAGCACCAGGATCAGAATAGAAATCACCATCTTTTTGAGATTTCCGGTTACATCCATATTGCTCCTCCCTCTCCCTCTCATGGCGGGAATCGCCCGCAGAGGCGATTCCCGTATTGAATTTGTATAGAACCGAGTTTGTCTAGAACTTCGACTTGGCGTCCTGGAACCAGTCTACCGCGTAGTTGTCCGCAAAGTCCGTGAAGTCCGCATAGGTGACGTCCGGATTGTATGCATAGAGATAGTTCTTGAACATGGTCTCGCTGATCGGATGATTGCTGATCCAGTTGTCAAGTACTACTTTTGCATTCGTCTGGTCGACTAAGAGCGGCTTCATCCAGTCGATGACCGGCGCCTGGCCGGCGTCGTCCTTGATGGGATGTCCGTCAAGGAAATTGATGAGCAAAGCCATACCCATGACCCACTCAACGGAAGCGCCCGCATCGCCGGCCTTGATCTTGCCGTCGGCAACCATCTGCGTCAGGTCGGGATCGAGGTCCGAAGAATAGAAGGAAAGCGTCATGCCGGCCTTCTCCGCCGCGCTGATGGAACCGAGCGTATGCGCTCCGGTCGATCCGTAGATCACATCGCAGTCAGGATGCGCTGCGAGCGAGTCGGCAACTTTACCTTCGACTTCGGTAGGAAGCGTGGTAGTGATGGTGTCGAGGATCTCTCCGCCGCCGGCGATGAAACCATCATTGAATCCGTCGATCTTGCCGTTCATGTCGAGTGTACCCTTGGCGCCGGATGCGATGATGGCCTTTTTGAAGCCGTCAGCCGCCGCGCGCTCGCCAAGCTGGAATCCGGCCTGATAGAGGTCGGAACCGAAGTAGCCTACGAACTTGTCATACTCGAGTACATAGTGCATGCTTTCCGGGAAGGGCGGCACGTGCGCGATCAAAAGCGCGGCGTCCGCACTCTTGCAGGCTTCCACGGTTCCGGGGAGCATATTGTCAAAATGAGCGTCATAGCAAAGTCCCTGCGCACCGCCGGCGAGCAGTTTCTGCACTTCGCCGGTCATGGTGTCGGCCATGTAGCCGCCATCAGCCTCGATGAAGTCATTGCTCGGATTGGCCCAAAGCGCAGCTTCCTTTGCTTCTTCCATGAAGCGGTTGAGGATCCAGTCGGGACCGAAATTCAGATAGCCGATCTTGTAGGTACCCGAGTCGCCTGCCGGAGCAGCGGCACCGGCATCGGCGTCATCCGCAGGCGCCGCCGCGCCGGAATCACCGGCGGGAGCTGCGGGAGGGGCAGCCGTACTGCTGCCGCCGGAGCCGCCGCCGCACGCTGCCAGCGAAACCACCATCATCATACAGAGGATGACAACGGCTACGATCCTGATTTGTTTCTTTTTCAATTTTTCTTTCCTCCTTTAATATACTTTAATATCCCGGTACGTAGATTTCTTCGTAATCTTCCGGAGTGACCATTGTTCCGATGATCATAGCAACGCCATAATCCTCGCCGGGCGCCTTGTAGTCAACGAGGACGTCTTCCGGGGCCTTCCCTTCATTGATCATTTCCATGAGCGCTTCCACGACGTATTCCGCATACATCAACGCATTGAAGTAAAGTTCCGCAACCCAGTACTCGTTGACTGACGGATCCGCGATCCACTCGGGCATGGCGCGCTCGCCGCCGCAGGAGATCATCTTTGCCGTAGACTGGAGATTGTTGGCTTCGATCGCGCGTGCGATGCCGACGGCATAGTCGTCAACAGACGCGTACACGAGCCATTTTTCGATCTGAGGATTGGCCGTGAAATTGGCCATCGCCTGGTTGAAAGATCCTTCCGTATCGTCGGGACGGTTCGGATCGGCCGCTACGTCATTGACCACGATGTTCGCTGCCGGGAAATCCGGATACTTCTCAAGGAAGACCCTGCGGTATTCGACCGCGCGGTCATCCGTCGGCGGGAAGATCGAGTTGGTGCCGAGCATCAGGCCGGTTTTTGACCAATCGGTCGGATCAAAACCGAGATCCGTGATGTGTTCGATCGTCCACTCGGCCGGGATGCGGCCCATGCCGATCACGTCGGAAAGGACGCCGGGAGCGGCATATTTGCCGTCGGCATTTTTGACCGCCATCGTTTCAAAAGCAAAGGGAACGCCGGCGGCGTTCAGGCGCTCCGCTACTGCGGGGCCAAGGCTCTCGTCGGTCAGGAACATCGTCGCGCCGTCGATACCCTGATCGATCAGCGTATCGATTTGCGAGAGCATCTTGTCGCCATCCCACTCAGCATCGGTATTGATGACTTCAAAACCATTCTCTTCTCCGAGCTCATTCATCGCCTTCAGGATGTTTTGCAGCCAGGTCGCCTGCATACCACCGCCGAAATAGGCGATCTTCAGTTTTTCGCCGCCCGTGTCTGCCGGGGTATCCGGCGCCTCAGGTGCAGTAGCCTCAGCGCTTCCGGCATCTGCCGGCGGCGGCGTGCTGCCTGCGTCATTCGTCTTGCCGCAGCCGGCAAGGGCGAAGACCATGACCGCAACAAGCGCGATCGCTATGATACTTCTTCTCTTCATCTTGTTCGTTTCCTCCTTAACTCACTATCAATTGTTTGCTATTTTCACGCGCGTGTCCGTGCGAAAAAGCCTATGGGCATATATTTTCGCGGCTACTGATTGTTTGCAACGGCCGCTGTGATCTCCGCGTCTGTGATCACCGATGGCTGGATATTTTTGCGCCGGACATAGTCGAAGATCAGTGCGGCGATGAGCAGTATGCCCTTGGCCACGACCTGCCAAAACGAATTGATGCCGAGGACGGTCAGGCCGTTGGCAAAGCACTGTATGATGAGCAGGCCGATGAAGCATCCCGCCAAATTGCCGCGTCCGCCGATAAAGGCAACGCCGCCGAGTACCGCCGCCGTGATGGCGTCAAATTCCGAACCGCTGACCGCGCCCGGCATTGCCGAATGCATACGCGCCGTCACCAAAACTCCCGCAAGGGACGCGATGCCCGCGCTCATCAGATAGCAAATGCTCGTCAGTTTTTTGGGCTTGAGTCCCGCCAATTTTGCCGCAGTCTCATTGCCTCCGACCATATACACGCTGCGCCCAAATACCGTACGAGAGAGAATGAATCCGAAAATAATAAAGAGAATTATCATGATCACAACCGTATAAGGCATGCCAAACAGTTTGCCCTTTCCGACTGCTATCAAGGCCAGATTTTCGACCACGACCGCACGCCCCCCAGAAAGCAAATAGCTCGTGCCTGTACACACGGATGCGGTGGCCAAGGTGGCAATGAATGGCTGAAGCTCGAATACATTGACCAAGACGGCATTGAGAGCGCCCACGGCGAGCGCCACGCAAAGCGTGATTACAAAAGCAACAGGCCAATGCTCGATGGGCGTGTCGCGCAGGATCACGGCGCAGATCGCACCGGACATACCTGCGATCGCGCCGCAGGAAAGGTCGATATGACCGGCGATCATCAGGTAGGTCATCCCGATGGATAGCAGGCCGATGATCGATGCGGCATACAGGATGTTCATCATATTGTTGAAGGAAAAATAATTGCTGTTCAGGAGGGTGAACAGAATGATGATAGCCACGACCACAATCAGCATCACCACATTGTTGTTTTGCAAAATGCTTCGTGCGTTGATTTTGTTGTGTCCGCTCTTCATATCAAAATGTCTCCTTCCTGCGCGTCAGCTTGCAGCCCGGTGTTCATGCATCGCAAGGGCCAGCACTTTTTCCTCGGTTGCCTCCTCGCGGTCGAGTATCCCTGTGATCTGCCCGTCGCAAATGACCACGATTTTGTCGGCAACATTCAGCACCTCGGGCAATTCCGAGGAAATAAAGATGATTCCGAGGCCTTTTTTGGCAAGGTCGCACACCATCTGATAAATTTCGGATTTCGCACCGACGTCGATTCCCTTCGTCGGTTCGTCGAGGATCAACACCTTCAGATCGGCTGACATCCAGCGGCCAAGGATCACCTTTTGCTGGTTGCCGCCGGACAGCTCCATCACGATCTTTTCCATCGAGTGGGTTTTGATATTGTAATTTTTGATCGAATTTGCGGCGATCGCGCGTTCTTTGGAGAGATTGATCAGCCCTTTTTCCGCGATGGTATTCAGGATGGGGATCGTCGTATTTTCCCGGATGGTGCGCTCGAGCACGAGCCCCTCTTCCTTGCGGTCCTCCGGACAGAGCCCGATGCCGGCGTCGATGGCGTCCCTTGGGCTTTTGATATGAACCGGTGCGCCGTCAATCAGCACTTCACCGCTTTCTATCGCATCCACGCCGAAGATCGCCCGCATGATCTCGGAGCGGCCGGCGCCGACGAGTCCGGAAAAACCGAGCACCTCTCCCTTGTGCAATTGAAAACTAACACCCTTTACTTTTTCGTTTGTGAGATCCTTTACCTCGAGGACGATGTCGCCCTGCTCCGTATTTCGCGCGAGATTGTCAAAGATGTCGCCGAGATCCCGGCCCACCATCAGCCGGATCAGCTCCGGCTCGGTCGCTTCTTTTGTAACAAGGGATTTGACGAAGCCGCCGTCTTTCAGGATGACAATGCGGTCGGTGATCTGGAACAGTTCCTTCAGACGATGCGAGACGTACAGGATCACCTTTCCCTCATCGCGAAGGCGGCTGATGACGTCAAACAAAACGTCGATCTCCACATCCGAAAGGCTCGCAGTCGGCTCGTCAAAGGCGATGACCCGGCTGTTCCTGCGGTAGGCCTTCATGATTTCGACCATCTGCTGATGCGCCACGGAAAGCGTCCCGACATTGGCGGTCGCCTTGATCGGGATCTTGAATTCGTCGATGATACGCTGCGCCTCGGCGTGAGCTGCCGCAAAATCTACGATGCCAAAGCGTCCGCGCGGCAGGAAATCCATGAAAATATTTTCGGTGACGCTCAGATCTTTGAGCAATTGGCGTTCTTGATAAATGATGCTGACGCCGGCGGCGATGGCGTCCTGCGTCGAATGGAAAACGACTTCTTCGCCGTTCAATAATATCTTGCCGCTGTCCGGCGTTTGCGCGCCGCTCATGATTTTCAGCAGCGTACTTTTGCCTGCGCCGTTTTCGCCGAGCAGCGCACATACCTCGCCGCCGTTCGCACGAAAACTAATGTCCCTGAGCGCATGAACTCCGACAAAACGCTTGTCTATCTTTTGAAATTCGACGTACCTCTCCACGCTTTCCATATATCGAATTATATGCTATCAAGGCAAAGGTTCATTCACGCATTCATGTCATGACTATAACATTTATATTATGGAAAAGGACGGACATAGTTTCTTTGTTATAGTCGATATGAAACAGTTATTTTACTCACGGCGGGCGGCAAGAGGATAATGGGGGTGCCCGCAGATTTTTGTGCAGAGAGAGGTACGACATTGAACCCACAAGCCACCGAACTGTTTGCCGAGCGCAATGCGATCCGGGACGACCTGCTCGCCCTGAAGACGCCGAAACGCGTACCCGTATTCGCCCTCTTCACTCTGGAGGCGGCGGTCGGACTCACCGGCGACAGCCTGCTCGACTGCCATTACGATACCGCCCTTGCGGAAAAATCACACGCAGCCGTCTGCGAAACGTTCTACTCGGATGCGCTGCCTACCTACAATAGCCGCTTCCCCTCCGTCTACGACATCCTTGGGTCAAAGAACTGGAAGCTCGGGTCAAACGGCGCGATGCAATACTCCGGATTTGAATTCATGTCCGAAGACGAATACGACGAATTCATCGCCGCGCCCTACCAGACGATCCTCGAAAAATTCATACCGCGCGTGTGCTCGGAACTCGATGCGGATCCCGTGAAGCGCAGCCTCGTCCTCGCCGAAGCCTTCGCGGAGTTTCGCCAGAAAAACGCGGAGCATTTTGCGATATACGGCAGGCTGATGGAGCGCTTCGGATATTCAGCCGGCGTCATCGCCGGGCCTACGACCGTCACGCCCTTTGATTTCATCGGCGATCAGATCCGCGGCATGAACGGCATCATGGGCGATATCTTCCGCTACCCGGACAAACTCGAAGAAGCCGTCCGGGCGGTCCTGCCATCGATGATCCGGCTCGCCGCACCGGGCGCGAGGACAGACGGCAGATGGTGTTTCATCCCGCTCCATTTCGCGCCCTACCTAAACCTCAAGGCATTCCAGCGCTTCTACTGGCCGCTGCTCGAACAGCTCGTCGTGGATGCGGAAAAACTCGGCGTCCGCAGCACTTTGTTTATTGAAAACAATTGGACACGATATCTCGATTATCTCGAAACTCTGCCGACATCTGCCGTTGGCTGGGTAGACGACGGCGATCCCGTGCAGTTCACCGAAAAATTCGGAAAGGATCATGTCTTCGGCGGTTTTTACGATCCGCTGATCACGCTCACGAAGAGCAAGGAGGAATGCATCGACGAAGCAAAACGTCTCTGCGACACCTGTATGAAGAGCGGGCATTTCTTCTTTACATTCAACAAGAGCGTCATGGACATCAAGAGCATCGATATAGGAAAACTTCAGGCCGTACTCGAATGGGTGCGCGACAAAGCGATATACTGAGGAGGATACTATGGAAACCAAAGACTTTCAGCGGACTTTTGAAGACTATCTCGCGGACCATCCGGATATCAGTCCCGAGGTCGCGAAACGCTTCAAGCCGACATTTGAACAACTTGACGACGAATTCTTTGCCTTCATCATGGCAAATGTCGTTTTGTAAGCAGCACTGAGAGAAGAGGAGGAGAACAAATGAGGACAAGACTTGCATTGGTTCCGGGCTACGGTCCGGACGCGATCGACAAAATCGTGGTGGAGGAAGTCGAGCTTGCAGAGCCGGGCGACTATGACGTCCGTCTCAAGGTGATGACCTGTACCATCTGCAACAGCGACATCCTGGCGCTGACCGGCGAGCACGGCGAATACGACGGCCCCGGCGCTGCGGGTCATGAGACTGCAGGCATCGTCGATGCAGTCGGCGCGAAGGTCACCTACGTCAAACCCGGCGACCGCGTCCTGTGCTCGGAAGTCCGCGCGGGCTGCGGGCAGTGCGTCCAGTGCCTCAACGGCCGGCCCTGGTTTTGCGAAAATATTCCGCCGATGTCTTTCCGCGTTCCGAGTCCCTTCACGAGACTCAACGGAGAAGTCGTCACGCAAACCTGCTCCGGCTCCTCGGGCTTTGCCGATTATACAAATGCACACGAGGCGATGCTCTGCAAGATCGACGATGATATCCCCTTTGAGATCGGCTCCGCCCTGGCCTGCGGATTCATGAGCGGTTTCGGCGCAGTCCTCAATCGCTGCAAGGTGCAGCCCTGCGAAAGTTTTGCGGTCGTCGGCTGCGGCGGCGTAGGTCTCTCGGCCATCATGGGCGCCAAATACTGCGGCGCCATCCCGATCATCGGCATCGACACCATGGACTCCAAGCTCGAAGCCGCGCTGAAGTTCGGCGCCACGCATGTATTCAATCCGAAAAAATGCGACGTGATCGCGGAAGTGAAAAAGGTCACGGGAGGATACGGCATCGACCAGTCATTCGTGGCGGTCGCCGGTCCCCATATCAAAAAGATGACGATCGATCTGACCGCCGAATACGGCCAGCTCACCGTCGTCGGACACGGACACCACAACCATGAGCATATGGATGAGATCAATTGGTTTGATTTGCTGCTCGGGCGCAAGCTGACCGGCTGCGTCATGGGAAATCTCATCCTGCGAAAAGACATCCCCAAGTATATGGATATGTACCGCAAAGGCATCGTCGATATCGACAGCCTGCTGACAAACCGGTTCACGCTCGATCAGATCCACGAAGCGCTGGTCGATTCCACGCAGGGCGCTCTGAAAAACGTCGTCTATATTGGAGCGGCTATCCCCGCAGACAAGTAAACTTCACCGGGAAGCGCCGAGATGAACTGTTTCGTCTCGGCGCTTTGGTCTTCCGAACGCCACGCAGCAACTACATATTTTTGATAGCCCGGCAAATTGAGCGGATAGTATTTGATAGCGCTTTCCTCATCGAACTGCGCAAACTTTCCGCAAATAGCGAGCCCCTTGTTGGCCAGCAATTTGTGGATCATCGTCTGGACATTCGGGAGAAATTCAAATTGTTTGGGCAGAAACCCGGCCAGGCGGCATTCTTTTGTATACGTTTCACGCGCATCTTCCTCGGGCGTATAGGCAACGCGGAAAAAGACCTCGCTTTCCAAATCTTCCGGTTTCAATTCGTCCGAAGCGGCCAGGGGATGGCCGACCGATACGGCGATATACATCGGAAAATCGGAGATGCGCTTGTAGGAAATATCCTTGAGCCCGTTCAGCACGAAATCCTGGACAATAGCGATATCCGCCTCGCCAAACTCAAGAGCATCCCTGAGTTCTCTGAATTCCCGAAGCGACTCCATCAGCACGATCTGCGGATAGCTTTCCTCAAATTTTCGAATGACATGCTTTGCCTCTTTGAAAATCTCCGAGATATCATAGACCTCCGGCATGACGATACGTATGGTCTTTGACGGCATACTCGAAATCGTTCTGGCCGTTTCGAGCGCCCGGAGCAGACTGCCGTAGAGGGGCTGCAAAACGGAATAGAGATATGCGCCTTCCGGCGTCAGCACGACGCCCTGATTGCCGCGCGAAAACATACGGATGCCGACGCCTTCTTCAAACCTCTGCAGGGTTTTGCTGAGCGCCGGCTGCGAGATATACATCAGGCCGGCCGCCTTTGAGAGGTTTTGATATTTGGCGATCGTCAGGAACGCCTCGATTTGCTGGAAGGTAATATTGTACATCTATATGATTCCCTGGTCCAGCATCGCGTGGGCGACCTTCTTGAAGCCCGCGATATTGGCGCCGAGGATATAGTCGCCTTCTTTGCCGTACTCCCGCGCCGTATCATCGATATTGTGGAAGATGTCTACCATGATGCGATTCAGTTTGGCGTCGACTTCATCGAAAGTCCACGACAGGCGCTCGCTGTTTTGGCTCATCTCGAGCGCCGAGGTCCCGACGCCGCCGGCGTTGGCCGCCTTGCCGGGGAAGAAGGCAATGCCGTTCTCTTGCAGGAAGAGAGAGGCGTCGAGCGTTGTCGGCATATTGGCGCCTTCGCCGACGATCTTGCAGCCGTTCGCAACCAGCGTTTTGGCGTCCGCAAGGTCAAGCTCGTTTTGCGTGGCACAGGGTAGCGCGACGTCGCAGGGCGTATTCCAAACCTTGCCGTCCGCCACATCCGTGTACACGGCATCGGCGTGAAACTTCGTATATTCGGACAGCCGCCCGCGGTTGATCAGCTTGATCTCCTTGATGGCGTCGAGGTCGATGCCGGCTTTGTGGTAGATGAAACCGTTGGAATCCGTCATGGTCACGACTGTCCCGCCGAGCTGCTGCACTTTCTGTGTCGCAAAGATGGCGACGTTGCCTGAGCCTGAGACCGCGACCTCGCGGCCCTCGAACGCAGCGCCGATGCTCTTCAGATATTCTTCAACCATATAGACAAGGCCGTAGCCGGTCGCTTCCGTTCGCGCCAGACTGCCGCCCCAGGTCAGGCCCTTGCCGGTCAGCACGCCTTCGAAAGCATTCTTCAGCCGTTTGTACTGCCCAAAGAGGAAACCGATCTCGCGGCCGCCCACGCCGATGTCGCCGGCCGGTACATCCGTATCCGGTCCGATATGACGATGGAGTTCGGTCATAAACGACTGGCAAAAACGCATCACTTCCGCATCGGTCTTGCCCTTGGGATCAAAGTCCGAGCCGCCCTTGCCCCCGCCGATCGGAAGCCCCGTCAGCGAGTTTTTGAAAATCTGCTCAAATCCAAGGAACTTGATGATACCGAGGTTGACCGAGGGATGGAAACGCAGCCCGCCCTTGTACGGTCCTATCGCGGAGTTGAACTGCACGCGGAACCCGCGGTTCACCTGCACCTTGCCGCTGCCGTCCACCCACGGCACGCGGAATTGTATGATGCGCTCCGGCTCGACAAGCCGCTCGAGCAGCCCCACCTCTTCGTAAACGCTGTCGCGGTCCACCACGACCCTGAGCGATTCCAGCACTTCCTTCGTCGCCTGCAGGAACTCCGGCTGATCCGCATTCTTCCGCTCGACGTCGGCGATGATCTTGTCTATGTAATCCATGGTCTCCTCCTTTTGCCTAAACCATTCAGCTTTATTTCATTATACTATACATATTTCAAAATTTATCGAAAAATCCCACCCCGATGAATTTCAGTTTATGTGCCTGATATGTCCTAAGTGGCGCCTTTCATGTCTTTCTTGTTGTATAATAATGCACATGACTACAACGACACTATCCGAACTTCGGCTACAAATGTGCGATATCGCGGGTCTTCTTTGGCGACGCCGTCTGACCAATGCGTACGGCGGCAATTTCTGCGCGCGCGTCAGCGCGGATTCACTGCTCGTCACGCCGTCGCTGATGGCCGAGGAGAAACACTGCCGGCTCGTCCCGGACGATCTGATGCTCGTGGATCTTGACGGCAATATCATTGAAGGCACGGGCAGGCTCTCGCGCGAAACGCATATGCATACGACGCTGCTGCGAGCCTTCCCGACAGTGAACGCCGTGATCCACGCCCACCCCATGAACGGCATGGTCTTTGCCGCGGCCGAACGCCCCATCCCCTCCGTCACCGAAGCTACGGAACTGGCCGGCGAAGCAGGCCTCATCGAATTTGCGCCGATGTGCACTCCCGAAATGAGCGCCGCCACCCTGGCCTATTTCGAAAGCAAACGCGCCCTCGCAGAAAAAATGCCGATCGCCGGCATCCTCCCGCGTCACGGCCTCGTAGTGACCGGCCAAAGCCTGAACAAAACGTTCACCATGCTCGAACTCGTCGAGACCGACGCCTACTGCGCCCTGCACTGGCCAAAATAGCACCAATAATATGTATCGAGATTTGCACCTCTGTCATTCCCGCGAACCTCTGTCATTCCCGCGAAGGCGGGAATCCAGTTATAATTCATCCCGCATGAAAGGCGAAGCGCCGCCGCCGGCAAATTTGCCGGTCGGAGTGTACAACAAATGTTGTTATTTTCTTGTGATCCCCACGAATTCACGTTTTATTGTCTAACAGTCAGGAAGCTTTCTCTTGTGAACCCTTGATATTCACACATTAAAGCCTCTAAAATGTGATTTTGCATACATAACAAGAGAATTTACAAAGTGAGCCCCAAAAGAATGTCTCCGCTTGCAAAACGCCATGCCGCCTGCGGCGGGGGACGCTCCGCTAATGTATTACGGTAGGCCCTCGCTGCGCTCGCGCCCTTGATTTCCATTTCTAAAAAGGCGGTGATGGCTGGCCAGCTTTGTTGGCTGACGAGACAGGTATACGGATTGCCATCTATTTTGCGTACTTTGCCCGACAAACTGAAATTTGCACCCCTGTCATTCCCGGGCGGCGGCGTAAACCCGCAGTCATTCCGTCGGTTGCGCCACGGTAAACCTTTAGCCCTCGGGCTTGACCCGAGGGGTAACCCTGGGAATCCAAGGTGATCATCCACCATAGATTCCCCAAGACTGCGATGGGGATCTTTGCGCAAAGTGACGACAATTCGAGTTTTTGCACTCTCTTATG
>JAISJT010000055.1 GCA_031261395.1 Eubacteriales Family XIII. Incertae Sedis bacterium
AAGCCCGGCCTCTATATCGCGCCGAAAGGCTTTCCGCATCTGCCGCTCATCACGCGGTGGTGCGACGTTCCGATGTACGGATTCATGGTCGTATGTCTGGACGGCAATCACGGCTCTCCATGGGTCGAAATGGATCTTGACGAACTCGAAGCGTCGGGTGAGTGGTAATAGTTTGAGAAGTAATTTTGAAAGGAGAATACTACGATGAGACCTAAACTTTACAAAAACCTTGTGAAACCGATGATTTGGCGCGAGGGCCCAAAAGGCTTGTACAACCAGGAGCTGTTCTGGATGGAAGGCGGCAAGGACATGGAGGGATTCCAGGGATCCTTTGCGTATGGCTTTGTTAAGGGCAACGGAAAATTATTGCCGCAGGACGGCCATCTGATCCATCCTTTTGACACCGTGCTGGCTTTTGTGTCGACGACGCCCGGTGAGATCCTTACGCTCGGCGCGACGGTTTCGATCGAAATCGGCGAAGAGCGCGAACTCTACACCTTTGATCAGTCTTATATCATTGCGCTGCCAAAGGGTACGCAGTACGGCAATATCACGGTCAGCAATTTCGATCATGCTTTTGCTTTCTACAACATTTATCTGACGCCGGAATACAGTGCGATCGAGATTCCGTCTTCGGAATTGAAAGACCCCGTACCGGGCAGCAAAAAATACGATGGATATGCGCGTCTGTATGCATGGGAGTTTGACGAAAACGGGGAAATCCTGCATGACGGCGGCGCCATTGACTATGACAGCAAAGACAACAGCGGCATGGGGTATTCGAAAGCCGTAGACAAACGCGGCGTCATGCACCCCCTTGAGAATTGCGGTCCCGGCGGCATGGGCCCCGGCAACGCTGACGAGCTTCTATGGGTATTCGGAGATCAATTGCAGGGCTTTGAGCTAAATGCGCTTTGGGGCCACTATCATCAGTGCGGCAAATGGCATAGAGGCGGCGACGCTCACGTGCATCCAAACGAGGAAGTTCTCTGTGTCGTCGGAATGGACGCAGACGATCCGCTGCACATCGGCGCCGAAGTCGAGATCGCTATGGGCGAGGAAGACGAGCGTCATTTTGCCAGCGTTCCCTCCGTCTGGATCTGCCCGAAGAATTTCCCGCATCTTCCCGAGATCACGCGCTGGGTCGATCGGCCGTATGCATTTTTCGTAATCAACAACGATGCTACGCATGATTCACCGTGGATGGACGAAGAGGGCAATCGAATCGAACACGAATAAAACAGAGCATGATAGAGTTCGAACAATATTTTGACCTTGTCCGAAAGGGCTTCGAAGGCGTGAAAAATCTCGGCGTTCGCGAAACCGAAAATTCGACGATGATCCGGGAAGACGTCTTCAAGCTCTACTGGATGGCCAGAGTTCGATTCTGTTCGTTCGTTGCCTCGGCAGACGATTTGGACGTCGAGCTTGCTCAGCAGTTTGTGTCGCTGAACATGAGGCTTGCCCGCAATGAGCGAAGTAAAATCGGTGAATTGATCGCAGTGATCTCAGTGATTGCCTGTGACCATGTGACAGATCAGGTCCGCGAGCTTGCGGAGAGCCGTCCGCCAAAGCATACGACGGCGAGTGAATATCTCGTCGTCGTTGACCTGTCTGCACACGAAGCCTATTATTATCGGGGGCCTATCCTGTACGGAATTCTGTACGAAAAGTTCGAACGTGAATACATCGATGGACATTTTGCGCTTCCTCTGAGGATTTTGTCAGAAAAGCAAAAAATGAACGTATAACGAAAGGAGAATAGAATGCTGTTTTCAAGAGAAGATTTCCAGGGGTATCTGGACTGTTTCAACGAGAAACGGTATGACGATATCGTCAGCTATTTTGGCGAAGATTGTATACTGTACTATTTTACGGATTGGAAGCTGCATCCGGAGCCGATCAAGTCGCTGTCCGGGAAGTCTGCCTTCAAGGCGAATTACATCAGCCTGCATGACACCTTCGACGAGGATCTGAAGCTTGGCGTATTTATGTCGACGGAAGAGAATCTGTTCGTCGAGCTGTATACGACGTTCCGCGCAAAGAAAGATGCGGATTTCACGGCGGGCTTTATGAAGAAGGGCGACCTTTTCTATTGCAACCAGTACATCGACTATGATCTGCACCCGGACGGGAAATTCAAACAAATTCGGATCGGCCAATTCAATACGATCGATCCGGCGAAGTCTCCGGCGTTCAAATAGTTTGGGGAAGAGGTGAAAAAAATGACGAGAGAAGAATTTGAAATCTACGTAGATCATTTCAATAACAGGCGTTACGACGACGTGCTCAGCTATTTTGCCGACGATGTGCGCGTGCAGTATTTTGCCCCGTTCGTGATCGGAGAGCCCGAAGGTAAGGTGCTGAACGGGCGCGAAGCGTTCAGGGAGAGCTACGAGCACCTGCATTCGACCATCACTGAGACTATGGAACTGCGACACTTTCTTTGCGACGGAAAGAATCTCTATGCGGAACTCTGGACAGAGTTTCACGCGAATGAAGACACGGAGGACTTTTCGGCCGGCGTCCTGAAAAAAGGCGAGGACTTCGTTGCAACGAATTTCGTGTTATACTGGCTTGATGAAGATGGCAAGTACAAAGATATCCGCATCGCACATCACGAAGTACATGATTCGTCGGAGGCATTTTTGCTCAAGTGAATGTTCCTTATCACGCCATAATTGATCTGCTGCTGCCATACGCCCCGGTCGCCTCGGCTGACCAGCCGCAAGACGGGGCGTATGTTTGGGTGGAGCACCTGACGGAGGAGGCAGATTTTGTGTCGAAAGATACGATTTATGTCGCTGCGTATTCTGTGCTTAGGGAAATAAGGATACCCGATGGATTTCTCTGTATTTGTCTGGACGAATCCGAGCGATTTGCGGCACAGGAAAAGAAACCGCGCAACTGCGTGTTGATCTGGGGAGCAAAACGCCCGGGGGAGATCGTGAGGCTAATCCGCGACTACATCCTTGAGCTGCAGGCGTGGGACAAGACCACGATGGAGTATGTGCTGAAGAAAGAACTACACCATTTGATCACACTCGGCGGTGAGTTCATCGGGAATACCATCCTGCTGTACAACGACAATTTTCGTCTCCTTGCCTTTTACGGAATCAATCCGAATGACAATCAATACTATAGCAATTTGATTCAGTCGAATTTGTCGAGGGACGATTTCGAAAACGATTTTGCGGATGCAGATCTTGCTTTGGCGCATTGGCCGGATATTGTGGACGATGAAGATGGCGGCAAAGATCTTGCTTCTGAAAAACTCATTGCCCGGACGATCTTTGTGGAGAAGGCGGCGAAGGGGCAAATCTATATGGTTTGCCGCAAGGACACGCAAACACAGGGCCGGCTGGAACTTTTCGAGCGCTTGTTTGAAAAGGTGTTGGTTTTCTTTGAACGGGAAGCCCCTGTCGTGCAGCCCTCGCGCAATGTTGACGCTTTCCTCCTTGACCTCATCGAGAACCGTATCACGGATCCCGTCACCGTAGACAATCGCGCGGATTATTGCGGGATACCGACCGAGCAGCTGTATTGTCTTTTTCTTATTCGCTTCAAATATTACTTCAAGGATATCGAGTCGATTCAGCTGCTCAAACAGCTTTCGGCACGGCTTCCGGGCGCCAGGCTTCTTGTATACGGCAACAGCATTCTCGTAATCAATTATTATGTGGAAAAAACGAGCCGGAGCGAGAGCGAAACCTGGGTCGATGCTATCAAGGATATCCTGAAGGAATACAAGGCTGAGATGGGGATCAGCATGCCTGAGGATTCGATCCGCAATCTGCCGCTTTCCTACAAACGCGCGGTCTTGGCGATCGAATACGGGTCAACGGTACACAAAAAACTTGCGGTGCATCATATTCGCGGAGAACAGCTCGATATCTTCCGGTACGACGGGTATGATATCTATGCTTACGAGACCTATTATATCTATCACATTATCGATCTGATGCTGAGCGAAAACAGGACGATCCTCGAGAGCAGTTTTTGTATGCGGTCGCTGGCGAAGCTTTACTCTTTCGACCAGGAAAACAAGATGGACAATCTGAAATTGCTGTACACGTATCTGATCAATGAACGTTCGGCGACAAAGACGGCGGCCATCATGCATATGCACCGCAACAATGTGCTCTACCGAATCAACAAAATTGAACAGCTGCTGGAAGTCGATCTGAACGAGTATCAATATCGCTTCAAATTCCTGCTGTCCTATCGCGTACTCGATTTCTATGGGCCTGATTATTTGAACAACATCAACTATTCATCGATCGGACTCAGGATTTCAAAAAAGAAGGAGAAGTAACATGAAAGAGAATATCCCCTCTCGGCAGAAACCGGGATCCATGCCGTGGCTGCTCCAGCAGACCCCGCCGGATCTTCCGGGCGACCGCCCTGTGACCGCAAAAGAAAATCTCAGGCGCGTTTTCACGGGAGAAAAACCTTTCTGGATCCCCGTGTGGAATATTGACAATCAAAATGTATATCCCGACGTCGTATGGGAACATCCTCCCTATGACGCCGACGGACTCGATTGGTTTGGAACCGAGTGGATCATGGTCGAAACGGCAGGGGGACAAATGCCGAAGACAGGGACGCGCGTGATCAGCGAATTCAAAAACTGGAAAGAAGACGTCACCTTCCCGGATCTCACGAAGGTCGATTGGGAGGAAGACGCAAAGCTCCAGACCTCGCGTTACGATCCGGATCGCCTGCATGTCTTCCATACGGCCGAAGGACTTTTCGAGCGCCTGCATGAACTCATGCCTTTCGACGAGACCCTGATGGCTTTCTATGACGAGCCGGAGTTGCTTCGCGATTGGTTTGAGGCGATGGTCAATTACAAGATCGAATTGCTCGGCTATGTTTTCAAATATTACGATCCGGTCGATTATATTATATTTGGTGATGACTGGGGGACGCAGCGCGCCGGATTTTTCAGCAATGAAATGTTCCGTGAAACCCTCATGCCGTATACGAAAAGGATATGGGACTGGGTGCACGAGCAGGGCAAATTTGTCGAGTTGCATTCGTGCGGGCTCACTCAGCAGTATATCGAAGAGTTTCTGGAAATGGGTTTGGATGCGTGGACGCCTCAGACGAACAACGATCTCGATATGCTGACGGCAAAGTACGGCAATCAGATCACCCTCACCGTGCCGATAGAAGGCGTGGAGGAAGCGGCAAGCGAAGAGGAGGCCAGGCGTCTCGTGCGTGCCTTTGTAGACAAATACGCACCGCGCGGCCGCATCGTGGCCGGCAAACTATTCACCGCGCCGGCGGAAATCGCAGACGCGGCTTATGACGAGCTGTACAAATACTCTTCGGCGTTTTACGCGAGGTGAGAAGTAAGACAGCGCGGCAACGCCGCACGCGATAGCGCGGCAGCGCCTATGCTTTCAGCTTGCGGACTTCCGCGGTGAGCGCCGGCAGCACTTCGCAAAGGTCTCCGATGATCCCGTAGTCTGCGACTTCAAAAATCGCGGCATCGGGATTTTTGTTGATTGCGATGATAGTATCTGAGCCGGACATGCCGGCCAGATGCTGGATCGCACCGGAAATGCCACAGGCGATATAGACTCTGGGACCGACGGTCTTGCCGGTTTGCCCGACCTGATGTGCGTGGGAGATCCAGCCCGCATCTACGGCCGCACGCGAGGATCCGACCTCTCCGCCCAGCGCTTTCGCAAGGTCCCTGACCAAGGCGAAATTTTCCGGGCCGCCGAGGCCCCGGCCGCCCGAGACGATGAACTCGGCGGTTTCCAAATCAACCGTATCATTGTCCAAATCCGCGATTCTCTCTATGAGTCTTGCTCTGATTTTTTCTTTGGGAAAGCGTATATCTTCACGGATGATCTCCGCCGTATTGCCGTCATGCCGGTCGCCTTTTTTGAATACGCCCGGGCGTACGGTTCCGATCTGCGGGCGATGGTCGGGACAGCAAATCGTCGCCATGAGATTGCCCCCGAATGCCGGCCTCGTCCATAGTACGTCGCCGGTCTCCGTATCCCTGTCCAGCGCCGTACAGTCGGCGGTCAGGCCTGTCCTGAGGCGGCAGGCCACCCGTGGCCCCATATCGCGTCCGGTACTCGTGGCGCCGATCAGGATGGTGGACGGCCGATACTTCTCAGCGAGTGTGCAGATGGCGTGGGTATAGGCCTCCGTGGAATAATCTCCGTATTCCGGCGCCTCAACGGCAATTACCTGATCGGCGCCATAGGCGGCGGCTTCTTTCGCCGCGGCAGAGACGTCATCCGATACGATGACCGCGACCAATTTTTCGCAGGCGGCATCGGCCAAGAGACGCCCGGGTCCCAAGAGTTCAAGACTCACGCTTTTCGGCGAACCGTTCAGTACTTCGATAAATACCCAGAGGTTTTCATGCTTAGGTGTCATTTTCAATTCCCTTCTTTACAGGATCCCGTCCGCGGACAGCTGGGCGGCAAGCTTGATGGCCGACAGGGCGCCGGTTGCCTCTTCGATTTTCATACCGGTCTTGTTTCGCTCGGGTACGAATGTCTTTCTGACTTTTGTCGGCGATCCCCCCAATCCTGCCCGCTCCCTGTCTACCGGAAAATCTTCCGCCGTCAGCACCGCTGTCTCGGCAGCGTAGGCGTCAAGCAGCCGCCGGATAGTAGGGAACCGCAAATCATAGGCTGTCTTTGTGACGGTGACGACTGCAGGAAGCGCGGCTTCGCGGATCTCGTAACCATCTTCGGTTTCGCGTTTGACGCGCAGTTTCCCTTTTTCCGCTGTGAGTTCGGTGGCATACGTGATCTGCGGATAATCCAATTGTTCCGCGATCTCCGGCCCGACCTGCGCGGTATCGCCGTCGATCGCTTGTTTTCCGCAGAGGATCAAATCAAATTTTTGCGCCTGTTTTTCTTCGATGGCGCGGATCGCATTCGAAAGAATATAGCTCGTGGCCAAGGTGTCGGAGCCGCCGAAGGCCCGGTCGCTGACAAGATATGCATTGTCGGCGCCGGCTCCGAGGCAGGTATTCAGGGCAACGGACGCCTGGGCCGGGCCCATGGTGACGACCGTGACGCTCACCCCCGGATCGGCGTCCTTGATTCTCAGCGCGGACTCCAGGGCAAATGCATCAAAGGTATTGACGATGCTCGGCACGCCGGCGCGGATAAGGGTATTTGTTACGGGATCGATTTTGATTTCGGTGGTATCCGGTACTTGTTTGATACAAACCAAGATGTTCATGATGTTCGGTGTCTCCTTGTCTTACTTCAAAAGCTGCCCTGCGATAACCATCTGTTGTACCTGCGTCGTCCCCTCATAAATCGTCATGACGCGGGCGTCGCGGTAGAGGCGCTCGATGGGATATTCCTTTGAATACCCGTATCCGCCGAACATTTGAAGAGCGCCGCTGACGATTTCAAGACAGGTTTCCGTCGCATAATATTTCGCCATGGAGGCGGCTTTTGTCACATCGCGGCCTGCATCCATCTCGTATGCCGCGTTGTAGATGAGCAGCTTCGCCGCGTTTAATTTCGTTTCCAACTCCGCAAGCAGAAATTGCAGTCCCTGAAATTTGGAAAGGGTCTTGCCGAATTGTTTTCTTTCCTTCATATAGGGGATCGCCAGATCCATCGCGTTTTCTGAAACTCCGAGCGCCTGACAGGCCACGCCGATCCGCCCGACCGAAAGCGTTTTCATGGCCGTGACAAACCCTTTGTCGATATCGCCTAGGATCTCGCTTTTGGGGACGCGCACATCTTCGAGCAGGACGTCACAGGCGGGGATCGCCCGCTGGCCCATCTTTTCCTCCTGCTTCCCTATCGATACTCCCTGCTGCTTCATATCCACGAAGAAGCAGGTGATCCCCTTGGATCCCTTTTCCGGACTTGTCTTGGCAAACACTGTGATCCAGTCGGCGATGGGCGCGCCGGTGATGAAAGTCTTGCGACCGTTCAAAATATATGAATCACCGTCGGGGACGGCGCTCGCTGTCATGGATCCCGCGTCACTGCCCGCATTCGGTTCGGTCAGCCCGAACGCCATGAAAGATTTTCCGCCGGCGATGGGCGGCAGGTATTTCTGCTTTTGTTCTTCGGTTCCGACGAGCAAAATGGGCGCCGTGCCGAGGGAATTTGCCGCCGATACGAGGACGCCGGCACAGACATTCTTGCGGCTGAGCTCTTCCATCACGCAAGCGTAGGATCTCGTGTCCAAGCCGAGACCGCCGTATTCCTTAGGGATCTTTATACCGAAAAATCCGAGTCGCCCCATCTCATTGTAGATATCCATCGGAAAATCTTCTTTTTCATCCATCTCCTGCGCCGTCGGTTCGAGGATCTTCTTTGCAAAGTCCCGGGCGAGTTCCCGGACCAATTCGTGCTCTTGTGAAAAAAACATAGGTTGCCTCCCTGTGACCTGCGTGCGCTCGGTTCAGCCCGCGACGATGTCGCGCAGCCCGCCCCAGGCCTCTTCGAAAATAGCCGTATCCATCTCGCGCAGTTGTTTTGAAACGAACGGACGAAAATCCATTTGCGCGAGGATGTCCCTTTCAAGATCGATGCCCGGCGCGATTTCGATCAATGTCATCCCGCCGCAGATCAGCTGAAATACACAGCGCTCCGTTACATACAAAATCGTCTGTTCCGGACGCACGTATTCGCCGCTGAAGGTGATATGCTCCACCTGCTTCAGAAATTTTTTCATCGTGCCTTCTTCCAGTATTTCGACACGTCCGTCTCTGATAGCGAGCTTTGCCTTGTTCATAAAGGTGCCGCAAAAGACAACCTTCTTGGTTCGTTTGGTGATGTTGATGAAGCCTCCGGGGCCGAAGAGACGGTCCCCGAATTTGCTGACATTGATATTGCCCTGGGCGTCTGTCTGTGCGAGTCCGAGGCAGGTCACATCGAGTCCGCCGCCGTCGATGAAATCGAACATTGAGACGTTTTCGATGAGCGCCTGCGGATTGTAGGCGTTGCCGAAATTGGGCAGGGGCGCCGGCACGCCGCCGATGGTCCCTGTTTCGCTGGTCAGGACGATTTGACCGGACAAGCCTTCCTCCCTGATGACCGATGCGACGTCTGTCGGCACGCCTACGCCAAGATTGACCACATTGCCGGGACGCAGTTCCATTGCGCACCTTCTCGCGATGCACTTGCGCTCATTGAGTTCCATGGGCGCGATCGTATCGACCGGACGGACGATATCGCCCGAAAACGAAGGCTCATAGATCACTCCGCCCGTCTGCCAGCAAGCTTCAAGCTTCGTAGCCTGTACTACATAATCGACCAGGATCCCGGGGATTCGTACGCTTTTCGGATGGATCGTGTCCGCTGTTGCAAGGTGCTCGACCTGGACGATGACGATGCCGCCCGTATTGTGCGTTGCCATCGCGAGCTCCAGACCCTCATTGACAAAACCGTCTTTTTCCATGCTGATGTTGCCGTTTTCATCGGCCGTGGTCCCGCGGATAAGGGCGACGTCTACGGAGAATCCCTTGAAGAACAAATACTCTTCGCCCTGAAAGACGCGCAGTTCCACGACCTCATCTTTTGTCTTGTCATTCATCTTGCCGCCGCCAAGTCTGGGGTCAACAAAGGTGCCGAGCCCGACTTTGGTCATGACGCCGTCACGTCCGGCCCCGATCTCGCGCCATAGGTTGAGCGCGACGCCCAGCGGAATCCAGTGGCACTCGATCTTGTTTGCAAGCACCAAATCGTTGAGCGCGAAGGCATTGCCGACATGAGTCGCGGTCCATTTGGAGACGAGACCCTCGATGCCAAGGCGCGTCACGCCGCGTTCTTTCCAGTCTCCCAGGGCGCTCCCCTGTTTCAGGTTGAGCTCTGCCGGGTGTCCTTTTTCGCGAAAGTTTTCTACGATTTCGAGCGCGATCTCTTCGGGCCAGCCGTTGAGCCCGTCGCCGCACAAACCGACTGTAGCGCCATCGGGAATCAGCTGCACCGCCTCTCTTGCTGTAACGAATTTAACCATAATATTTCACCTCAGCGGTATGTCCCCCAAATTGATATCATTTTTCGTACTCAATGCCGGTAATGTCTTGTCAGGGAACCCGTCGTGCTTGATGACGAGATCGTAGACTGCACCTTCCGGCAAATCTTTGAACCAGAAATCACCGAAGCCGTCTGTCTTGACCGTCAGTTTGCCGCCTATCCCCGAAAGCTCCAGCACTGCGCCCGTGATCACATCCTTTTCCACGGGATCATATACTGTGCCGGCGATGAATCTGCCGGGGATGTTCCGGTAATACACCTTTGCCCCGGCGCCCGTTTCCGGCTTCAGGACAACGGCGTCTTTGATAAGGTCTGCGAGATCTTCTTCTTCGCCAAACTGCAGGCATTCTGTAGTACAGGATTGTACGCAGCGCGGAACGTCATCATCCGTATCTATCAGGTGCGCACAGCCCGTGCATTTTTGGGAAATCTTCAGCTCATCGTTGAAGAAAACGGCGTCATAGGCGCAGGCATCCACGCATTTCTTGCAGCCCTCGCATTTTTCGGGATCGATGATGACCAGACCGTCTTCCCTTTTGTAGATGGCGCTGTGCGGGCAGGCCGTGATGCAGGCCGCGTTTTCGCAGTGATTGCAAAGATGAGGCAGATAGTGCATCTTCACCTTGGGGATCGTGCCACGGATATGCTCGTCGATCTTTAGCCAAAATTGCCCCGTGTCCGGCTGCGGCTTCGCATACGGAGACCAGTCATTGCCGCAGTGCTCGTCTTTGCAGGCTATTTGACAACAATAACATCCTGTGCAGCGGCCGATATCAATTACAAATACTTTTGACATTTTATCTTACCTCCTCATCAATGAGCCATCCGGTGAGGCTGACGCCCGTAGCCAAATCATAGTTGCGGTCAAACGCTTCGGGATAGTCGCGTTTCCAGCCTTCCATCTCCTCGTCCGTCAGTTTTTCGACTTCCACGAGGAAACTGCTCACGACCATGCCGGTGGCATTTTTGGAGATGTTGTTGTGCGGCGTCAGTGTATTGATGACGCCGCCGCGGTCGACTTTCCCCGTAATGATCGGATCGAACCGGGCGCCGTGATCCATATAGGTTGCATTGGGGATCAGCCGTTCCGAAACATAGGCGCCGGCCAGAACTACGCCTCTCTCGTTGAAAACTTTGACGATGTCGCCATGTTTGATGCCGCGTTTTTCCGCATCGGAAGTGTGCAGCCAGACCGGCTCGTAGAGATATCCGTCCGGACCTTTGATCTTCATGGTTTCGATTTCGCGCGTCCAGGTGATGTCGTCGCACTGCGCATGCATGCGCCACCGCCCGTGGTTGGAGACGCAAAGGAGGGGATAGTCTTTGGCGCGCTCGCTGGTGAGCCGTTCGTCATGGCTTTCGCCTTTCTCGATCCATTTCGGATAGGGCGGCCGCTCCTCGTCATGCGGGAAATATTTCGTCAGATCGGTACTCGTGATCTCCAGCTTTCCTGTGGGCGTACTCAGAGGATTGTTTTCCGGATCTTCGAAAAACAGCCTAAGCCCCGGCGGGATCTTCTTGGTTTCCTCCTGTACGCAGGGTATGACGTAATACTGCTTCTCTTTGAGCTCTTTGTATGAGCACATATCAGCAATGCCGGAGCCGTTGTAGAAGAGTTCTTTTTTCTCTTCGTCGGAAAGACCCTTGGTGTATTCATCCCAGAAGCCCAATTTTTTTGCGATCTCCGCCACTGCGTCAAAGTCTCCGAGGGATTCGCCGACCGGGTCGATGCAGTGCTCTTCGAGGAATACCGAGGTGAAGGTGCCGCTGCCCACATCATCGCCGACGTCCGTCAGTTCATATTTTGTCGCGACCGGCAGGATGATATCGGCCATCAGACAGTCGTTTTCGAGCCACGGGTGCTGGGCCAGGATGAACTCTATCTTTTCGCTTTGCAGGGCCTCGATGTATTTGTTGCTGTCATTCCAGCAAGTGATCCAGCAAGGGGAATCCGTCCACATCATATGAATCTCAGATTTGCCGGGCGCCGGATAGGTCCAGTGCGTCCATTGCTCTTCGGCGGGGCCGCAGAAAGAGTACATGCCCATCCAGGAAATCGGCGGATTCAAAATGGCGTCATGCACCATGCATTTCGGAATGAACTGCGTCGGCGGATGTTCCATGGGCTTCAGTATCTCGGCGAGCGCCGGATCGTCACCCCTGTAGTGGAACCGGCCGCCCGTTTCCGCATTGGCGGGACGCTGGACCTCCACGAAATTTGGCAGATAGGGACGGACCTTGCCCTGATAGGGCAGGGGGTAGGTGTTGGAAAACAGATTCCATTCGATCATCTTTGCCTGATGAACGCCGGGCGAACCGAGCGCGCGCATGGCGAGGAGGATGCTTTCGAGGCGGGCCGGTTCGGTGGAATAGGGTCCGCGGATATAAGGACCGCCGTTGCCGTGAATGATGCTCGTGACTTTTTTGGCCCATTCTCTGGCCAGCGCTTTGATCGTCCATTCGGCCACGCCGCATTTTTCGCTCGCCCATGCCGGCGTCTTTGGCTCTCCGTCCACTTCGCCGACAACGTATCTTGCGAACTCGTCGAAGCCGACCGAATGCGTTTTGATATATTCCTTCTCATAAGTGCCTTCCGTGATCCACATATAGGCGATGGCAAGCTGCAGCGCCGCGTCGGTGTTTGGCAGGATAGGGATCCATTTGTCTGCATGAACGGCGGCGCCGTAATTGAGGTCAGGACAGACATAGATGGATTTCAGCCCGATATCCGTCAGCCAATAGCAAAGGCGGCTGGCCATCATCCCGTTGATTGCATGAGGCGTAGTCTCGGGATCGCATCCCCAAAACAGGAGCATATCCCCGTGTTCGGCCATGTCCTCGTAGAGGTTTGCAAAGGGAACCATTTCACCAACGGCCTCGCAGCCCCAGACGTTTTTGGATCCCCAGGACCAGCCTTCCCAGCTGTCCTGATTACGAAGCTGAATCGTGTATCCTCCGAGCAGGGAGAGCAGGCGATTGGGACAGCCGTGGCTTGTCTGCAGATGCTTGCCTTCGCCGTGCATATCCGTTTGGGAGTAGACGGCTTCGGGCCCATAGGTGTCCCTGATGCGCAAGAGTTCTTTTGCGACGATGTCGGTTGCCTCGTCCCAGCTGATGCGTACGTATTTGCTCTTGCCGCGATTCTGTGTATTGCGGTCTCCGTCAGGATCCCAGTCAACGCGTTTCAGCGGATAGGATACACGGTTCTTTGAATATACGCGCTTCTTGTAGGAAAGTCCCAGAGGCGAAGGCAGCGTCTTGTTCGGTGACTCGAGCACGATGCCGTCTTTCTCGAGCTTCCATGGATTGAAATCCTTGCGCTCATATTGCCATTCGAAATTGAGCGGGCGGATGCGCGTGATACGCCCGTCCGCGACATCGGCAACAACAGGGGAACCGCTCTCCGCTGTGCCGATCAGACTTGATCCGCGAAGGACCTTTTTTTGGTCTTTCAAATCAAATTCAGTCAGTTTTCCTTTCATGTTTTCCTCCGAACTGTTCCTGATAACAGATAAAAAAATCCTCTCAATGGGCATCATATCCTATATGGACGCATCTGCATATACTTTGAAGAGACAAAGATTCCGCGTTTTCATTGTGCGGAATGTTCACTAAATAAAAAGCCCATTATTGTGAGAAATCACAATTGACAAGGGTTTTGCCGCACCTGATACTGGTTAGATGAATGAAAAATCTGCGAAACGCATACTTGCCTTGATCATTGCCTTTGTGATGATGCTGTGTCTGGGACTGATATATGCCTGGTCGATTTTTGTGGTGCCGCTCGAAACGGAATTTGGCTGGACGCGCGACAAAACCTCTCTGACCTTCATGATCTCCATGATTTGTTTTTGCATCGGCGGCGTGTTTGACGGCAAACAGCTCATCCGCGGCCGGAGCTTTCGCACGATGCTGTTTGCCTCGGCCATCCTGATGGTCATCGGCTTTCTCGCCGCCAGTACCACCACACAGCTCTGGCAGTTCTATTTGTTCTACGGCGTTTTTTGCGGTTTTGGCGTGGGGATGGCCTACAATGCGGTCATCAGCACTATCACGGATCATTTCGTGAAGAACAGCGGTACCGTTTCCGGCACGCTGATGATGGGGTTTGGCCTCGGCGCCCTGATCTTCGGAGTTGTCTGTACAAAGATCATGGAGGCCTTCGGGTGGCGAACCTTGTTCATCGGTATCGGCATCGTATTTGGCGTCGTCTTCCTTCTCGGGACTGCGGCGCTGTACCAGGCGTTCAAAAAGGATTCCCCGGCGCTGCCTCAGGAGGCGGTGAGCGAGGCAAAGCCTGACGTTTCTTTCGATCCCGGCCGCTCAAAGACCTACGGACTCGGACTCAGTCAGGTATTGCGGCGGCCGGAATTTTGGCTGCTCTTCTGCTGGATCTTCCTCTTTGGATCGTGCGGGTTGTCGCTGATCGGCAACGTGGCGCCGGCGACGATTTCTATGGGCGCTACGGCAACGACAGCAGGTCTCTTCACGGGCATTGTCTCGCTGTTCAACGGCGTCGGCCGGAGCGTTGCCGGTACCTGCTTCGACCGGTTTGGATACAAACGCGTTGCCATTGTCGTGAGTATCGGGTTTTTTGTCGCCATCGCGTTGCTATTGGCGTCCACCAATCTGGGCAATTTGGGGCTTTTCTTTGCGGCCTGTGCGCTGACCGGATTTTGCTTTTCGGCGCTGCCCGTATCCTGTGCGGCATTTATGATGAAACAATACGGCCCGCCGCATTTTGCCGAAAACTTCGGCGCGGGCAATACGAATATGCTCGTGCAGGCCGTCATCGGCAGCGGCATTTTCGCCGCATTTCTCACGCAGCGGGGCAATGATTATTCAGAAGGATTCTTGCTGCTGATCCCGCTTGCGATCGCGGGACTGATCGTCTATGGCCTGCTGATCGCCACTCTCAGGAAAGGTGAGCGCGCAGGGAATCGCTGATTTCGTGGAGCGCTTCAAAGCCCTTGTCTATGAACTCCCACTGAAGCAGGAAGCCGTGCATCATGCCGTCGTACCGGTGGTATTCGACAGGCACGCCGGCGGCCTGCAATTTTTCGGCATAGGCCAGGCCTTCATCGCGCAGAGGATCAAACTCGGCGGTGATCACGAGGGCCGCCGGGAGATTTGAAAAATCCTTTGCCCGCAGAGGGGAAATATATGGGTTGTCCGCATCTGCGCCTTCCTGGAGATAGTGATCCCAAAAATAGATCATTTCCGTGCGGCTGAGTCCATAGCCGGCTTCTGCTTCATCATAGGATGGCGAACCGGGCAGATAGTGATCCGTGGCAGGGTAGATCAGTACCTGATAGGCAATGGCCGGACCGTGTTCATCCCGGGCTCTTTGCGATATCGCTGCCGCAAAGTTGCCGCCCGCACTGTCGCCGCCGACCGCGAGGCGAGCCGGATCGCCGCCAAACGAGGCCGCATTTTCCGCCACCCATTCGGTAGCCGCATATGCGTCTTCAAACGGAACCGGAAATTTGTATTCGGGCGCCAGACGATATCCGACGGAAACGACGATGCAGTCTGCGAGTTTGGTGAAGAAGCGGCAAATTGAATCATTATCGTCAATGTCGCCAATGACCCATCCGCCGCCATGGAAATAGACAAAAACGGGGAACGGCCCCTCGCCTTCCGGCGTATAGATCCGGACGGGTATGCGGGCGCCGGGGACAGGGAAATCCGTATCCGCCGTCCCGACTTCGGGCGTCCTCTCGTCGCTGCGCCATTCAAATGCGGCCTTTGACTGTAGTCGCGCCTCTTCCGGCGACAACTCGTACAATGGCGGCGCGCCGCTCATCGCGGCAAGGTCCATCAGGAATTTGGCTTGTTCATCGAGTGGCATTTCTTCTCCTTAGCGAAAGCGCGTTTCAAGATATTCCAATTGCCATTTCATCATTTTTGCAAACCGCATTTCGTAGCCGCGCTGCTCTGCATAATCGATGAAATTGCCGTAGATGGCCTCGATTTCCAGTGGCCGGCCGGCCAGAAAATCAAGACGCATGCTGGGATCGTAGGGGACCATCTCGTCCGTCAGCCGAACCATTTCATCGGCAAAGGATGGCTCGATAGCGGCGCCGACGGCCTTTGCCGCTTGTAGTATCTCATCCATGACTGCGCAGGTGGCGCTGCGCATGGCCGGGTTCTTCACCAAGGCGTCTGTCCGGCAGTCTGCGATCACGCTCATGCCGTTGTAGGGTATATTCCACATGAGCTTGCGGATCCGCGCCTCGGTCAAATCAGCCTTCACTTCTGTTTCGACGCCGGCGCGCTCAAAGAGTTCCGAGATGCGTGCGAGGGCGTCCCCGTCGTTGTCCATCGCCGCGAGCGACAGTTTGCCGTAGTCCGTATGGCGGACCCGGCCGGGCCCGTCCCGATACGAGCAGATGAAGCACAGGCCGGCGAGTATGGATTGTTTGGGATAAAGGGCGGCAAGCTGCGGCTCGTATCCAAATCCGTTTTGTAATAATAATATTGCGCCCCCCGCTTTGACAACGCCGGCGAGCTGCGGAAAGATAACGGCATTGGCCGTTGCTTTGACGGCAACGCAGACCAAATCACAGGGCGGCATCTCCCGGGTATTCGCGTATATTTTCGGTTTGGGCAGTGAGAAATCCCCAAAATGGCTGTCGACGGTCAGCCCGTGTTCTTTGACGTATTCAAAGTCCGAGTGCAGCAGAAAGTGTACGTCATTTCCGCTGTGCGCGAGTCTTGCGCCGTAGTATCCGCCGATGGCTCCTGTTCCGATGATAGCTATGTCCAAGTAATCAACACCTCCAAATTCATGACTTCTGAATAAAAGTATATCGCCGGATCGCGGGAAAAACAATCCGTATCCGCGTGAAACCGAAAGTGTTATAATCGAAAAAAGGATTGCAAACAATATGAAACGCTTTATCATCACGCTGCTTTGTTTGCTCGTCGTGTCCGCTGCGGGATTTTGGTTTATCTCTTTTCCGAGCTGCGACGGGAGCATTGCGGCGGAGGGCGGAGAGTATGACCTGCGGGGCGCAGAACTCGAAAAATCTACGCACCTGCTGAACGGCGAATGGGAATTTTATTTTGGCCATCTCTATGCGCCGGAGGATTTTGCGGATGGCGAGCCGGAGGGCAAAACCCTGTTAAGCGTACCGCAGATGTGGAGCGCGGGGGGTTATCCCGCCACAGGCTTCGCCACCTATCGGCTGACGCTGAAAACGGATGAGGACGAACTTTTGCTGCGCATTCCGGAGATTTATTCCGCAAGCGCCTTATATATCAACGGGGAAAAGGTATTTACGGCGGGGGAAGTCTCACGCTCGGCGGCGGGATCTGTTTTTGGAGCGAGGAACGCTTTTGAGTCGGTAGGCGGAGCGGGCGGCGGTGCGGAAATCGTTGTCCAAGTGTCCAATTATCACTGGGAAAGCGGCGGTCTTGGTCAGGAGTTTGAAATCGGAAAGCCCGATGTGCTTTTGCGCGATGCCCTGACCCGCCGTGTGCTGCTCTCTATTGTGATCGGCGGTTTGCTGATGATGGGGCTGTATCATTTCATGCTATTCTTTTCCCGGCGCAAGGACAGGGTGTACTTTATCTTCGGCTTGCTTTGCACGATGATTGCCGTACGGTTTTGGCTTGAAACAAATTCGTTGGCAGAACTTCTTTTGCCGGGGGGTATGGACATTGTCCTTGCCCGCGTATACCTGAGCTTTTTTTACCTTAGCGCGATGTTCATCACTATTTTCACGCATACCGTTTTCGGTCTTTCCTACGGTGGATGGATCCGCAAAAGCGTGTATGCCCTCGCGCTTGGTTTGCCTTTGGCGGCGGCGTGGTTTGTGCCTTTCACGGCCGTATCACCGACGATTTCTATAATGACGCTGATTCCTTTGCTGATGTGCGCCGTAATCGCGGTGCGAAAAAAGGAACTTCGCCGCGACCCCTTTGGAGCGCTCTATTTGCTTTCTCTAATAATATTCATTGTTTGGGCGCCGCTGACGAAGATTGTCTTTGGCGATATCTATTTTGTTCCTGCCGTGGCGTCCAATCTGTTCCTTGTGTTGACGCAATGCGCCATGCTTGCCGTGAACTATGCCGGAGCACATCGCAAGGCCGAGGAGTTGGCCGCCGAAACCGCCTTTTACCGCCGCATGAGCCACGACCTCAGAACGCCGCTGACGGTCGTTTCCACCAACATTCAAACGGCACAGCGCAGGCCGGAGGAAGCCGGAAAACTGCTGACCGATTCACAGGCCGAAATCATGAAAATGTCAGATATGATCAGCGACGCGCTCAAGGACGGAGAAAAGGGAGCGGGCGAATGAAGCTGATTTTGTGTGTCGAAGATGAACGTAGCGTCCTCGAAAACAACCGCAAAGCGTTCGCGGATGCGGGCTACGGCGTATTGACCGCCGAAACGCTCGCGCAGGCACGGCAGCGGCTGTCGGAGCAAACGCCGGACGGGATCGTGCTTGATATCATGCTCCCCGACGGCCTGGGGCTTGAGTTGCTGACAGAACTCCGGGAACAAGGAAGCAAAATCCCCGTGATACTTCTCACCGCTTGGGACAAACCATACGATGTGGCGCGGGGGCTTCGGGCGGGCGCAAACGATTATTTGTCAAAACCATTCGACTATGAGGTGCTGCTCGCGCGGGTGGAGGCGATGTTTCGCAATGTGGAGCAAATGCCGGACGTGATAGAAAAAGGGAACCTGACATTACAAATGACATCCATGATCGCGCTTCAGGACGGCGTGGATATGCTCTTGACCCAAAAGGAATTTGCCCTGCTTCTGCTCTTTGCACGAAACGAGGGCAAGACGTTGAGTACGGAATATATCTACGAGCAAGTTTGGGGTCATAGTATGAATGAAGACCCCAATGCGGTGAAACTTCAAGTGTCCCGTCTTCGTACAAAGACAGAGGGGAGCGGCTATGCGATCCTCGCCGTTCGCGGCACGGGCTATCGTTTTGAGGTACGCCCTGCGACGAAAATACGAAAACTTTGAACAAATGTGAAGCTCCCGACAAACCGAAATTTGCACCCCTTGTCATCCCCGCGACCGAGCGAAGCGAGGGGTGAGCGCAGCGAACGAAACGCTGGGGATCCAAGGTGATCATCCACCTTGGATTCCTAGGGTTACGTTCCCCCGGG
>JAISJT010000098.1 GCA_031261395.1 Eubacteriales Family XIII. Incertae Sedis bacterium
CCTTGCTCAAAAAGTTTTGCATATTCAGGAAGATGACATTGTATTTGTTGAGATGTTCCTCAAATGACGCGTCGCCGGATATTTCAAGCCCCGCAAACAGTTCCCGCGAATCGTTGCCCGCCGCGTAATATGAGATCATCATATTGGCGGCCATGGACTTCCCAAAGCGTCTGGGGCGGCTGATGCACAAGTACTTTTGTTCTGTCCTGATGACCGAATTGATATAGGCCAGCATCCCGGATTTGTCCACATGAATTTCGGAATTCAAAGCCTCTTGAAACTTGCTGTTTGAAGGATTCAAAAAAATGCCCATGCCGGCCTCCTTTTCTGCAATACCAGTATATCACGAGATATTTGATTACAGAAGGGACAGGGGACGGACGGTCCTCTGTCCCAGATGAGGGGTCGACCTGCGCGTGATGCGGCGGCGGGAGGGGCGGTTTTCTTGCTTTCCTTATTGGATCCTATTCTATGAACATCGCGTCGCCGTAGCTGAAGAAACGGTATCCGCTCGCGATGGCGTGTGTGTAGGCTTTCAGAATTTGCTCCCTGCCGGCGAACGCCGACACGAGCATGAGCAAGGTCGATTTTGGCAGGTGAAAATTCGTGATCAGGGCGTCTGTCACGGCGAAACCGCGCCCTCCGGGATAAATGAAGATCCCGGCGCTGCCGGAACCGGGGCGAACAGTGTGGCCGTCCGCGCCCACGGATGATTCGAGCGTGCGGACGGATGTCGTGCCGACGCAGATCACGCGCCGGCCTTCCGCCTTGGCGGCGTTGATCCGGCGGGCGGTTTCCTCGCTGATGTGGTACGGTTCAAGGTGCATCACATGATCTTCGACGCGCTCCGTCTTGACCGGGCGGAAGGTGCCGAGGCCGACGTGCAGGGTGACAAAAGCCGTTTCCGCGCCCAGCGCCCGGATCCGTTCGAGCAATTTTTCTGTAAAATGCAGTCCGGCTGTCGGTGCGGCGGCAGAGCCTGCCTCCTGTGCATAGACAGTCTGATAGCGCACAGCATCCTCGTCCGCATAAACATCATTCTCTGCAATTCTGTGAATATAGGGCGGGAGCGGTATGCGCCCGATGTGTTCGATCGTATCCGCAAAATCACCCTCGTACTCAAAGGCAACAAGGATGCCGCCGTCTTCTATTTTTTCGGTAACCGTGGCCGCCGCCCTCACGCTGCCTGCATTTCCGGAACCGGACTGCACGCCGCAGGCGCCCGCAAACAACACCCGGTCGCCGATCCTCAGCCGTCTGGCCGGGCGCGCAAGGCATTCCCATACTTGCTCGCGGATAGAACCATAGGTTGCCCCGTCCGCACAACGTTTCAACAAAAACAGCTCGATCTTTGCGCCGGTTCCCTCTTTCGATCCTATCAGCCGCGCGCGGATGACCTTGGAGTCGTTGAAGACCAGCAAGTCCCCCTCACGCAGATAGTCCGGCAAATCGCGAAAATACCGGTCGCTGAGACTGCCGTCCGCCCGGTCAAGCACGAGCAGACGCGAGCCGTCACGCTCGGGCGCCGGGTGCTGCGCGATGCATTCCGGCGGCAATTCATAGTTGAAAAGATCTATATTCATTAATCGTTAATTGTTGATTTCAATTTCAATCTGCTCCGGCTGCTCTGGCTGCTCCGGCAGTTCCGGCGGCTCGAGCCCCAGCCACTGCCAGGCGTCCCGCGAAGCCACGCGGCCTTTCGGTGTACGGTGCAGCAGACCGACCTGCATTAGGTAAGGTTCATAGACGTCTTCGATAGTGATTTTTTCTTCGCCGATCGAAGCCGCGATCGTATCGATACCGACCGGCCCGCCGCCAAAGCGTTCGATGATGAGCCGCAAAATATCCCGGTCAAGACCTTCGAGGCCCTTTTCGTCGATGCCCAGCGAGCGCAGCGTCTTTTGCGTGATCTCGCGGTCGATATGCCCCTCGCCCATGACCTGAGCAAAGTCGCGCACGCGCTTGAGCAAGCGGTTGGCCACGCGCGGCGTACCGCGTGAGCGCCTGGCAAGTTCCAAAATAGAGTCTTCATCTATCGCAATATCCAGCAGACCCGCAGAGCGGCGAATTATTGACCCGAGCTCTTCGGGCGAATAATGTTCAAATTTGCCGATCACTCCAAAACGATCGCGCAGCGGCGCCGAAAGTGAGCCCGCGCGCGTCGTAGCGCCGATCAGGGTGAAACCGGGCAGCGGCAGCCGGTAGGATCTGGCCGATGGCCCCTTGCCCACGATCATATCAATGGCAAAGTCCTCCATCGCGGAGTAGAGTATCTCCTCGGCCGTGCGGTTGAGACGGTGGACCTCATCAATAAACAGCACATCCCCCTGCTTCAAATTCGTCAGCAGCGCCGCGAGATCGATCGCCCGTTCAATGGCGGGTCCGCTCGTGATACGGATATCTACGCCGAGTTCGGCGGCAATGATGGATGCGAGCGTCGTCTTGCCAAGACCCGGCGGCCCGTAAAACAAAACATGGTCTAAGGGTTCCCCGCGTTGTTTTGCCGCCGTGATAAATACCTCGAGATTGTTTGTCACATTTTTTTGTCCGATGTATTCGGTCAGCGCCTTGGGGCGGAGGCCAGTATCCGCATGATCCTCGCTGACGTCCGCCCGCGCCGGGTCAACGATGCGGGAGCCGCCATCGGCCTCAAGCTGTCCAAATCTATTGTCGAATTCCGTCATGTCTTATGTCCCCTACAACCCTTTCAGTGCGAGGCGAACACAGTCTTCGACCGTGCCGTATTCTTCCGTTACATTCATCACGGCCTGTGCCGCTTCGCTGCGCGTGATCCCAAGGCCCATCAGCACGCCGATCGCTTCCGTCACGATATCCGCCGTCCCGCTGCCAACTGTCCCCTTTTGAGCGCCCCCTGCGGATAGAGCACCGCCGCCAGGCAGAGATCCGATACCGGCCGAAAGCCCCGACAGCGCATCTGTCACCTTGTCTTTGAGCTCGAGGACAATACGCTCCGCCGACTTCTTTCCGATACCCTGCGCCCGCGTGAGCATCGCCGCATCCGAAAAAGCGATTGCCCGTACAGCCTCATCCGTAGACAAAGACGAGATGATCGACATCGCAGCCTTTGCCCCTACCCCGCTCACCGTGATGAGCAAGCGGAACAGCCGCAACGCCGCCCGGTCCTCAAAACCGTACAGCGATACGTCATCCTCTTTGAAAATCTGAGCCGTATACAAGACGACCTCATCGCCTTTTGCCTGCAGAAATGCATGGGAGTTTGCCGGAACAAATACTTCATAGCCCACCCCGCCCGTATCGATGACGACAGAGGATTCCAATTTTTCGAGCATAGTACCGCGAATATATGCGATCATATCAAATTCCTTTCAAATTCCTTTCCCGGCAAAGCGCCCTACCCGCTCGATATGCGCGGAGGCATTTGCATGACAGATGGCACAGGCGACCGCATCCGCAGCGTCATCCGGCGTCGGAGGTTTGACCAAACCAAGCACCTGTCTCACCATTTCCTGGATCTGCTTCTTTTCCGCCCGCCCATAGCCGGTCAATGCCTGTTTGATTTGCAGCGGAGTATATTCATACACGTCAAGCCCGGCATTGGCACAGGCCAGCACCGCCGCGCCTCTCGCCTCGCCCACTTTGATCGCCGTCTTTTGATTGCTGTTGAAAAACAGTTCTTCGACTGCGGCGACGTCCGGCTCATATTTCGCTATCACGCCTGTCAAACCGCGGTAGAGTTCCTTCAGCCGCTCCGGCATAGACAGGTCCTTGCTTGTCTCTACCGTCCCGTATCCCATCAGACGGTGCCTGCTTGCGCGATACTCGACAACACCCCATCCGAGGATCGCATAGCCGGGATCTACGCCGAGGATCGCAAGCGATTTTGCATTTGCATCTATCATATCAAACGCGGCATATCCAGTCCGTCAAAATCCGGTTTAGCAGTTTCGGATCGATGGGCTTTGCGAGAAAATCCTGAAATCCCTTTGTCAGGAACATCTCTTTGCTCCCGTTCATTGCATTTGCCGTCAGTGCGATGATAGGTACCGTTTCGGCGTATTCGGTGCCGATCTCGTCGCGTATCATCCGAACAGCCTCGATACCGTCCATCTTTGGCATCATTTGGTCCATGAATATCAAATCGTATCTCTTCTCGGCATCTCTGACGAGTTCAACCGCTTCTGCGCCGTCCGCCGCGAAATCAATATTCAATTCATAGGGCTCGAGCATCCCTTTTGCGACCTCGAGATTGATATCTACATCGTCTACTACAAGCACGTTTGCATAGGGCATCGGCACAAAAATCAATTTCTCCTCCATCACCCGGCGATCTGCGGAATAATGGCCGCTCATCAGCGAGGCGGCAATATCATCGCCAAGAGGAGCCGGGTCAGCCACGACTTGCCGGAGCGTGACCGAAAACACACTGCCTTTTCCGTACTCGCTCTCAACCCGGATCTGTCCGCCCATCAACTCCGACAAGCGTTCTGTGATCGGAAGGCCCAGTCCGGTGCCCTCGATTTTTCTGTTTTTGGTTTGATCGAACTGCTGGTACTCATAGAAAAGCGCCGGCAAATCTTCTTCGTGAATCCCGATACCGGTGTCACGCACAACAAAGCGAATCCCGATTTCATCCTGATTACAAACACTTTCCGAATCAACGGAGGCGGTCAGCTCGACCTCGCCATCCCTGGTGTATTTGATTGCATTGCTGAGCAGATTGTTCAAAATCTGACGGATACGCAGTTCGTCGCCGCATAGTTTTCGAGGCAAGGCAGGATCGATCTTCAGAACAAACCGGATAGGCCTGCTGCCGATTCTCACTTTGTTTACCTCGGCAGCCTGATGGATCAGCGTTGCCGTTTCGTATTCAACGGGTACGAGTTCGAGATGACCCGCTTCGATCTTTGAAATGTCAAGGATATCATTGATGACCGTGAGGAGATTTTTTCCGGATTCATAAACCTTGTAGATGCTGTCATGGGTAGACTCATCCAGCTCCTTTCGCAAGACCAATTCACTGAGACCTATGATGGCATTGAGAGGGGTCCTCATCTCATGGCTCATATTGGCAAGGAAGGTACTCTTTGCTTCCGACGCCTCCTCGATTTTCAGGATCATTCTGCTGTATTCGCTGATATCCGTAAAGGTCAAAAGCCAGCCGCTGATGCGTCCGTTCTGACGCCGCACATCCTGCCGGTTGACATGAAAGATCTTTTCATCTGTGCCTGCCGGGCCAAACCGGTACTCGCCCTTCGCATCAAAGGCGCCCTCCTTGCGCACTTCCGCAAACAGATTTCGGGATTCGTCATCCTGCGCCATATCCTCAAAATATGCATATAATTCGTCGATCTTTGTCTTTCCCGGATCGATCACGCATCCGGGGAAATAGCTGTGAAATGCGGTATTGGCGTCCTCGGCAATGCCTTTGGGATTCAGGATGACAACCCCGTTGGCGTAGGCGTTGTAGGCATCGCCCAGCGCTGTCGTACGCAGATTTGTGAGACGCGAACGGTAGGAATACAGCGCAAGCAGGATGAACATGACCGCAAATCCAAACGGCGCGATATCCTGATCCATATCGATCACGCCGATAGTAAAGAGGACATTGACGACGATGGGGATGAAACAAGCAATCATCCACCCAAACGCAAAGATAGCCGGCGGTTTTTCCTTCACGATATACCGGATGAGCAAGATGACGCCGAGCGCGATTGCGATATAGGCGACCGCCGCATGGAAAGTAAAGAGCGGACCGTATTCGGGAAGCGGGAAACCATCCTTCGAAAAGACAAGACGGTGCAGCGGATTGGTCACAAGCAGGATGATGTCGATGATGGGAACGATCCATATCAGCTTGCGAAGGAAATTTTTCTCTACTAATTTTGAATTGTTGAGATAGAGTGTGTACCACACAAAACAGAACGGAGCAACCACAAGCATGATAGACCTGAGTGTATACATATAAGCGTAGGTATAAGCCTGAGCAACTTCCGCAGTCGCATCAAAGATCGTCCAATAACAAGTAGCGATGCCCATCGCGATAAGGCTGCGCACCTGATTGTCATGCTTTTCCGAAAACACCAGCAATCCGAGAAACACCAAATTGACCGAAAAGGTCATCAGCGATACCGAAAACAAAATCAATTGTGACAAAATACTATTCTCCCCTCGCCAGTGCAATCAATTCGCGGGCGTTCTCCCGGGCTGTGTCGGTCACATTTCTGCCGCCAAGCAAACGTGCAAGTTCATCGATCCGGGCCGCGCCTTCGATCTCCTTCAGCGTAGTGAATGTCTCACTGTCGCTCGTACTCTTTTCGAGCAGATAATGATGATCCGCAAACGCCGCAATCTGCGGCAGATGTGTAATACAGATTATCTGATGATTTGCCGCCATGCGCAAGAGTTTTTCGCCGACGATGCTCGCGGTCACGCCGGAGATACCGCTGTCGATCTCATCAAAGACCATCGTCTCTATCCCGTCAAAGTCTCCTGTCACGGACTTAAATGCCAGCATGATACGCGACAGTTCGCCGCCCGAGGCTACTTTTGCAAGTGGCAGCAGGGGCTGGCCTTTGTTTGCGGAGAGCATGAATTCGATGCGGTCAAATCCGTTTTCGGCGCGTGCGCCTTCATCCGTATCGATCGATACCGCAAAACGCGCTTCCTTGAAATTGAGTTCATCCAATTGTTCTGTGATCGCGCGCTCAAGTTTCGCCGCCACAGCCCGCCTGATCCCGGAAAGCATGCCGGCCTCGGTGATATACCGCGCCTCGGCGTCCGCAAGCGCCTTCTTCAGTTCGGTCATCATGGCGCCTCTGTTTTCGGCGCCGGAAATCCTGGCGGCAGCTTTGTCACGGTGTGCAAGCGCAGCATCTATGCTGCCGCCGTATTTGCGTTTCATGCGGTCAAGCTGATCGAGGCGCGAGAGCGCGGCGTCGAGATCCGACTGTTTGAAATCCATACGTTCCAAAGCCGCGCGGACATTTCCTTCGAGTTCCTCCAAGGTGAAATATACGTCGGCGCCCGCACCGGCCATCTGCTCAAATTCGGATCCGTAGCTTGTCAGCCCGGCCAGGCCGTCCCTGACCCCGCCGGAAAGGGACAATGCTGACACTTGTTCTCCGTCCCCTCCCGAAAGCAGCCCATAGACACGCAGCAGGCTTTCATAGATTTTTTCGCTGCTTTGCATGATCTTTACGCGTGCTTCTATCTCCGCATCTTCGCCGGGCACGAGACGAGCCGCATCAATTTCATCTATTTCATACCTAAGGAAATCAAGCTCGCGCCCGGACGCAGCGCCCTTTGCGGCGGCATCCGAAAGCGCCAGCTTCGCTGTACGGAAAGAAGAAAAAGCCTCAGCCGTCTTTTCGAGCGCCTCTGCTGTGTATTCATGGCCGTAGGCGTCGAGGAGGCCGATGTGCTTTTCTGTTACTAAAAGACTTTGATGGTCGTATTGACCGTGGATATCTACCTGACCTGCCGTCACTGCGGCCATCTGTCCAAGAGTTGCTATCTCACCGTCGATCTTGCAGACCGACTTGCCGTGCGCCGAAACCTCGCGCCTGAGTATCGTTTCCGGATCTATCAGCAAAGAAACCACCGCCATATCCGATCCCGTGCGCACCATCGATTTGTCGGCCCGGCTGCCAAGAGCGAGGCTCATCGCTTCGATCACGACGGATTTTCCGGCCCCCGTCTCTCCCGTGATGACGGCAAGACCGGGCTGAAATGCTACTTCAAGCTCCTTGATGATCGCAAAATTGCGAATCTGCAGCGCGTTAATCATCCCTCGTTATTTCAGAATCAATTCCGCGAAGCGCGCCGAAAGCAGAGGCGCCTGCTCCGCATCGTCAACAATAATAAAAATAGTACTGTCGCCGGCGATAGTCCCGAGGATATGCGGAAAATCAAGCGAATCGATCGCCTCACAGGCTGCGTTGGCACAGCCCGTGAGGGTCTTGATGACGATCATATTGCCCGAATGCTTTGCCGAACGAACCGTGTCGCCAAAGATCTTCAAATAGCGATCCGTATGGCGCTCACCGCCGCCTTCCGGCAGTGAATACTTGTAGTTCCCGGAAGATGCAAGCGACTTGACGAGACGCAGTTCTTTGATATCGCGTGACACCGTCGCCTGAGTGACCTCATATCCGGCCTTCTCAAGCAGCTCAGCGAGCCTTTCCTGCGTATCGACTTCATGCTCCGCAATCAAATCAATGATTTTATTTTGTCTCGTATATCGCATAGCCTGATTATATGCTACCCGCGATGAAAAGTCACCGTTTTTTGGCGCGCGCTACGCCTTCTTCATCTCCACCAAAAAGATGTGAGCATCTTTTCCGGCCGCGATCGTGATCGCTTCCTCCGTGATTTCCAGCGCATCGCGCGCCGTCATATCGACCACCCCATTGACCTGAGCCTCGCCTTCGATGAGTACCATATACGCCTGCCGGCCTTCCTTGACGACAAAGCGCTCCTTCTTGCCCGCCTTGATAAAAGTCGCGAAGACATTGACATCCTGATGGACCTTGATCGGCGCTAAAGACTCCTTGTTTTCGGTCCAAGACGCGATGGGCAGCCATTTGCCGTTGCGCGCGCCGAATTCAAACCGATAGTCGCCGTAATCCGGCGCGTATCCCGGCTTGTCCGGGAAGATCCAGACCTGCAAAAACCTGAGCGTATCCCGGCCCAAATTGTACTCACTGTGCTGAACGCCTTTGCCGGCGCTCATATACTGCACCTGTCCGCGCGTCAGCGTCTGTTCATTGCCCATGCTGTCGCCGTGTGTCAGCTCGCCGTCAACGACATAGGACAGGATCTCCATATTTTCATGCGGATGCGTCGGAAATCCCTGCCCGGATCTTACCAAATCGTCATTGATCACGCGCAGCGCCCCAAACTGAATATTGTACGGATTGAAATATTCCGCGAACGAGAAATGAAAGTGACTGTCCAGCCAACCGTGAATCCCGCGTCCCATTTTTGTGTGATCTACATATCTCAACATATCATGCACCTTTCTGTATATATACTCCGCCATTATTTAATCTATACCTTTTATACCCACTTTCCCGCGCTTTGAAACACTTTTGTCGATTTTGTTTGAAAAATACTAAATAACGGGCGCCCTTTCGGCCGCCCGCTCAATCAACTCTGTAATTCTCCGGATTTACCGTAGCATCCGCTATTCTTCTACGGCGTCTACACCGTCGGGATCCGGAATTTCCTGCTCCTGATCCTTGTTTTCGTCGGTTTCTTCGGTCGACGGATCGCCGGGGAATGCAATGCCTTCCTCAGGGGTCACGGCGTCTACGCCGTCGGGATCCGGAATTTCCTGCTCCTGATCTTTGTTTTCGTCAAAAGCTTCCGTGGACGGATCGCCTATCTGGGCGGTTTCTTCGGCATCCGGGATGGCGTCAATACCGTCCGGATCCGGGATCTCATGCTCCTGATCCTTGTTTTCGTCAAAGATTTCCGTAGACGGATCACCGGCCTTTGCCTGAGTCTCGGCCTCAGGCGCTTCCGGAGTCTCGGCCTCCGCAGTCTCCTCCGCAGCTTCCACTGCCTCAGCAGTCTCCGCCGCAGTTTCCGCAGTCTCCGCTTCGGGAGTTTCAGGAGTTTCCGCAGCTTCCGGAGTCTCAGCCTCCGCCGCTTCCGCAGCCTCCGCCGCAGTCTCAGCATCTGCCGCCGCCGCTTCCTGTGCCTCCTGCGCAGCTGCCGGATCAAGGGCGTCCTTGATCGAAAGGCTGATGCGCTTGCGGCTCTGGTCGATCTCGAGGATCTTGGCAGAGACGATCTGTCCGACTTCAAGCTCGTCCGAGATGTCCGTCACGCGCCGGAACGCGATCTCTGAAATATGCACAAGGCCGTCAAGACCCGGTTCGATCTCGACGAACACGCCGTAATCCTTGATTTGCACGGCACGTCCCGAAATGACCTGCCCGACTTCGTATTTGTTGTTGATGATGGTCCAGGGCTCAGGCTGATTCTGCTTGTATCCGAGAGAAATCTTTTCTTTCTCCTTGTTCATCGACAGGATCTTGACCTTGATCTCCTGACCGATCTCGAGCAGATCCGCCGGGTGGCGCAGCTTGCCCCAGGAAATTTCCGAAATATGCAGCAGCCCGTCGACGCCGCCGATGTCCACAAACGCGCCGTACTCGGTGAATCTCATGACCTTGCCGTCGATGATGTCGCCGACCGAGAGCTGATCCCAGATCTCGCGCATGCGCTTTTGACGCTCTTCGTTCAGTACGGCCTTGTGCGACAAGACGACTTTGTTGCGTTTCTGATCGACGCGAATGACTTTTGCCAGTAGCGTTTGCCCTATGAATTCGTCCGCCTTTTCTACATAATGGTCGGACAGCTGCGACATCGGGATGAAACCTCCGACTTCATTGAAAGTCGCGATCACGCCGCCATTGACCTCGCGCTGGATCTTGACTTCGATCGGTGTCCTGTCCTCGCAGGCCTGAATGATCGTATCCCAGTGCTCGCTCACCACCACGCGCTTCTTCGACAGAAGGATGTTGCCTTCGCCGTCATCGTTCTTCAGAACTTTGGCCTGGACTTCCTCACCTTCCTTGAAGACATCTTGCATGGTCTGGCCTTCTTCAAGGGCGATCTCGCTCTTTGGAATGACGCCATCCTTCTTGCAGCCCAGGCTGATCGTCACGTCGTTGTCCGTCACCTGGATCACCTCTCCCGTCACGATATCCCCGGTCCTCGGCAGTCTGATCGACTTGTCGATTTCGTCCATGTACTCGTGCATGGGATTGGTCTCATAGTTCTCGCTTCTAAATTCGCTCATCGATGAAATAACCTCCTCTACGATTTGCGCGGGCGTAGATGCACCCGCAGTTAAACCCACTTTATCATATTCGCGCAATTGTTTCAATGAAATTTCAAATTTGTTTTCAACAAATATCGCCTGCTTTTTCCCATGCTTTTTTGCGATTTCGAATAATTTTTTTGTATTCGAACTGTGCCTGTCTCCAACTACGATTACGAGGTCAACTTCCTCTGCGAGCTGCCGGCAAGCTTCCTGTCTGCGCCGTGTAGCATCGCAGATAGTATTCTCGATCTCGGCGTCCTCAAACACCGCCGCGATCCGCTCAAACTCTTCCTGGTCAAAGGTAGTTTGCGATACCACAAAAAGCGCCTGATCCCCCGCGGCAGCAGCCAAAGCCCGCGCCTCCGCTACCGTCGCTACAACTTCGCCACGGCTACCCGCCCAATCTACGATACCCCGCACTTCGGGGTGTGCGGCGTCGCCGACGATCACGACGCGCTTGCCCGCCTCCGCGGAAGTTCGGACCAACTCATGAATGCGCTCTACCTTTGGACAGGTAGCGTCGATGATCTGCATATTTTTCGCTTTGGCCTGCTCAAAAAAAGAAGCGCCCTCGCCGTGAGAACGAACCACAACCGCCGCTCCGTCCGGCACCTCATCCAAACTGTCCGCCACCCGCAATCCCGCAGCGATCAGCTCACTCATCACCGAAGCGTTGTGAATGATCGGCCCCACCGACCATACTTCCGAACTGCTGCTGTCAAGCGCTTCGTGCGCCATCAGTACGGCGCGCTCAACGCCGCCGCAAAAACCCATATGCCCGGCGCGGATGATCTCCATAACGCAGGGCCTGTATCAGATGCAGTCGCAGCATGCGTCGGCACAGCAGTAGCACTGAAGCGCCTGACACATCATGCGGTTGGAATCGTTGTACCCCTGCTGATACGCAGAGGTATGGTAGCCGCTGCTCTGCCGGACCACCGAATTGAGCGTATTTCTGTATTCATAATTTTGCGGATCCATACTGACCGCTGTCTGCAGGCCGTTAATCCCCTCGTTCATCCAGCCGCGCCTGATGTTCATCACCCCAAAAAGATAGTGCCACTCCGCATTCCTTGTACCTACGCGGTTCAGCCTTGACTCGGCATCGCGCAAATCGCCGCGGTCGATGGATTTCCTGATCTCGCGAAATTCGGACTGATCGTCGCCGCTGTAATTGTTATAGGATGCGCCGCCCGAGTAACCGCGTGAACTACCGGGCCCATACTGAGTACCGCTCTGGTTCTTTGGACCCTTCGCGCCGGCCATCAGCGTCTCATACGCCTCATTGATCTCGCGCATCTTTTCTTCGGCGAGGTCTGACAGAGGATTGTTTTGATAACGATCCGGATGATATTTCTTGACGAGTTCCCGGTAGGCTGCCTTGATTTCGTCTTCACTGGCGCCGGGCTTCAGCCCAAGCACTTCATAAGGATTCTTTGCCATGCAGCTATTGTAGCATTATTTTACCTTGCCAGTCATTAGAAAACGTGTTACTAATAGAAACTGTAGTTAGGAGGTTTTATGTCTGACTTTTTCTCCCCCAAGGGCGTATTTACGCCCAAACATCTTGCCGCCATGGCAATGCTGCTTGGCATCCGTACGATCCTGAATCTGCCCTTTCTCACGATCTATCTCGGGCCAAGTTTCAAATTGATCACTTTCGCCTATATCACGGACGCTCTGTGCGCGATGCTCTTTGGTCCGATCGCAGGTCTCGTCTTTGGCTTTGCGGGTGACGCGATCGGATTCCTTGCGTCATCCGGCGCAGGCGGCGCCTATTTCCCCGGCTTTGCGCTTTCCGAGATGATCACCTGCCTGATCTTTGCATGCTTTTTCTACCGTCATACTATCACCGTCCCGCGCGTCATCTGCGCCTGGCTCATCAATCTCGCCGCAGTCCTGCTCGGCCTGAATATGGTATGGCTCATACTGATGTACGGGATGGATGCAGGATCGGTATTCACTGCGGCCCGCTTTGTGAACAATCTGGTGCAGGCGCCGGTCCACATCGTCATCCTATGGTTGTTACTGCCGCGCCTTGGGAAATTGGCCGAGCGCCACCGGATATTATAGCGCCTCGTACATCTCTGCCGCATCGTCTTTGCGCACAGACTCCTGCACGATCAGGATGCGTGCGCGAAAGACGGAGCTGCCGAAACGAACCTCTATCTCATCGCCGGGAGCGACCTCGGCGCCGGCCTTGGCGGGTTTTCCGTTCAGTGACACCCGCCCAAGGTCACAGGCCTCCTTTGCAACGGTCCGGCGCTTGATGATGCGCGCTACCTTTAAGTATTTATCAATCCTCATAGTCAACAGTATACAGGAAGTATGCAAATTCCGCCTTGTTAGAACTTTGCATTTGTGATATTCTTTGCACTAATTATGAAATCGTTTCTGTTTACCGCATTTTTAGTTTTGCTTAGCGCGTTTCCGATGCTTGCAACCGATCTGTATCTGCCGGCATTCCCGGAGATCACAGTATATTTCGGCACCTCGGAAAGCACCACAAATTTGACACTGATCCTCTTTGTCGCGACCCTGGCGATATCGACGCTGTTTTGGGGGCCCATCAGCGACAAATACGGCCGCAAACCCGTTGCGATGGCAGGCGGAATTTGCTTTTTTGTCGGTAGTCTCTGCTGTATATTCGCCGGTTCGATCACGCAGTTGATTCTCTTTCGTGTACTTCAGGCGATCGGCGGCGGCTCGACAAACATGATCGCAACAGCGCTGATCAAAGATGTATACAAAGAAAAACAGCAGGAAAAGATCCTGTCGATCGTTCAGGGGATAGCTCTCATAGGACCGGCCGTCGCCCCCGTCATCGGCGCCTTTGTTATGCGGGTCACGAGCTGGCAGGGCATCTTCGTGATACAGGCCGTGATGGCCGCCATCCTGGTATTCGGCACGATCAGACTGAAAGAAACTCTGCAGGAGCCCCTTGACCTCAGCGTCTTCCATGCCCTCGGACGCCTGCTCGTCGTCTGCCGGAACCGCCGTTTCACCTTGCTCGTCATCAATTTCTCTCTGATCCCGATTGCTATCATGGCCTTCATCAATGCCTCTACTTATATTTTTCAGAATTTTTTCGGGCTTTCCGGGCAAACCTACAGTTTTTTCTTTTCGGCAAGCGCTCTGGCGATGATGGCCGGCACCTTACTCTACCTGCCTATCAGCAAACTTCTTGGGCGGACGGTTTCAGTCTATGCCACTTTCATCGAGGTTGCCGTGGCCGGTCTATTGATCTTGCTGATCGGCGATCGCTCTCCCTATATCTTCATCATCCTGATCGCGTTCACTTCTTTCTGCGCCTGCGTGATCCGGCCTCTTGGCATATTTCTCAGCCTGAATGCGCAGGAAAAAGATACGGGGAGCGCTTCGTCACTGATCAATTTCACGAGCCTGCTCGCCTCCACCATCGGTATGGCGTCACTCTCATTTTTCAGCAATTATCTGCACGGCGTCGGAATACTCTACCTGCTCATCGGTATCGTGGCGGCCGCGATGTTTGCGATCTGTTTTAAAAAAGTCTAAGAGAAAGAAAGCCCGGTCCTATACACAAAACGGAGCGGCGTGACGCCGCTCCGAATATTACAAACCGTCATCCCGGACAAATCCGGAATTCTCTGTTATTTGTTGACTGCGTCCTTCAGCGCCTTGCCGGCCTTGAACACTGCAGCCTTGGAAGCCGGGATATCCATCACTTCATCCGGCTTGCGGGGATTGCGGCCCTTGCGCGCCTTGCGCTCGCGTGTCTCAAACGTACCAAAGCCGATGAGCTGTACTTTTTCGCCTTTGACAAGCGCTGTCTCAATCGAACCTATGACCGTGTTGACGGCGCTCTCTGCCTGCTTCTTGGTCAGGTCTGACTTTTCAGCCACTGCGGCGATTAATTCTTGTTTATTCACGTATAAACCTCCTTGATACTATCCGGCCCCATGCCGTGCTATTGTGATTACACGATATTTTCCCACTGAGGTCTCATTGTGTCAAGACCAAAAAGACAAATATCGTTTATTTTTCAAACTTTCCCGTAATTTTTTTGTAAATTCTGTAAATTTTATCTCCCTTGGGCAGCAGTTTCAGTTCATCGCCGCGAATGGAGTGTGTCACAAACAGCAGTATGATGTAAACCACGATAGCCAAAAGGATAGCGCCTACGGCCGCGAGCTTGCCTCCTGCCGCGGGCTCCAGCACAAAATAGACGATTGCCGCTACTACACCCATCCCGCCTGCCGAGATAGCCGGACGCAGAAAAGTCAGAGAGAAATCGAAACGCGTCCCCGTAAAAACAACTACGGCGCGATAATTGAGTACGGTCGCGATCATATAGGCGCAAACCGTACCGATGGCGGCGCCCCTGATATTGAAGATCGGAATGCCCGTCAGACAATATGTTATGACCAATTTGCAGGCAGCGCCTATCGCAATGTTGACAAAGGGGATCATCTGCTTGCCGATGCCCTGCAGTACGCTTGTCAGCGCATCGATCGAAGACAAAAAGACGACGCCGATCGCAAAGATGAACAAAGCGGGAGCAGCGCCCACCGCATCCTCGGGTTTGCCCGGATAGAGAAGGAGCATGATGGGCTGCGAAAGGATCATGAATCCGACTGTACACGGCAGGCCGATGATGAGGGCCAGACGAAAACCGAGCGTCACGTTTTGCTCAAGCCCCGCCTTGTCTTTCTGTTTCCATGCACGCACGATGGCCGGCACCATGCTGACCGCGATCGCCTGTGTCAGCACCTTGGGCAAATTGGTCAGAGGCTCTGCAAAGCCGGTCAGCTGCCCGTACATGCTGCGTACAGATTCGGGATCAAATCCCGCATACGAAAGACGCGCGGGCACGACCCACATATCGATGTTGTACATGATCGGCATCACCGCCGCGCCAACCGTGATAGGTACGGCGATCCAAACGATTTTGCGGATGATCTGTCCCGTGCTGACCTGGCGCGCCGCATCGCGTTCGGCCCGCGCTTCTTCGCGGCGTTTGCGAAAAGAAGCAGCGTTTTTGAATTTCGAATAAATCACCGCCATGCAGACAAGTCCGGCCGCCGCGCCCGCCGTAGCCCCGAAAGTTCCGCCGGCCGCTGCGTATTCGACACCCATACCGACCAGAAAAAAGGCCAACAAAAGACCAAAGACAACGCGGAAAATCTGTTCGATGATCTGAGAAAGCGCCGTCGGTTTCATATTTTGCATGCCCTGGAAATAGCCGCGAAACGCCGCCATGATCGG
>JAISJT010000084.1 GCA_031261395.1 Eubacteriales Family XIII. Incertae Sedis bacterium
TTTTTCAGTGTCTCCCATTTGAAAGCGTAGACGCCCATTGAGGCCAGATTGTTTTTTGGGCGTTTCGGTTTCTCTTCAAATTCTGTAATACGCAGATCCTCGTCCGTGTTCATGATGCCGAATCTTGATGCGTCTTCTATTGGTACGGGGATGACCGCGATCGTCGCGTCTGCACCTTTTTCCTTGTGCGCATCGAGCAGCCATTTGTAGTTCATCTTGTAGATATGGTCGCCAGAAAGCACGAGCACATTGTCAGGATCGAATTGCTCGACGAAACCTATGTTTTGATAGATGGCATTGGCCGTGCCTGTATACCATTCGCCGGCATCTCCCGTGCGTGAGAACGGCGGCAGTATGTAAGCGCCGCCTGTAAGAGTATCGAGATCCCAGGCCGAACCTGTGCCGATGTAGGTGTTGAGTTCGAGCGGGCGGTACTGCGTCAGGACGCCGACGGTGTCGATGCCGGAGTGAGCGCAGTTTGATAGAGTGAAATCGATGATGCGGTATTTGCCGCCGTAGGTCACGGCGGGTTTTGCTTTCTTTGCCGTCAATACGCCGAGCCGGGAACCCTGTCCGCCGGCGAGCAGCATCGCGACTGTTTTCTTTTTTCGGTTCATAGCATTCCACCACCTTTGCTACTTTATTGTAGCACTATGGCGAGAAAAATATTGAAAAAATGTATTGACTTTTTCATCCTCGTTTTGTGATGGCATACTCATAAAACAACGCGGTCAGCGGCGGCAGGGCGAGCGCGGCAGAGCAGGGCTGACCGTTCAGCGGCGCGGCCTTCGCCTGCACGCGTTTTTTCACCTTGCCGCCGGTCTTGCCGCTTTCGCCGGTTCCGCCGTAGTCTGCCTCATTGCTTGAGAGCAAGAGCGTGAGCGTTCCGGCAGCTGGCAGCGCCACGTCATATGTTGCATGAGCAGCCGGAGTGAAATTGTACACGCAAACGATGTGCCGGTCTCCGTCCGTGCGCCGGAAAGCGAAGACGCTGTTTTCCTTGTCGCAGACATTGAGCCACTGAAACCCTTCCCACGAATCATCTTTGCTATAGAGCGCGGGATGCCCTACGTACAGCCGGTTCAGCGCCCGCACCCAAGCCTGCACGCCCTGATGCGATTCGTATTCGAGCAGAAACCAGTCGAGCTGTTTTTCGTAATCCCATTCGATGAACTGTGCAAACTCGTCGCCCATAAATAACAATTTCTTTCCCGGATGCCCGTATAGCCAGCCGTAGAGGAGTTTCAGCGCCGCGAATTTTTGATCATAGTCGCCGTGCATCTTGCCGATCATCGACGCCTTGCCGTGTACTACCTCGTCGTGCGAGTAGGGAAGTATATAGTTTTCCGCAAAGGCGTAGTGCATCGAGAAAGTCAGTTTGTCGTGCGAGCCGTGTCTGAAATACGGGTCGGTGCGGCAAAAGTCCAGCGTGTCGTGCATGAAGCCCATATTCCACTTGAAGGTGAAGCCGAGACCGCCATCGAAAGGCGGCTTCGTGACCAAGGGGTAGGCCGTCGATTCTTCGGCGACAGTGCAGACGCCAGGGTGACCGCCGAGGATGGCGGTATTCAAATTTTTCAAAAAGTCCACGGCCTCATAATCGATATTGCCGCCGTCCTTGTTGTGAATGAAATCGTTTTCTCTGCCGTAATCGAGGTAGAGCATCGAACTCACTGCATCCACGCGCAGACCGTCGATATGGTAGCGCTCGATGAGTGAGACCGCGCTGGAGATGAGAAAACTGATGACCTCGGGACGGTTGTAGTTGAATTCATAGGTACCCCACTGCGGATGCTCGCGGCGCAGCGGGTTGGCGTGTTCATACAGCCATGTCCCGTCGAAATGAGGCAGTCCGTGTGCATCTTTCGGGAAGTGCGCGGGCACCCAGTCTACGAGGACGCCGATACCGGCTCTGTGCAGTTCATCCACGAGGTACATGAAATCCTGCGGGGTGCCGTAGCGGCTTGTTATGGCAAAGAATCCGGTGACCTGGTAGCCCCAGGACCCGCCGAAGGGGTGCTCATTCACGGGCATGAGTTCGACGTGTGTGAAGCCCATCTCCTTGATATAGGCGGCGAGTTCCTTCGCCGTCTCGCGGTAGGCCTGATGCTCGTACCCCTCTTTCACGCGCCATGATCCGAGGTTGAGTTCATAGATCGAAACAGGCGAGCGCAGCAAATTTGTCTCTGCGCGTTTTCGCAGCCAAGCCGCATCTCTCCATTTGTAACCGGATGCGTCCCAAACTTTCGAAGCCGTACCCGGCGGCGTTTCCGCATGGACGGCATAGGGGTCGGCCTTCATGCAGATCTTCCCGTCAGCGCCCACGATGCGGTATTTGTAATTGTCGCCGTTCTTCGTGTTCTTTGCTATTCGGACCCAGAGCCCCCGGTAGCGCTCACACGGATCCGCCGTTTCATCCCAATTATTGAAGTCGCCGACTACGCTGACAGAGGCTGCGTTCGGCGCCCACAGACAAAACCGTACAGCGCCATCCAAAGGCACACAGCCAAACAAATCATGCGAATGCGTCCCGCGCCCGCCATAAAAAGCATTGATCTCCGCCTCGTCCAGCCCAAAGGAATTCCCGGGTGTAATCATTTCATACGCCTCCGAGGGTTGCTACCATGACGGCTTTGATCGTGTGGAGACGGTTTTCCGCTTCGTCCCACACTACAGAATTCGGACCCGTGAATACTTCGTCTGTGACTTCCCGAATATCATAGCCGAGTTTGAACTGCTCCCGGGCCACCCCTGTTTCGAAATCGTGGAAGGAGGGGAGGCAGTGCATGAAAATGACGTCCGGATTGCCCGTGGCATCCAGGACTTCCTTTGTGATGCGGTATGGCGTGAGCAGGCGCACGCGCTCCGGGATCTTGTCCTCCTCGCCCATAGACGCCCAGATGTCCGTATAGATCACGTCTGCTTCTTTGATGCAGGCAATATCCGAACACCATTCGATGACAGCGCCTGACAGTCCGGCCGCAGCCGCCGCGCGCGCTGTGGCGCCTTCATCCGGCTCAAGTTCTTCGGGGCCCCAAGCGACGAACTGCATGCCCATCTTTGCGCAGCCGTACATCCACGCATAGCTCATATTGTTGCGTATGTCTCCGCAAAAGGCGACCTTCACTTGGGACAGTGGCTTTTTCACATGCTCTTCGATCGTTAGCAAATCAGCAAGGATCTGTGTCGGATGGTCGTCGTCAGTCAGACCATTCCAGACGGGTACACCCGAATATCTTGCCAGATCGCGCACTGTACTTTGTGCAAATCCCCTGTATTCGATACCGTGATAGTATTTACCGAACAGCTGCGCACTGTCTTTCGCGCTTTCCTTTTTGCCAAACTGCGATGAGCCAGGGCCAATGAAGGTGACATGCGCGCCCTCTTCGATCGCACCGAGTTCAAAGGCCGCACGCGTACGCGACGAGGACTTCTCGAAAATGAGAAGGATGTTTTTGTCTTTGAGCGATTCGCCGCGGATGCCGGCACTTCGCTTCGCCTTGAGTTCTTTCGCAAGGTCGAGCAAATATCTGATCTCCTCGGCCTGGAAATCCATCAGCGTGAGAAAACTGCGTCCTTTTAGGTTTACGGCCATAATCAAGTTCTTCCTTTCCAAAAAACTTATTATACCGCATAATATGGTGAAGGGAGCGACAAATGCTGCAAATCTACGAAATCAAATTGGGCCTGGGCGAGAATGAGGATAGCCTTCCTCTGAAGGTTTTGAACAAACTGCATTTGGACAGCAGGGT
>JAISJT010000016.1 GCA_031261395.1 Eubacteriales Family XIII. Incertae Sedis bacterium
CGCCGCATATCGGTCTCGATCCGTGCCCCCATCACATGCCCGATATCCGCCATATAATAATTGGCAATCATGTCAATGGCCCGTAGAGCCAAATACAACGCGCCGACGGTCACAATGACTTGGACCGTCAGCCTATGGATATCGTTCATCGCCAAGTCGGTCAGATACCGGACGATCATCGGCAGGACCAGATCGCAAAGCGTCGTCAGTGTAGCGCAAAACAAATCAAGCACGAGTGTCCCTTTGTATTTTTTGAAATAAGGCACAAAGCGCTTGATCAGATAAGGCGTCGTATGCGTATTGATTTCATCTATTTTAGCCATGAATATGATCACTTCTGAAACAAGGCGTAGATCTCCGGAAACTCCTTTTGTATGCGCAGGGGTTTTAGGTCGGGGGTGGTGATGGCGTGGCGGGTACTGCCGGTCACCAACAGTTCGCCGGTCTCCTTGCGCGTGATTTCGTAGCCGATCACGACGCTCACGCCGCCGAGCTTTTCGACCCAGGCGGCGATGATGAGGATGTCGTCGTAGACGGCCGGCGCCTTGTACTCGCAAGTGACGGAGACGACGGGCAGCCACATACCCCGTTCTTCGAGGGTCTTGTAGGGATGACCCAGCTGCCGCATCATCTCCCCGCGCCCGGCCTCAAACCATTTGATATAGTTCGTATGATAAACGATGCCCATCGCGTCGGTGTCCGCATAAATGACCCGGATTTCCGTATAATATTTTTGTGCTGCCAAATTCGCCACCTGCTTTCCGTGTGTTTCATTCCGTAGTGTATCACATGGAGTGTCAGAGGAGCTACGGGCGAAAGTACGCAAAAACGTAATTTTGGGCACGAAAACGCCCTATTTTGCGCCGAGATTTACGTTTTTGCGTACTTTGTAAAAATAAGGCAGGTAACCTTGTAACATGCCAGGCTGCGCTCGCATGTTATAATGCGAAGATGATTGGAAACGGATACGGAGAAACGGGCATGCGGCATGTGCGGGGCGATACAGTGGCTGTCGTTCTTGCGGCGGGGTTGTCACGGCGTATGGGCGAGTTCAAGCCGCTGCTAAATATCGGCGGCAAGCCGGCGTTGGTGCGGCTTTTGGACAACGTAAGGGCGGCGGGCATCAAAACCATCGTTGTGGTGACAGGCAATCGGCGCGAGGCGATCGACGACACGGTTCGGGCCTATCAAGATGCTTTCGCTCCGGACGATGCTGGTCATGATATTTCCGATTATGAGGCTTCTGATTTTCACATTGACTTCATTCATAACGATAACTATGAACAAGGGATGTTTACTTCGGTGAAGGCCGGGATCGCTTATGCGGCGGAGAAAGGCAGCGCGCGCGCACTGCTATTCCCGGTCGATGTACCGCTCGTCGCGCCGGAGACGATCCGCAGCTTGCGGAAAACCTATTCACAGCCACACGCCTTGTCACATCTTGCCGCAAACGGGCCGAGCGACTTGCCTTTCGCGGTGCCGGTATACAAAGGGAAGAACGGGCATCCGCTGCTGATTCCTTCGGAATACTTCGGGGAGATCCTTGCCTACGAAGGCGAGGGCGGGCTCAAGGCGGTGCGGAGCCGATATGATGAGACCTTGATAAAGGTGGAGACGGACGATGAAGGGTGCACGCTGGATATGGATACGCCGCAAGATTATGAAAAGCTGAAGGTGTATTTTCAGCAGAATGACAAAGATGCTGGGCTTGGTGATAATAATGGATTGCGGGTCGGCGCCCGCAATGACAGTGGGGTCGGCGCCCGCAATGACAGTGGGGTCGGCGCCCGCAATGACAGTGGGGTCGGCGCCCGCAATGACAATGGGGTCGGCGCCCGCAATGACAATGCGCTGCGTGAGTCGCGGGTTTTTCTTGTGCGGCATGGGCAGCCGGAGCAGCATAGCGGCAAGATCTTCCTTGGACAGGCTGATGTGCCTTTGTCCGATACCGGTCGCAAAGAGGCAAGAGCGGCGGGGGATCGGCTTGCGGCGCTTGGGGCCAGACCGGCGCGCCTCTATGCGAGCGATCTGTCCCGCGCTTTTGAGACGGCAGAAATTATTGCAAAAAACCTAAACGTCCCGGTGGGACCGGACAAGCTTTTTCGCGAGATGGCGATGGGAAGTTGGGACGGCGAACTGATCGAAGACATTCGTCGCAAATTCCCCGAAGAATATGCAAAGCGCGGCGAAGATTCGCGCAACTACCGCGTCCCGGGCGGTGAGAATTTTTATGACTTGCGCAGCCGTGTCACCCGCGAGTTCTACCGCATCCTCGTAGAGGAAACCAAGCCGGGACAGGACATCGTCATCGTGGCGCATCTCGGTGTGATCGTCTCGTTGACCGAAGAGTTGAATTTCGCGGAGCAGGGCGCAGGCAACAGCGTTCTCTATCCGACCGGGTCTGTAACGGAGGTGGAACTACCGCTATGAAAATTGACATACTGACCTTATTCCCCGAAATGTTCGCGCCGATGATTTCCTCGGGCGTGATCGGACGGGCGGCCGAACATGGTCTGCTCGAATTCCGTGTGACGGATATCCGAGACCACACCGAAGACAAACACCGGAAAGTAGACGACTATCCCTTCGGCGGCGGCGCCGGTCAGTTGATGACGCCGCAGCCAATTTTCACCGCACTGCGCGCGCTCGGCATCGAGCCGCAAGACAAGGGGTCAGGCGCTCTGTCCCCTTGTGCAAAACCGCGCCTGCTTTATCCTTCGCCGAGGGGGCGTCTGCTGGATCAGGCGCTGGCGGAAGAACTTGCGGCGGAACCGGCGCTCGTTCTGTTGTGCGGGCGTTATGAGGGGATCGATCAGCGTGTCCTCGATGCCTTTGCCTTTGAAGAGGTTTCGATCGGAGACTATGTTTTGACCGGCGGGGAGATTCCTGCGATGGCGATCGTAGACACAGTGACGCGCCTCGTTCTCGGCGTCCTCGGTTCGGACGAGTCCCATGCCGAAGAGTCCGTCTATTCCGGTCTGCTCGAATACCCGCAGTACACGAGGCCGGCGTCCTTCGAAGACGTTGGCGTGCAGATGGATGTGCCGGAGGTTCTCCTGTCCGGCAATCACCGCCACATCGAGCTTTGGAATTTTGAACAGTCGCTCCGCCTCACCGCCGAGCGCCGTCCGGACCTCCTGCGGACCTGGCTCACTGCCCACTATCACGGGCTCGACAAACAAAAAAGGAAGCTCGCGGAAGCATACTTAGAACGAAAATGAGCGCCGCTTCCGCAAAAAAAACGCAAAAAACGCAAAAAACTTTTTCTTTCAGGCAGTAAATTGATTTTTTTCAGCTCTACTCTGGTGTACGATGCAGGGGGTGATACCTTTTTTTCAGGAATAATTGTTTGAATTATGAAAAAGATGGGTATATCCGTATGGGGCAATCCTGCAAATTTGAAAGTGAATAGT
>JAISJT010000123.1 GCA_031261395.1 Eubacteriales Family XIII. Incertae Sedis bacterium
ATCTTCTGTCAGGTTGCAGCTGTCGCCTTCCATGACGACCTTGCCTTTCAGCATGACATAGGCATGGTGGCATTGCTTCAGGCTGCGTTTCACATCTTGCTCTACGAGGATGATCGTCAGACCTTCCCCGTTCAATTGCTTTACGCGGGAATATATATCCTTGATGACGGTCGGCGCGAGTCCGAGCGCGATCTCATCAAAACAGATGAGTTTGGGCTCGCTCATCAGTGCGCGGCCGATCGCGACCATCTGCTGCTGGCCGCCTGAAAGCGCTCCGGCCTGCTGCTCTGCTTTTTCCTTGAGGATCGGGAATAGTTCGTAGACTTTTTCGAGTCCGTTTTTCATATTTTTGCGGGCTCTGGGCGTATAGGAACCCATGATGAGATTGTCTTTCACGGACATCCGGCCAAACAAGTGCCGTCCCTCGGGGACCTGCGAGATGCCCATATCCACGATCTTGTGGGTCGGGATCCCGGTAATATCTTCGTCCTCAAAAAATATCTTTCCGTTGCGTATGGGCAGCACACCGCCTATGGCACGCATGAGCGTGGTTTTCCCGGCGCCGTTTGTCCCGATGAGAGAAGCGACGCTTCCCTGCTTTACATCGAAAGTTGCATCGGAGACGGCTTGGAAATCACCGTAGAAGACATCGACGTTTTCGACTTTGAGTATTTTGTCGCTCATTCTTCATCCACCCCCAAATACACTTCTTCAACTTCCTTGGATTCAATGACCGTTTTGGGATCACCATAAACCAATTTGGTGCCGACAGCCAGACAAAGCAATTTGTCTGTGGCCTCCACCATAGTCTTGATGACATGTTCGATCCAAATGATCGTATAGCCAGCTTGCTTCAGATCCGCTACCAGATCCATGACGTCGTGCACTTCCGCATCCGTCAGACCTGCCGCAACTTCATCGAGCAAGAGAAGTGTCGGTTTTGTAGCAAGCGCGCGCGCGATCTCAAGGCGCTTGCGGTCAAGCAGAGTCAGTTCGCTTGACACGATATCGCCCTTTTCAAACAAGCCCGTTTGCTTCAGTACGGCAATGGTATCGTCGATCGCGTGACTTTCCGTTCGTCCTGTACCGTAGGCCGCAGCGGCCAATACGTTTTCAAAGACCGTCAGGCCTTCAAAAGGCTTTGGGATCTGATATGTCCGCCCAATACCGAGACGACAGCGTTTGTCGGGCTGTAATTTCGTAATATTGCTTTCTTCGAATAGAATTTCGCCTTCCGACGGTATCAACAGACCGCAGAGTGCATTCATCAATGTCGTCTTGCCGGCGCCGTTTGGACCGATGATACCGAGGACTTCGCCTTCCTCGACTTCAAATGACAAGTCATGCAGGACTTTGAATTTGCCGTATCCGGCATGTAGGTTTTCAACCTTTAGTATCGTGCTCATAGTTTTCCCTGTGAGACTCCCTCTCCCCAATTAGAATTACAGGGAAGCCGATAAAGACTTCCCTGTAATGTATACAAAACTATTTGTTCGGGACTTCCCAAGTAGCATTCGTCGGAATTTCCGGATGGTTTTTGTTGTAGACGATCATGAGATCCACAGCGTCGCCGGCTTCGTTCAGCTTCCACTGTCCGCCAACGATCGCGGTAGGCGCAACGTGCGTCTCGGGATCATACTTGATATGACCGACCATCGTGTCGAGATCCGTCGCACCGATCGCATCGCGGATCTTTTCGGGATCGAGCGAAGCTGCACGGGTCAGCGCATCCACGGCGATTTCCATACCGGCATATTTGTAGCCCATCGGAGCGGACCAGCCAATACCGGTCTCTACTTCGTATGCAGCTGCAAGTTCCGAAGCAGTCATTCCTGTGAGGGAAGATGCGAACGGATGCCACGGGCTCCACCACACTTCATTGGAGAGGCCATTGGCGATCTCCGGCGGGTTTGCGTTGGCGTCAGCCGGGAAGAGGAACGCGCGGCCCATGGTCACGAGCTCATACTTGAAGCCCTGCTGCTCTGCCTGTGCGGCAAAGGACGCAAAGTCGGGGGCGATGTCGCAACCGGTCAGGATCTTGACGCCGTCCTGCTTGAACTGGTTGATGACAGCTGTCCAGTCATTGTTTCCCTTTGGATAGGTGCCGGGATCGGAAATCTTGTATCCGGCCGCCGTCAGTTTTTCCTGGAAGATCGGGAGCCAGGCAAGACCGTCGGGATCGTTCGGGAAGAGGAAGCCGACCGTGTCGCCTTCGCCGTATCCGAGTTCTTCCCACATCGCAAGGAACATGTCGCAGTTGTCTTCTACACGCCAGAAGGAGTGATAGACCCACTCATAGGGGCCGCCTTCGAGCCAGGGCTCAACCGGGCACTCGAGCGAGACGCAGGGAACCTTCAGGGTTTCTGCCATCTGCGAGACGGGAAGCGCCGTATCCGGAGTATGACGCGCGATCAGGATATCGACGTCGTTGTTCGTGACGAGCTGCTGAGTCACCTCTGCGGCCTTTGTCGGATCGCTCTCTGTATCCACAAAGAACAGTTCGACCGGTATCTGTTTGTCATATTCTTCGATATAGATACCGCCTTCTGCATTGACTGCTTCTGCGACAAGCTCCTCCGCCCAAGGCGTGCCGATGCCAAAACTCGCAATCGGACCGGTCGCCGGATTCGGGATACCGATCTTGATCGTTGCCGGAGCGTCTCCGGTGGCCGCAGGTGCGCTGGGCGTATCGCCGCCGGCCGGCGGTGTGCTTCCGGCATCATTGCTGCTTCCGCTTCCGCCGCCGCAGCCTGCGAGCGCGAGTGCAACAAACATGACGGAAAGGACGATGGCGAGCCATCTCTTCTTCATTAACATAACTGTTTTCCTCCTCCTAATCCTGAAATCCATATTGATTATGTTCAATATAGAATCCATCATTAAAATACTCTCCGATTTTATTCTATTTTACAAGAACTGTAAAGGCACATCCGGTTTTTTTTGTAAACACTTATCTTGCTGTGCTGATCGACAGCGCATACCGGACCGCCTGCTTGCTGGTGTTCCTGAGCGCCCACTTCGCGCCTTTGGGAATCACGATCGCATCTTCAGACTTTTTCAGTTCAAGCGTTTCGCCGTCGACGGTCGCGGTGGACTGACCCTGGAACTGATATGCGATGAGATCCGAGTTCGGCGTATCGAGCGAAAGCGTTGCACCGGGCTGGATGTCCACGATGTGGAACTCCTGTGAATCGGACCCGGTGATAGCCGGCGACGCCAAAGTGAAAAATGTCACGCCGTCGTTGCCCGGCTCAGTCGACGCATCCACACTGTTGATGTTTTTGATGAATGCTTCGGTCGGTTTGTAGCCTCTCGGACAGAGTGTGACGAGGAAACGGAGCGTTGACTCACCCTGAGGATACATTTCATGATCTACGCTGCCCGGCGCCCACATGATATCGCCTTCCTCAAAACCGTAGCGCTTGCCGCCGATCATGGCGTAGCCTTTTCCGGAAAGAATATAGAAAACATGGTCTGCCTTTGGATGGTTTGCGGTGATTGCCGCGCCGCCCCAAACGATTTCGCAAGTCGAGAAATACTGATAGGTCCAGTCCGGACCTGCCGGATCATAGCCCATCGAGGCGGCATTCGCAAACGGCGAAGAATGCGCCAGAACGTGCCCTGCCGGCTGCATGGCCGGAATGTCGTAGAAATTCTTTACATAAGCTTTGAATGACATGATAAACCTCCTACTAAAAAGTTACCAACTTACCGCGTATAACCGCTCTCTTCCTCAAGCAGCTTTGTCAGAATGGAGAAGTCTCTCTCCCCCCATCCCTTCGCCTCTGCCAGCTCCAGACGTTTCTTTGTGATCTCGGTGCTCTCCATCTTGACGCCGTATTGCTCAGCAACCGCCAGCGCGAGCTTGAGATCTTTGATCATGAGTTTGACACTGAATGCGGGGCCGTATTCGCCTTCGGTGATCAGCTTGGCCTTGTATCCCGTCAGCGGGGATCCGACTGCGCTGCCTGCGATGAGCTCGGTGACCTGCGCCAAATCAAGGCCTGCCTTCTCAGCGATCACGACCGCTTCGGCCTCCATCTGCATAGTCGTCGCGATCATGAGGTTCAGCGAGAGCTTCATGACACGGGCTTGTTCGTCCGCGCCGAGATAGAAAAGATTGCCGCCGATGACTTCGAGCAGCGGCAGCGCTTTTTCGTACGACGCTTTGTCGCCCGAGGTCAGGATACCTACCGTGCCTGCCGCCGCAAGGATCGTAGATCCCGTCAGCGGGGAACGCAGGAATTTTGCGCCGGCGGCCTCGACCGCCGCATTGATTTTGGCCGACTCCTCGACCGAGACCGTGCTCATTTCGATCACGATCTTTCCCGGCGCCAGTCCGGCTACAAAACCGTCATCGCCGAGCGCTGCCGCATGCAGAGCCGGGCCGTCCGCCAACGTGACAAAAATGAAATCGCTCGCTTCCGCCACGGCCTTTGGGCTTGCCGCCAGGGCTGCGCCTGCAGCAACTGCGGCATCGGCCTTCGCCGCTGTACGGTTCCAAACCGTACCTTCATTTCCGGCCTTCAGCAAATTGAGCGCCATGGGATTGCCCATATTGCCAAGACCGATCCAACCAAACTTCGCCATACTTTTACCTACCTTTCTCTCCTTACGGAACTAAAGAAACTGGCAGCCCGGAAGGCCGCAACTTGTGATTTCTTCGGACGGGAACTTCGTGATGCGCTCGCATCCATCCTTGGTGACAACGACTTCTTCTTCGATGCGGGCGCTGCCCGAACCGTCTTCAGAGGGGCACCATGTCTCAATTGCAAAGACCATGCCCTCTTTGAGTTCGAAAGGATTGTCCAGCGAAAACAGTCTGGAGATGATGGGTTTTTCCCAGAGCCCCAGGCCGATGCCGTGTGCAAACTGGAGCAGAAAAGCCTCTTCTTCGTTTTTGAAACCGAGATCGGTCGCGGCCGGCCACTTTGACGCGACGTCCGCTGTCGTATTGCCCGGCTTGATTTGGGCTTCGGATTCACGGATCCACTTGAGCGCTTTTTCATAGGCCTCACGCTGGGCATTGTTTGGCACGCCGCAGGAAAAAGTACGATAGTAGCAAGTCTTGTACCCGTTGTAGGTATTGCCTATGTCAAAGTAGATGATCTCTCCGGGCCTGACCATCCGGTTGGAGAAGGTATGGCTGTGCGGATTGCCGCGCTCGCCGGAAATGCTGTTCACAAACTCTACGAGCTCGGCGCCCCAATGATACAGTTTGTAATTGGCGATGGCGACGAGTTCATTTTCCATGACGCCGGGGCGCACAGCCTTGGCAAGATCGTAATATGCCGCATCCACCATGGCGGCGGACTGCTTGAGCAGCTGGATTTCATCATCGGTCTTGATGATGCGTGCATCGAGCATCGCCTGCTGTCCGTCGACGATTTCCACTTTGGCGGCCTCGAGCGCCCGTATCAGAGGAATGTCGACAAGGTCCATACCGACTTTGCCGGTAACGCCGTAGTCTTTCAGATAACCTGCGATTTGGTCGGCGACTTTCCCGACCATGCCGGCATCTTCGGGGATCGAACCACGCATCGAACCGACAGCCGGCATGATATGATCCACGTCGAGCCAATCCACACGCTTGCGCTTTGAGGGCGCTGCCGGATCGAACAGGAACGGCTGATCCACCCCGTCGATCAGGATGCAGTAGCGGTTCATCTTGTTTCTGTTCCACTCGCCGATATGCGTCCCCGTGATATAGCGAATATTATCGAAGTCGTAACATACGATAGCATTCAAACCGTAGTTCTTCATACTTTGCTTTGCGCGTTCGAGCCTATCGCTCCGCAGACGCCTGTAATCGACATTTGTTTCAAAGTCGACGCCGTTCATTCCTGATCTTGGCATAGTATCCTCCTTGCTTTATCTATAGATTTTTACCTGTTTCTATGCAGAAACACCATTTAATTTTACACCTCACGCATTTCAATTCAATAGATAAAGACTGTGAAGTGGCACAAAATAATGCCAACATGATTGCATTTTGTGCCGAATCTGTGCCACATCTCTTGACAATGGCACACTTTCTGATAAGATTGGCTCATCAGGAGGTACGACTGTCATGAAATCTGCAAACGGAGCGGACCGCATCAAACAGCTTTGGGATATCCACGTCGTCGGCGGCAAGCCGTTTCCCAAAAAAGCGCCCGCAGGAATTCGCCCGGAAATATTCGAATCATGGAGACGCAGCAAAGCGTTTGGCATTTCTCCGTTCGAAGTCAAAGGGAGCACGACGGAAACGAACGTCCTGCTTGCAGAGGATGCGATGAACCGCAAATTGATTTCTGTCGCACACCCCTATATTGAAAATTTGTACGACTATGTCCGCGGCTCCGATTTTGTGATCGCGCTTACAGAGCGATCCGGCATAGTGATTGATCTGATCGGGCTGTCGGGAAATATTGAACAACGCGCCAAAAAAAGCGCCCTCACCATCGGATGCAGCAGAAATGAAAATGTCGCGGGCACCTGCGGCATAGGTACCTGCCTCGCGCTCGGGGCGCCCATACAGATTTGGGGCGCCGAGCATTATATCGAACCACACCACAATTATGTCTGTTCTGCCGCGCCTATCAAAAACGAGACGGGCGAAATCATCGCTTGTATCGACGTCATCGGCCCCTCCGAACGCGTGACTGACCATACGCTTGGAATGGTCTGCGCCGCGGCGGACGGCATAGAAAAAGAGTTCAAGATGATCTATGCCTACGATCAGCTCAGTATAATGGCCGCAAAGCTGAGCTCTACGCTCGAGTCACTGTCACAGGGCATCGTGATGATCGACAACGACGGCATCGTTACACAGACCAACGAGAGCGCAAAGTCCGTACTCAGACTGCCGGAAACAACGCTTGCCGGCGCCAAACTACGGGACTTGCTTGATTTTTCAAAATCGGACAACGATGTATTTTCTTTGACGGAAAACACTTCACATATGGAAATGAACGTGACAAACTGCAAAAGGATCAGGCTCAATCTCTCGATCTCCGCCTCGGTGCTGCTAAACGATGCGGGGGAAAAGATATCAACGGTTTTGATTCTCGAAGAGCGCAGGACCTTCAACAAGGTCGCTACTCAGGTCAGCGGGTTTACTGCAAAATACAGTTTTGACCAGATCTTCGGCGTTTCCGAACAAATCAATGAAATCAAACAATTAGGCATGCTCGCGGCACAGAGCGATTCGAGCATTCTGATTATTGGTGAAAACGGCACCGGCAAAGATCTGCTGGCCCAATCGATCCACAACGCCGGCCCGCGCGCGCATGCGCCTTTTATTGCCGTCAACTGCGGCTCCATCCCGAGAAATCTCATCGAAAGCGACTTGTTCGGATTTGAGGCCGGCGCGTTCACCAATGTGAACAGGGACAGCACGCCCGGAAAATTCGAGCTTGCCGACGGCGGGACCCTCTTCCTCGATGAAATCGGCGATATGCCCATCGAAATCCAGGCGACACTGCTAAGGGCTATCCAAACGCACGAGATCTTCCGCGTCGGTTCCAAAGTGGCAAAGCGCGTCAATGTACGCATCATCGCGGCGACAGACGTCAGCCTTGCCGAACTAATCGAAAACAGACGCTTTCGCAAAGACTTGTATTACAGACTCAACGTCCTGTCTTTTCGCCTGCCCGCGCTGCGCGAACGCAGGGAAGACCTGCCTGTCCTGATCGGCAAATTCATCGAAACGAACAATGCGAGGATGGGCATCCAAATCACAGGGCTTAGCCCGGCGGCCATGCAGCTTGCGCTATCCTATGACTGGCCCGGCAATATCCGCGAACTCGAGCACGTGATCGAGCGGGCCATGAATTTAACGGAAGAGACGATTCTGACGGAGGACGATCTTGGTCCGGAAATTCAAAGGGAGTCTTTCGCGCCTGCCGAAGTACTTCCGTTTTCCCGCATCGCTCCCCGGGCGCCTGCGCCTACCGCCAAAAATTCAGAGGAACGGTTCATCCGCGACGCCCTCGTCGATGCGCGCGGCAATGTGACCAAAGCGGCGCGCACCTGCGGCATTCCAAAGCGTACGCTCTACCGCCGCATCGAAGCGTTCGGGATCGACATCAAGGAGTTTCGGGCCTGATGTGGAGCGGACTTGAGAGCGTCGGCGTCATCTTTCTGATCTTCGCCGCGGGATATTTTCTTCATATCAAGAGGATCTGGCCGGACGGCACGCCCGGCGGGCTGTCTTCGGTCGTCGTCAAACTCGCCGCGCCCTGCCTCGCGATCACGAGCATAACAGAGGGCTATGACCGTGAAATGCTCGCGCGGTCGCTGATCCTCCTCGCTATCGCCGCGCTTCATATCATTATCCTGCTCGTGCTCGGCAAACTGTCATCGAGGGCTCTGAAACTGAGCAGCGGCAAGCGCACGATCTACGAGGTCAGTTTCACCTTTTCGAATGTGATATTCATCGGGCTGCCGATCAATCAAATCGTCTTCGGCGATGTGGGCGTGCCCTTCCTCTTCGCCTACTACATCGTCATCCTCGCGTGCTTTTGGAGTTTCGGCGTCGCGCAGATCGCGGCGGCCGCGCCCACGCCGGGCAGCCCATCCGGTATTCGCATCAAAAATATCATGAATCCCGGCTTTGTCGGCGTCCTGATCGGCTACGCCCTCGTGCAGATCGGAGTGGGGCTGCCTTCCGTGCTTGATACCGCCCTCGGCTATCTCGCAAATCTGACGGTGCCGCTCTCCCTGCTCATCATCGGCGCCAATCTGACGATCTTCGCCAAAGGCATCCCCCGCGTTACAAAAGACGAGGTGATGATCATGGTAGCAAAATTCGTGATCAGTCCCCTCGTCATGCTTGGTTTGCTCAAACTCTTCGGTATCACGGGCATGCCGTTCTACGTATTCCTCTTGTCGTCCACGATGCCCTGCCATATGCAGGCCTCGATCCTCGCTCAGCACTACGGCGTCGAGCCCGCCTACGCCTCAAAACTCGTAGGCCTCTCCACCCTGCTCTCGATCATCACCATCCCCTGCTACGTAGCGCTCATCCATCATATGATGTGAACACTGTCAGCAGTGGATCGCGCCGCCGAGGATGGCGTGGAAGGCCTCCTGCACTGACTCGGAGACCGTCGGATGCGGGTGAACCACACCGGCCATTTCTTCGGCCGTCATCTCCGCACGCATCGCCGTGACCGCTTCCGCAATCATTTCCGTGGCATGCAGGCAGTAGAGGTGTACGCCGAGGATCTCGCCGTATTTCGCATCGGAAACCACCTTGACGAGGCCGCGCTGGTCGCCCTCGACGCTGGACTTCCCGTTTGCAATAATGGGGAATTTGCCGACTTTGACTGCCGCATCGCCGTATTTCTCCCGCGCATCCGCTTCGGACAGCCCGCATGACGCCATCTCCGGCTTGGTATATATAGCAGACGGTATCGCGGAGTAATCCATTTTGAAATTTAGTCCGGCAATATGTTCGGCGGCCACAAGGCCCTCAGCCGATGCGGTATGCGCAAGCATCGCCTTGCCGTTCACGTCTCCGATCGCGTAGACGCCCGGTACGCTCGTCCTCAGATATTCATCCGTCTTGGCCGCGCCGCGCTCCGTGGCTACGCCGAGCGCCAGCACGTCTTCCGGCACGAAAGGCGCGCGTCCGACCGCGAGGAGGACATCCTTTGTCTTGATGACTTCAGTCTTGCCGTTTTTCTCAAACTCGACCGCGCTGTCGGTCACCTTTGTCACCTTCGCCGAAGTATGGATCACCACTCCGGCCTTTTCCAAGTCCGCACGCGCCAGATCCGAGATCTCAGCATCGATAGGCGGCAATATGCGGTCGAGAAATTCAACAACCGTGACCTTGACGCCTGCGCCGTTAAGGAAATAGGCAAACTCGACTCCAATCACGCCGCCGCCGATGATGACGATCTCCTTTGGCAATTTTTCAATATCAAGGATGGTGTCGCTCGTATAAGCGTCCTTCTTCGTGACGATCCCATCAGGCAGACCCTTCACCACGGATCCGCTCGCGATAATAATGTTGGCAGCCGAGTATTCTTTCCCCTTTACCGTAATATGATTTTTGTCAACTATTTTCGCTTCGCCCTTCAGCACGGTCACTTTGTTTTTCTTTAACAGCCCTTCCACTCCTTTGACAAGGCCGTCTTTCACTGCATTCTTGCGGGCTGCTACCTGTTTCATGTCAAGCGCCGCTTTTTTTGCATCCACGCCAATGACGCCGAAAGCATTGGCGTCTCGGGCTTCGTTCAGCGCCTCGAGACTGCGGATGAAAGCCTTGGTCGGTATGCATCCGCGGTTCAGGCAAACGCCGCCAAAGGCGTCTTTTTCTGCGATTGCGGTCTTGAGTCCGAGCTGGGCGGCACGGATAGCGGCGACATAGCCGCCGGGACCTCCGCCGATGACAAAGACGTTAAAGTCGAAGGTTATATTTGTGGATTGCGGCTCGGCGGCCGCAATGACAGAGGGCTCCCCTGTCATCCCGGGCTCGACCCGGGATCCAGCGGCAGTCGCCACCGGCACTAACTCAGCCGCCACAACCGGCGCCGCAGCGCTGCCCCCAAGCAAAGCGCGGGCCTCCGCTTCGGCGGCCGCGATATCTTCATCCGCTCCCGCGATGATCGCGATCGGCAGCGTCACGGGAACAGCGTCGCCCTCCCCTATCAAAAGTCTGCGAACGACCCCGTCAAGCGTGGACTCCACATCGATACTCGTCTTGTCCGTCTCGATAGCGAACAGCGGCTCGCCTTTTTTGATCGATTCATTTTCTTTTTTGTACCAGACCGTGAGCACGCCCTCGTCCATATTGAATCCCAATTTTGGCATGACGATGATTTCCATATCGTTTCTCCCTCTTTACCCTTCTATACATTCTTCAAATCGCAGAGCAGTTCTATCGGATTTTCGAGCAAACGCTTCACTTCGGTCACAAATTGCGCTGCCAGCAGGCCGTCGATCAAGCGGTGGTCAACAGACAAGGTGATGTTCATCATCGGGCGGATCTCCATGCTCTTCTTTCCGTCAGATCCGGCTATGACAACCACTTCGTCCTTCGTCGCGCTCACGGCAAGGATGCCTGACTCCGGCGGATTGATGATGGCCGTGAAGTTTTCGATACCAAACATTCCGAGGTTTGAAATCGTGAAAGTACCTCCATTGTATTCGGCGGGCTTTAGCTTTCCGTCACGCGCCTTGGCGAACAATTCCTGAGCCGCGCCCGACAAGGCAAGCAGTCCCAGATCCTGAGTCTCTTTGATATTCGGCACGATCAGACCGCCCGGAGCCGCCACGGCTATACCGAGATTGACGCTTGCATATTGCTCGATCGTCTCACCTGCAAGGGACGCATTCAGTTCCGGATAGGTTTGCAAGGTCAAAACCACAGCCTTTGCGATATAGTCTGTGACCGAAGTCTTGATGCCCTCATCCGCATTTGCCTTGTTGATCTTTGCCCTTAGCGCCAGCGTTTCCGTGAGATCCACCTTTTGTGTGAAATACAGATGCGGCGCCGTGAACTTGCTTTCAGCCAGCCGGTTTCCTATGACCTTGCGGATACCGGAATACGGAGTAGCCTTGGCAATGCGTTTGTCGCCGTTTCGACCGATATCGGCCGCCGCCGGCTTTCCTGATGCAGACCCGCCCGCAAGCAGACTGAGCACATCGGCCTTCATGATCTTTCCTGCCAATCCGCTGCCGGCAGCTCCGGCCAGGTCAAGCCCTTCAGCCCGGGCTATCGCCCGCGCAAGCGGAGTCGCCCGTTTTTCAGAGGCTCCACCCGGCAAGGCCGCCACAGGTCCGTCTACGGACACAGCCCCGCCGCCGCTGCCAAGCCAGGCCAGCAAATCGCCCTCTGTGATACCGCCCTGAAATCCACTGCCCTTTATATCTGCAGCCGCTATCGCCGCAGTATCCAGACCGCGTTCCGCCAGGGCCCGTCGCGCACGCGGTGTGATCTTTAGTTTTTCACCCATTGCCCCGCCCTCACCGCTGCGTCAGGTCATGGACCCTGGCAATGATCTTTTCAACAGAAGGAATGATCGGAAACTCAAGCGCCGGGCTGAAAGGCAGCGGCACGTTCGGCGTCGCGATGCGACCGATCGGAGCATCCAAATCGTAGAAGATATCCTCCTGCAAATTGGCCGCGATTTCAGCGCCGATCCCGCAAAATTCATAGGCCTCATCCACTATCAAAAGCCGCCCGGTCTTCTTGACCGACCGGATGATAGCATCCCGGTCGAGCGGGATGATGCTGCGGAGGTCTATCACTTCCGCCGAGATCTCTTCGCCCGCAAGTTTTTCGGCCGCCTTCAGGGACTTCATGACCTGCGAACTCGTTGCCACGATCGTGATATCCGTCCCCTCACGCTTGACGTCCGCCTTGCCTATAGGGATCAGTTCGATAGAATCATCGATCTCAAACTTGTTTGAGTATTCCATCTTGTGCTCAAAGACGACCACAGGATTGTCATCGCGAATCGCCGCCTTGAGCAGCCCCTTCACTTCCTGGGCAGTAGACGGTACGAGTACCTTCATGCCGGGAAAATGCGACACCATCGCCTGCATACTTTGCGAATGCTGCGCCGCCGAAGATCTGCCGCCGCCGATCGGGCAGCGAATGACCATCGGAACCTTGGCCTGCCCACCCGACATATAGCGGATCTTAGCCATCTGGTTGATGACCTGATCCGCAGCCACGAGCAGGAAATCCGAAAACATCAATTCGACGACCGGCCTGAGTCCCGTCAGCGCCATCCCGACGCCCATACCCACGATACCGGCCTCGGAAATCGGCGAATCCTTCATGCGCAAATCGCCGTATTTTTCATAAAGTCCGACTGAAGTCTTGAAATTGCCGCCGATAAAGGCGACATCCTCGCCAATCATCATCACATTCGGGTCGCGCGCCATCTCTTCGTCAAGCGCTTCGCAGACTGCGTCTCTGTATTGTATCTCTCGCATGTTCTTTTCCTCCCGCCGCTCTATTCGCAGAAAATATCGTCAAACGCTTCCGAGGGATCCGGATACGGACTGTCCACCGCAAATTTCACGGCGGCCCGGATCTCTGTCTCGATCTCATTTTCGATCTTCAGGATTTCACTCTCCGGGATCCCGTCTTTGATTGCCTTCGCCCGAAACGCCGCGACCGGGTCGCGTTTCATCCATTTTTCTTTTTCCTTCGTATCCCGCCGCAGACGATAATCCCCGGGGTCTCCGACATGGTGTCCCTGCCAGCGGTAGGTCTTGGCCTCGATGATCGTCGGCCCCTTGCCGGCGCGTGCGCGCGCCACCGCTTCTTCCATCACGGCATACACGGCTTCAACATCCATCCCGTCGACGACCACGCCCGGTATCCCGTAGCCCTTGGCGCGATCCGCCAGATTTTCGGTATTCGTCACATCACGGATGTCCACCGAGATGCCGTAGAGATTGTTTTCGATCACGTAGATACAAGGCAGGTTCCACGCCGCCGCCATATTGACGCTCTCATGGAAGGTACCCTCGTTGGTAGCGCTGTCGCCAAAAAACGAGACAGCGACCTGTTTCGTCCCGCGGTAAAGCGCCGAATAAGCCGCTCCCGTCGCGATCGGGATCTCCCCGCCAACGATGCCGTTGGCCCCAAGGATGCCCAAATCCAATGCCATAATATGCATTGACCCGCCCTTGCCATGGCTGTAGCCCGTCTCTTTGCCGAGGATCTCCGCCATCATTTTTGCAGTATCCGCGCCGCGTGCCACCAAATGTCCGTGTCCCCGGTGGGAACTGCCGATATAGTCATCAGCCGCGATCGCCGCACAGCAGCCCGTAGCCACAGCTTCTTCCCCGAGATAGAGATGCGCCAGTCCGGGCATCAGTCCTTTTTTGTAAAATTCAAAGACTTCCTCCTCAAATCTGCGCATTTTGAACATGGTACGGTAGAAGTCGGTATACAACTTCTTCGTAGGTTTTTTTGCCATCTCGCCCTTCCTCCTTGCAGACTGATCGTAATTGTTTTAACATAAATATACTCATTGCATCACTGCCCCATTATGATACAATGATAACAACAGCTGTGTCAATATGACACACACGTATTTTTTAAAAATTAATGAGAAAGGATTAACGTTCACACCCTGTCATTCCCGGGCGATTGCGAAGCAATCGGTGACCCCGGGCTTGACCCGGGGGAACGTAACCCTGGGAATCTATGGATATGATCACCTTGGATTCGCCGATCAAGTCGGCGAATGACGGGGGTGTGAACTGTAACAATGTTAGGAGTAACACGGTGTTTGACGAACAATACAGACAGACAGTCCGCAAGGCATGGCGGCGGTTTACAGGAGGCGGAGACGCAGACACGTCGGGGGTGCGCCCTATTATTCTCGAATCATGGAAGAGATCCCGCGCATATGGAGTCGATCCTACGGCAGACAACCACGAAACGCTGCCGGCAGCGGAAACGCGCGCCTGCATAGAGCGCAACCGTGGACTCATCAACGTTTCCCGGCCCTATATGGAGCGTCTCTACTCGGTCGTCGCAGGCACAGGATTTTATCTGATGATCTCGGACCAACACGGCATCGTGCTCGACCTGATCGGCGATGCGGATATCGTGCGCATCGGCCGCGAACACAGCAACCTCGTCATCGGCGCGGACCGCAGCGAAAAACGCGCGGGGACGAACGCCATCGCAGTCTGTCTGCATTCGGCGGCGGCGATCCAGGTTTGGGCAGATGAGCATTATGTCGAAAACCGCAAGGAATACGGCTGCAGCGCGGGGCCGATCAAGGATGAGCTCGGCATGGTCATCGGCAGCCTCAATATCACGGGGCGCGCCGACCGCATACACCCGCATACGCTGGGCATGGTTCTCGCCGCCTGCGACGGAATCTCCAAAGAACTATCGATCCGCAAAGCGTACAAGGACATCCACGACCTCGTCACCAAACTCGAGGCATTTCGGGATGCACAGACAGACGAACAAACCGTGAGCATCGACGCCGTCGAAGAAAGCGCGATCCGCCGCTCCCTCTACGAGACCGACGGCAACATCAGCAAGGCCGCAGAGCTGCTCGGCGTAGGCCGCAGCACCCTATACCGCAAACTCGAGCGCTACGGGATCGAACGCTGAATCACAAAGATGCTGGCATCTTTGCCGCAGGGAAAGACGAGAGGGTAGGTTTCATTGCCGGTAGGCACGAGCTGCCTCATCTGCATATCGATTTTCTCTTCCCGCGCCGCTTTGACATCTTCTATACAATAGGTATCAAAAAAATCATAGGCCTCTTCTCTGGATTTCAGCGGCTGGCTAAAGTCCAATCTTTCATCGATCCTTTTGTACTCATAGTCATGCGCACGAAGAAAAGATTCTATTTCCGGCGCATACGCCCTTCTGACGGTCGTGCTGATCTTGCTCGGTTTTTCCGATACGCCTTCACCGTGAGTGATGATGACCGTGTATCTTTTCGCCGCCGCGATGATGCGCGAAAGGCTGTCCTCGGAGCAGCCGAAATAGCATATGAACGCCAAGTCGCAGTCAAGATTTTGCACATCAGCGATATCCGCCGTGATTGCTGTGATGTTTTTCACCTTTGTCTTTTCCGCCTGGCGCGCGAGAAACCTTAGGACCTTGTCGTCAATATCGATCGCCGTGATGGATTTCACGACCGGCGCCAGGCTGAGCGCGATGAGGCCGGGGCCGCAGCCGATATCCAGCACTTCATCGTCCGCCTTCAGCAAGGGGACGATATATTCCGCCAATTTGCGGTGAAAGCCCGTATATCCTGAAGCCCTTACATAGAGAGCGATCTTTTCATCATTCCATTCAAACAGCATTTTTCCCTTTCAATGTCATCCGACATCTTTTTCCCTGTTGCATTATACAAGAAAGTTCGAAAAAACGATGTTCTGCTTAGAACGTTTTTGATATATAATAAAAGCATGGTCACAGAACCGCTGAAAAATTTCAAAATCTTCTCCGGTCTGTCGGGCAAAGACATGGCTTTGATATACGAGGCCACCGCGCCGCAGACACTACAATTTGACAAGGATGTCCGCGTCTTGAATCAAGGCGACCCGGTGCAGTCAATCGACTTTCTTGCGGCAGGCAAGATGGTCAGTCAAAAAAACCATATCGACGGTCATGTGCAGTTAGTGAATTCCTACAAACCGCTGTCGGTGATCAATCTCGAGGCAGCCGCTTCTCACAAGGGTACGAGTCCGTTCACTGTCGTCACCATCACGCCGTGTACCATCATACGAATCCTTTACAACCGCCTGATTCACAATCCCCACCTGCCCATATACATCAAAGAAAGGCTCTTCCGCAACATCTTCGCCTATATGGCCAATGACAGCATCCGCTTCATGAACAAATCGGACGTGCTGTCGCGGCGGATCGTGAAAGACCGTATCCTCATCTTTCTCAGCATTGTCAGCGAAAGAGATGACAGCAATGTAATCGATATCGGCATGAATCAATCCCAATTTGCCCAGTACCTCTGTGTGGACCGCACCACCCTCACTGAAGCGATCGGCAAGCTTCGCAAAGAAAACAAGATCGAGTGCGAGGGCTCAAAATACACACTCAACTTCATAGAGTACGACGAGGATCGCAGGCCATAGGATCGTCAGTGCGATATCCGCCCCGCGCATTTTCAGCTGCCGCATATAGGTACGGCTTGGCCGCGACCGAAATCCCCTCGTTTCCATAGCAACCGACATCTCGTCTGCACGTCTAAGGGCGCCGACAAGTATGGGCAAACAAATCCCTGTATAGGCGCGTACTTTTTCCGTGAGTTTCATATTTTTGAAATCCTTGCCGCGCAGCTGCATACAACAATAAATATTCACCGCTTCCTCGCGCAGGATCGGCAAAAAATGAAGGCCGACGACGACCATAAAAGCGAGCGTGTACGGCATCTTCATTTGCACGAGAGCCAGAAGATAGTCACGAACCTCGCCTTCCATGAGGATGAGTCCGGCCAGTACGACAACTAAAAGGCGCAGTGATAGCATAGCGGCAAGCAGGAGGCCTCCCGGATACGGCAGCCCGGAAAAAAACGTCTGGATCACAAAGAGCATTGCAATCAGCACAAAGATCGCTTTTGCACGGCGCAAAACCAAACGGACATCCATCCCTCCGATCAAAAGCGTCGCGATCAGCATACACAAAACACTCGCGATATATATCAAATCGTTTGCCAGGATACAGGCGGTAGACGCCGACGCCATGAGCATCAGTTTGGGTCTTGGATCGAGGGCGCCCAGCCGGCTTTTTTTCGTCATAGTATCCTGCCCTTCTCCATAGCGATCACGCTGTCTGCACAGCAGGAAACAAACCGCTCGTCATGGCTGATCAGGAGTACACCGACATCTTCATCCGCTGACAGACTTCGCAGGAGCGTCCGCAAATCGTCCTTTCGCCCGCGGTCAAGCGCCGACGTCGGCTCATCAAGGATGAGGTAGGCAGGCTGCATGGCGATCACGGAGGCGATGACCAGGCGCTGCTGTTCGCCTATACTGAGTTCAAAAGGAAACCGGTCTGCATATTTTTGAAGCCCAAAATACGCGAGGTATTTTGCCACCCGTCCATCTGTCTCTTCCTGCCCAAGGGCCAGACAATTCAGGCCGAATGCGATCTCCTCTGTCACAGAGGTGGTGAACAATTGTCTGCCCGGCTGCTGCATCACGAGACCGATCCGCCTTCCCGTCTCGGCCAGAGTAAGGCCAGGCAAAGCCATCCCATTGAGCGTGACTTCCCCGCAAAGGGGCTTCAGGATGCCTACAAGGAGTTTTGATAGCGTCGTCTTGCCGCAGCCGTTCGGTCCCATGACAGCGGTGATCTTCCCTTGAGCAAAGTCGGCCGAAAAATCATCGACGGCGAGTGCGCCGCCTTTGTGATATGCATAGGAAAGCGCCCTTGCCGTCAGTGCCATAGTTCGCTCTCCACCAGTTCGCGGGGGATCTCCCGGGGCGCGGATGCACAGACGATCCGCCCTTCCTTCATGAGTACCCATTGGTCGGCAAAATCAAAGACCTCGAAGTCGTGTTCGACGATGATGATCGTTTTCCCGGCTTCCTTCAGCGCTTTGACGATTTGAACAAAGTGATCCCTGCCAGCCGAGTCCAGACTGCTGACCGGCTCGTCAAACACCATGATCTCCGGCCCCATCGCGAGGACGCCGGCGATGGCAAGCCGCTGTTTTTCCCCGCCGGACAGAGCCGATGGATCTGCCTCTGCCTTTTGCGTCAGATCCATTTCCGATAGAGTATGATCGACCAAATCCCGAACCTCGGGAGGCGGCATCATCCGGTTTTCCGGGCCGAAGGCGACATCGTCTTCTACCGCCGTCATGACGATTTGATGGTCGGGCACTTGCATCACCAGACCGATCTGTTCGGACAGCGAACTGATGGCGATGCTCTCGTCATTTGCGATCTCACGTCCAAAGACGAACACCTCGCCATTGGTCACGCCGTGAATCAGTTTGGGTATGATGCCGCAAAGACATTTGCACAGCGTCGTCTTTCCGCAGCCGGAAGGCCCGATCAATACCGTGACCGTACCCGAAAGGATCGTCAGATCGACCCCGCAAAGCGCCGGCGTCCCGCCCTCTTCCTCGTAGGAAAAGTTCAGTCCCCTCACCATGACCGGATTCGTATTCACTTGACTTCGATCGAGGTGAGCAGATAGGCCGACCGGTTGCCAAATGGATCATCCACCACAATGATCCTCAGCGGTCCCTTCCCGCCCTCCTCCGGACCCTTGAGGTCTCCGCCGTCTTTCGCGTAGACGACCAGCACATTTTCGCCCTTTTCTATATCCGAGGCAAAGACCGACGAAGTGAATCCGTCCGACCCCGAAAAAATGAATTCTTTGTATCTGCCCTGCCAATCCGGCGCTGCGTCCGAGAGCAGTGTTTCGAGCGGCACGCCCTTGAAATTGCCTTGCTCATCCTCGTGCTTGCCCGAAGAAATGCTCTTGTAGATTTCCACGGAGGGGAGCGCCTTGAGGTCGCTTACCGTATATTCTTTGAGCGTCTGTTCACCGGACCGCACGATCAGCGAATGATCCCCGCTCGGCTGAGCGATCCCGTTCCGGTTGATCACAGCAATGACTGCTATGAGGCAGATGAATACGATGACAATGACTATTATGGCAATATTTGATTTCTTCACCTGTACTCTCCTGCTATTTCCTGACCAATTTATATTTTTTAATCACACGGAAAAGTTCCCACGCGATCAACCCGCCGACGCCGCCGGATGCCGCAGCCACAAGGATCGTCAGAGTGAGGAACAAAGGCGGCAAGTGAAAAAAGATCACATTGACAGCAAGCGTTCCCATCACATTTGCGGCCATGCCCGCAAAGAAAGAAGCCATCCGGTCAAAATCCCTGCCGCCCAAAGTCAGCAGGATAAACATCAAAAGATCGACGGCAAGGCCCGGGGACACATAACTAAAAATGGACATGAGTCCGTGGGAGCCGGGTATACCGGTCAGCATCACTATGATCGCCTGTACGAGACCGGCCAGTGTGGCACTGCCGTATTTGCCCGTGATGGCAAACGCAAGCACTATCCACATCATATACAGACCGCCGGCCAATGAACCGCCGGGAATCATAAGGGGCGCACTGATCAGATGCGCCACAGAAGCGACGACCGGCTTGATCGCGATGCCCGCTGCCGCCATCACCGCGATGATGATCAAATTGTAGACCGTAAAGCGTTTAAACATCACACCAGTCTTTCAGTTTTTCGAAGATCTCATCCCGGTTGTCACGGCGGATCTCGATAACGGTAACATTTTCATGTGCCCGCACACGGTCGAGAAAAGGCGTATCTCTGCGTTTGACCACGCCTATGATCGGCGTTTCCCCGTCAAGCAAACGCATGACTTCCGACTGAAACGCCTCGGCTTCCGACTCCATGAATCCGAGTTCATCCATCACGATCAGCCTTGCTCCGTCTGAATCTTTCAAAATACGGACGCCGACGGTATCAAAGATCTCGGGATAATTGACTATGACTCTTTCGTTTCGGTAGCGGTCGGCAACGGGAGGGATGCCTGCCGATTCATCCAAAGACTCCCCGAACGGGATGATGAAAATGTGGTCGATACTATGGTCGGAGGATGCGCCGCCGGCCACGGTACAAAAACCGCCCGGCACAAAATCTATCCCTGATAGGATACGTTCAATGATAGTGGTCTTCCCGACCTGTATTTCTCCTGTGAGAAAAATATGCTCCGCCATAAATCTGATTATATCCGAATCTCGATCCTTGAATCGTCATGATACCCATCTAATTCGCGCACCACGCCCAAAACGGCATTTTTCAGAATGCGCTGCACGAACGGAACTATATTGATGAGTTTGCCGTCTATCAAAAGTTCCACATCCATCCGGGACAGTACGCAGTCCTCAAGTTTTGCTTCGCCGGACAGTATCTCTGTCTTGAGCCCTGCGCAGGTATGCCCGCAGGCGCTGCAGCACTCCGGCGGGAAATCCGGGAATTCTTCAATCGTGATCATGCTGCTTTCTTTCCTTCCTTTGTAGGTTCAGATGTCCATGTATCTATGATACGCCCCTTTGCATTGTAAGCGATCACTTCCAGACTGTCCTCCGTAGCCGTAATATATAGGTAACCCTGTGTGTCCCCTATTTCTACATCAATATAGCCAAGACCGCTGCCGCTGATCGGATAGGTCTTTTGACTCGTATTTGCCATGATCTGCACGAGCCCGCCGCCGGATGTGCCGCTCATCCACGGCTTTGTACGCATATATTCATGCTGATGTCCCACCAATACGAGCTCTACGCCTGCGCCCATAAAGATCGGGAGCCATTCGTCCTGAAGTCCCGCAGTCATGCTGTCCGAGACTATCGGAAAGATGGGGTGGTGCATCATCACGATGCTGTGCGGTTTTTCCGTAGACGAGAGATCTTCGGCGATCCATCCGGCTACCCGCGCGGCGATTTGATCGCGCTCCGCGCCGTCCGCGCTGTACGATTCCTGCGGATCCTGATAATTGCTGCTCAGCACGAGGACATGCACCTGCCCGTAGTCAAACGAATAGAATTCTTCTTCATAGCCGTAGGGTCCGTTCTTTGGCAGTGCGAA
>JAISJT010000093.1 GCA_031261395.1 Eubacteriales Family XIII. Incertae Sedis bacterium
GATCATATCTGATCTCCTTTCCTGACAGTGCGCCCGTCGACACAATTGCCGACGGGCGCACACGGAGACCATTTTATATCACATCAACACGAGAAAAAACCGCCTGTCAAATTCCAGCGACGGCAGTGTCAAAAAATTACGGCTCAAGTGTCAAATTCCAGCGGCTCGGGTGTCAAAAAACACGCGCCGTATCCGACGAATCAAAACATATTATAATTGCACAAACAAAACGTCCCGCCATGATATTGATGGTGCTTTTGTTTGAACCTTTTCGTTTGCTTATAGTTTTGTTTGGTTCTTCATAGTGACACTTCCAACAATAAAAACAATAGCAAATATTAACGAAATTACTGACCAGACAACAAGATCTCCATAAGTACCAAGGCTCGCAAATCCGATAAGTGCTCCGATTAAGTAGAATATGCCTGCTGTGATACCGCCGCCCTTGCTGTTTCTTGTAGCAATTCCGACAATGCCAGCAATCAGCATTATAATACCCAAGACCGCCCCGCCGCCGCCGCTCGCATCGGTAGCATTGCTTTCAAGAGCATTTACAACGCCTGTTGCACACGACTGGAACATCACGATTACAAAGACGACAATACTTACGATGCCGATAATGAGTTTTGCAGTTTTCACTTTACAATATCCTTTCTCAACTAAAATTTACGGTGATAATATCCGATTTTAGAATCTCATCCCATGAATCTGCGTTAATGATCGTGAAGGAAAGATCCAATTTGTCAATGCTTTCAATATCGTTGCTTTCGAGATCGGATTGAAGGAAAGAGATTTCACTAAATGCTTTTTTTTCTGCAAGAATATCCGATGAAAAGAACGGATCAATCATAAACCCATTGACGGAACAATCGCGAGACTGAATGATAACATCCTGATTGGTATTATTTTCGATGTAGAGATAAATATCGGCACCCCAAAAACTATCTTGGTCATCCAGTCTTTTTGCAACTATCTTAATTCCATCTTGGTCAAACATCACGGTTCCGCTATCGTCATAGGTTTGGGTAAATGAACCCGCCGCAGACGTTTGAATGATGATAGGTGCGGATGCGGAAATATCTGAATAAGTGTTCGGATCAATAATAGCCAATTTGAACTCGATGTCGGTAATTTGTTCTATGCCGGCTTTCTCCAATGACGAAGAAAAAAACGTGATTTCCGAATTGGCTTTGTTGCCCGCAGTAACCTCGCTTGACAAATATGGTTCCACCATAATACCGTTCACGACGCCATCTCTTGACTGCACCAGAACATTTGAACTGCTATTGTTTTCAATCAGCACTTGCAATTCAGGGCCAAATGAAAATAATTCCTGACCAAGCGTCAAACCCTTTACGGTAACAACAACGCCATCCTGATCAAAAACGACTTGTTCTTCTACGGTAGGTGCGTTCACGACCGTCTGTTCAGAGGAATCGCTATCAACTTCGACCTTACCGGAACTGCTATCAGAGGAAGAATTTGACCCACCACCACAAGCGGATAATGCAAATACGGCAAGGCCAAACAACAACAGAGCAGCGACTTTTTTCATTGATTTCATAGAACTAACACCCTTTCTCAATTTACCGATATGATCTCCCACCAAAAGTCAACCAAAGTTAATCATCAGTAGTATACCACGATTTGAGTATTTGAAACTCATATCGAGGTATTTTCATATTCAAATAATTATTCATCATTATAATTTTACAAGAGGTACAAAATATTGAAATTAGGTGATATCTTACGCAATTTACTTGACGAAAAGGATATGTCGCAAAAAGAACTGGCGGCAGAACTGAATATGCCGCAATCGACTATCGGCAATTATTTCCGCAACGAACGGGAAGCAGACTATGAAACATTAAAACTGTTTGCTGACTATTTTGGCGTGAGTACGGATTATTTACTTGATTATCATGGTAAGGGTATTCAATCCAGTTTGGACAATGAGTTGTTGAGAATATTCCGTTCACTTAGTCCCGATCAACAGGAATTATACATAGAACAAGGACGAGCGTTCATCATTCAGAACAACAAAAAAGAAAAATCATCTTTGTTGACTTTACGAAAAGATAAAGCTACCTAAAATAAGCACGAGGACGGTTCTCGCGCTTTCCCTGCTACAGAATCCTTAATCTATCGAATACAGAGGAAGCCAGGAGGGCGGTCCCTTTGGCCTGTTGCACTTTCACTTTTGATTGCATGTAGATGAGCAACTGAGCAGTTTCATAACTACCTCGTTCATTGCAATAAAAAGGCGGAGATTGTCCCCGCCATGGTAGAGCCAGGGTCTTTCGACCAACCCCACAACAAGTTTCCTCGTTGCTGTTATATTGATATTGTGAGCCAAAAACGCTGTTTGCGTCAAGGCATATTTTCTTGACGGCGGTTTCATTGATACGTTTGCCTATATTGGCTGCATTGACGCTGTGAAGGAGGCGCTTTGGATACTGTACGGTTTGGGGCATACCACGGGGTTGACTGAAAATAGGATGGTGGTGTTCAATGGGTAGCGGGAAGTCGAGGTTCTTTTTGTGAAAGTGTTGTGCACCCGACCGGATATTATTCTACAAGGATGAACCTATTCTGAGGGGGTTCCTTTCGGAACATTTGCCATTCCCAATCCTCCAGCGGACGGCCGAGTTTCGCCGACAGCCGAATCGCCAGGCCGACATTGTGCGTCTTCAAATCCTGAACCTGTTCCTCGGTAGGCGGATAAATCATATCTCTGTCATCAAATTCGTTATTCATAAGGTATCTCCTTTCCGATTTTCCCGGCTGCAGATTCCTTAATCTATCGAATACAGTACGGTCAGGATTGCTTTGTCATTTGGATGGAGAACGCTTGCTCATCTACAGATAGGCTTCCCAGAGAGCGTCTTCCTCCGCATCGTACCATTCTTTTGGTAGTGCGTTTACGACCGGGATGTTTGCAAAGATTTTTTCGTCGTTGTATACGTTTTCTTTGTAATATTTTTTTATGGAATCCTTACTGATGATTTCGTGCCTGCCCGCATCGCGCCACGGGGCTTCGAGATGGGTTTTGTTGCGCAGGGCAGATGCAGAGAATTGGCTGTATTTTTCATAGACGGCTTCCAGCAGCCGCTCATCCGCGTTGCTGATTTTTTCCTCACCGTGGGAGGTGCGCAAAGGATCGATTCCGTTCGCGCCGAGAAAACTATATTTTTGATAAACGGAGCGTACTACCGGGCCATGCGGCCATTTCTCGATCTCGTCATCGAACAGCGATACATCTTTCAATGCAAGAAAAGCCGCTTGCGCGTAATAGAGCAGTTTTTGAAGTTTCATGGGTGTAATGAGTTCGGCTTCTTCCGTTTCGACAAATTTCTGATTGTAGATGACAAACCAGTCCGCAATATCCTGTGCAGTATATTTTTTTGCGTTCACGGTCAACACCTCCTGACGTTTTGATTGTAGCATAAATCAGATGGTAATTGAATTGACGAAAATTTTTTGACAGTATTAAAGTGTACGAAAAGTTACTATTCGCCGCAGGTTCGAATTTGCGTCGAGATAGCCACTTTTCCGCATATTACTGAATATTTTGCGTAAAATCTGCGGATAAGTGGCTATCTCGACGCAAATTAAGATAAACCCGAGAACAATTCGAACCATTAATTGACTGAAGAATTGCAGGAGTATTCCGAGGACAAGCAAGAGAGTTATTTGCGCCAGTTTTCGGGGCGGATGCTGTTTTCCAGGGACGCTCCAAGAGGGCCGGTAGATGTGCTTAGATGGAGGCGTCCTCTAATTGGACACGCAGAGCCTCGCGCTCTTGCGGCGTCATATCGCGGCGCTTTGTGTATTTTGCGGCACCGGATTCAATCGCTTCGTGCACTTCCTGAACCCACGCATCCACGAGAGACTGCGTGACTTCTGTGCCATCTTCAAGCACTTCGTAAATGATTTCTTTGTCAGACATATAAACCGGCTCTCTTGATCGTTGTTTTCGTCGCCTTCATCGCGTGAATTACACTACTCTTACGTATTGATTGTAGTTTATCAAATCTTATGGGGCGGGACAAATTTTGCACGATCCGGGTCATATCACGGGGTTGAGTGAAAATAGGAGGGCGGCGTTCAATGGGTGGCGGGAAGTCGAGGTTCTTTTTGTGAAAGTTTTGTGTGCCCTACCGGATATTATTCTATGGAAATAGCCGCCTGCACTTTTTGTAATACTTCATATCGGTCTTCATTTATGCTAATATTGAAATGGAGAAACGGGCAAGGCTTAGCGAAGTATTGCTCGGAAAATGTAATTGCGGTTCCCATGCAATGTGTAACGGTGGTGACTGTATAGCGATAACGGAGAATCCTGCATGATATTTAGTTCTGTAATATTTCTCTTTGTTTTTTTGCCTGTCACCTTGCTCCTTTATTATGTTTTACCGAAGAAGGTAAAGAATCTCCTGCTTTTATTGGCAAGTTTTCTATTCTATTTTTGGGGAGAGGCCAAACTTGTGATCGTCCTGATCGCATCGATTTGTATCAATTATTTTTGCGGACTTGCCGTAGATTCGTTTCGGTCACGCAAAAGCATTTACGGGAAACTGGCGCTTGCCATGGGTATCCTGCTCAATTTGGCCCTCTTGGGGTATTTCAAATATTTTGATTTCGCTGTTGAGATTCTGAATATGGGTTTTGGCAAAGCCATTCCGCTGAAAGAAATCATATTGCCAATCGGTATCTCCTTCTATACTTTTCAGGGGATCACCTATATCGTTGATCTTTTTAGAGGAGAGGTCGAAGTACAGAAAAATCCGCTAAAGATCGCTTTGTATATTTCTCTCTTTCCGCAGTTGGTTGCCGGTCCCATCATACGGTATAAAGATATCGCGAGACAAATCGATGATCGGTCTCTAAATGTAGATCTGTTTTATTCCGGGGCGGTTCGATTCATTTTTGGTCTCGGCAAAAAAGTTATCATTGCCAATAACGTCGCCGCAATCGCGGATGCCGTTTTCAGTTCGCCTGCTGATACCCATAGTATATCTACAGCGTGGCTCGGGGCGATTTGCTTTGCGCTGCAGTTATACTTTGATTTTTCCGGTTACAGCGACATGGCGATCGGACTGGGGAAAATGTTTGGGTTTGAATTTCGTGAAAATTTCAACTACCCCTATATCTCAAGAAATATCAGGGAATTTTGGCGGCGATGGCATATATCGCTATCGTCTTTTTTCAGAGACTATTTGTACATTCCGTTGGGCGGGAACCGGCGGGGAAATGTTTATTTCAATCTCATCATCGTATTTGCGGCGACGGGGCTATGGCATGGCGCCGGATGGACCTATATTGTCTGGGGATTATGGCACGGCTTGTTTATCATTATTGAAAATGTAATCAAACGAACGCCGACACTGGCGCGGATAGCTGAAAAAGCGACCGCCCCTATTTTTCGGATCTTTACACATATTTATGCATTACTGGTGATATTGATCGGTTGGGTCATATTTCGCAGCGAGAGCATTTCGTATGCGGCTGCTTTTTTGAAAAATATGTTCTCTTTCTCGCCAAGCGGCAATATTCGGGTGTCAACGCTGTATTACCTCGATTCTTTTCATGCGCTTGTCCTAGGTGCAGCAATCATGCTTAGCCTTCCGCTCTATCCAAAGTTGGCAGAGTGGATTCGTACAAAGAATCACAATATGGGCATGTTTTCTGTGCTGCATATAATTTGTCTCGGAATACTTCTTGTCGTATCCATGCTAATGATTATCAACCAAGGCTACAATCCGTTTTTGTATTTTAGATTTTGATGTGAGGCAATCAGGATGAAGGGGCACAAAATATCATTGATTATCGTCTTTCTGGCAGCGCTGGTATTGCCTCTGTTATTTTTTAATTTTGATTCCGAAAAAATATTGCAGATGGAGAATCGACGGGTTGCGCAGGCCCCGGAACTGACGCCCTCTGTCTATTTGTATCCAAAAGCGCTTGTGGCCGATACCGAAAGTTATATCAATGATAATATCGGATTCAGAGAGTTTTCGGCCTTTGCTTATCAGGCGGCCTTATACAATGGTTTCGATTATTACGCAGATACCCACTATCTGCAGGGGAAAGACCACAATTTGTTCTACTTGTTCAGTGATAAGAAAAATCCGGAATCGCTTCCCCCTGCCCCGCCTCATTCCGAAATCGAGTTGCTTGAATGCAAAAACAATTTAGAAATCCTCAATGAATACTATACAAAACAGGGGATTCCATTTTTGTTTTGTACCATCCCGGACAAAGACGAAGTATACCCCGAACTTTATCCCGATTCCGTAATTCGGCGGCCCGGAGTATCCCGATTAACACAGATTGCTGCCTATTTGAATCAGAACTCCGACATTGATACGCTGGATTTGGCCGCTTCATTGCGGGGAAAAAAGAGCAGTACGGATATGTTGTATTACAAAACCTTTGATCCCTCGCATTGGAATGGTTACGGGGCGTATATCGGATACCAAAATATCATGTATCGACTAAAGGAATATTTCCCGGATTTAGCCATTCTTGATGAAAGTGATTTTATTGTGACAAAGGAACAGATTGAAAAAACAATCCCCGGATTTGACTTTACGTTTAACGATCTCGGGGATGTCTCGTACAAGTATGAGTATGCGGACAAGGCGGCTCATCCTTCCGCTGTGCTGGCAGACAGCTTCGGGACAAACCTGAGCGGGTCGAATCCCGGGGAGGGCCCGATCTCATCCGAGCGATATGCGGAATACGGATTTGACAGAGGCGCGTATTATTTTCGGAATCCAAACTGCGATAACGGGAAAAAACTTCTCATATTCGGCGACTCATATATCAGCGGATTTATCCTGGATTATATAGCGGAAAGCTTCTCGGAAGTGTATTTCATCGAACCGAATGTTCACTGGGGGCTTGCGCGTGAAGCATCGGATTCGTTTGCACCCGATGCTGTAATGTATGAAATTGTTGATCGGGTCTATCCCCTTAATTTCCAGTTCGTATTGTTGAAGCAATTCGGTGAGATGGATAGCGCCGATTGAATTCACGGTGAGGGTTTACAATAAAGAATTCCGCAACAAACGGTTGCTTGTATCTTTTGGCTACTCATGCGATTATTGAGGGGTAAGATATCGTATTGGTCCGGCAACATGGAGGATGAATCATGGCGCTGCAGGAAGTGATTGTGGAAATCAGGGAAAGAAACGGGCTGTCTCAGGAGGACATGGCGAAAAAGCTGTTTGTTACGAGGCAAGCCATATCACGCTGGGAAAATGGCGAAACCTCGCCAACGATCGAAACGCTCAAAGCAATCTCGGAAGCATTTGATGTGGATGCGGCGACGCTGCTCGGGCTTCCGGCAGCGCCAATATGCCAAAGCTGCGCGATGCCGATTCAGAGTTTCGATGACCTCGGCACGAACGCAGACGATACCGTTACAACGGAGTATTGCGCTCATTGCTATAAAGACGGGGCGTTCACACATAACCGGACCGTTGAGGAGATGGTGGAAGCCAATCTCCGATTTTTAGAGGAATTCAACGCGCAAAACGGCACGGCTTACTCGGAAGACGAGGCGCGCTCCATCTTGAAAATGCATCTGCTGACCTTGAAACGATGGCACGGTTGAATTGAAGACATGGGGGCGGTTCTTTTGGTCTGTTACACTTTCACTTTTTAATTTTCCCAATTCACAAATAGGCAAATTGTGGTATTGACGAATCTTTAACCGTTTGTTATATTGGAAACAGATAAGCGTAAGTTTGTCTGCGAAAAGAAGGACTCGGCCCCGTGGTTTATAGACCACAACTGCGGGGTCTTTCTTTTTGTCAATTTTTCTGTTTTGGCGGAACGATCGACATCAAATATTTCCCCTTGGTCTTCTTGTCCTCTTTGACCTGAACCCAGAATTCTTCACCGCCTTTTGTTCTGCCGTAAAAGCGAAATACGCGCTCGTGATTGCCATTTGGATTTCGTTTTTCTACGGGTGCAAGACGAGAATGCTGCAGTAAATCCAACGCACAGGGTTGGCGCTTGGATTTTGCCTTGATTTGATCATACATCTTGCGGGCTCGCGCATAGACTTCATCGTAGCTTGAGCCAGTCAGTTTTACGTATTTTGATTGAAAATATTTTATGTCGCGCAGTTTTATTTCAGCCATGAAATCATCCTATCACAAAATCAAGAGGGTGTGTTATTTTTTTCCACATTTAGCTTGTTGATGGAAGGAGTATTGCGCTCATTGCTATAAAGACGGGGCGTTCACACATAACCGGACCGTTGAGGAAATGGTGGAAGCCAATCTCCGATTTTTAGAGGAATTCAACGCGCAAAACGGCACGGCTTACTCGGAAGATGAGGCGCGCTCCATCTTGAAAATGCATCTGCTGACCTTGAAACGATGGCACGGTTGAATTGAAGACATGGGGGCGGTTCTTTTGTCATCAGACCGGGGATGCCGCATTTCGTCTTATATGATCAATTTCTGATTTTAGGGCACGCGTTAGCAATGCAGAAAAGTTTATCCCGTATTTCTCGCCTTGCTTGGCAAGATCCGCCGGAATACTCGTGTTCTTTTTAACGGTAACCACCTTCACTTTTTCTGCCGCTTCCCGCAGATCGACGCCTACATAATTCACCAGGATTCCGGGATAGTCTCTTTTTACATCTTCGATCGGCGTAGGCACCGGCAAGTTTGGCTCATCATATAGCATAAGGCCCAATGCATCCTGCGCCATAAACATTGCTTTGTCCAGCCCCTCCCCAAAGGTCAGGCATCCCGGCACATCCGGAAACGATACATTGAATACGCCGTCAAAGCCCTGTTCGTCTTCCGGTTCAAATACGGCGGGATAAACCACATAATTCTTATTTGCCATTTATATATCTCCTTATCGTTCCCATCCTCAAAGCGGTGGTGGTCTCCGGTACAACGAACTTCTTCAAAGCCATTCTCTTTCAGCAATTTCAAGACATCTTTAATGTATATTGCAGGCACTGGCGTTCCTCCACTATAATAATTGTATGCGCCTGTATGCGTATTGTCAACAGAATTTGCGTGTACTCACCGTCGAACAATCTGATCCTGTTACTGTGAACTTCCAGTGATTTACCTACTCAATGCCCCATGATCGCTGTTCAGGAAGGCTATGATCTCCTCATAGGACTTGCTGCTGGAGAAGGCGGCGGCAATCAGTTCATCTTTGCGCAACTCCTGCTTTTTAGTCAGCAATTTCTCCAGTTCATTAACTGCTGCATCATATTTTTCTTTTGCTCGCCCCACTACTACTTTCGCGCGATCGATCTTTTCATCGATGCTGATCATTCTTCGTGCCATCTCAGGTTCTCCTTTCACAGCAGGCCGCTTAGTTCTTCACTGATTTTTCCGGCCCGATCTTTTACATAGGCGGCATCGATCCCGAAAGCTTTCAGTATTGTCTTTTGGGTCTTCGTCACGGCATGATCCAGCCGGTATCTGCCATCAAGCTGCCGGATCATTTCTATCTTTTCCAGTTCCTTCAGCGCCGCCGGCACTGTCATGAAATTCATCTTCTGATCCAGCTCCCGCATCTCGTCTCTCAGATTTGTATAGATCCGATTTCGGATGATCAGCGCTACGAATTCAATGAATATCTTGGCACCTGCCGACTCATCCGACTGTACACGGAGACTCTTGTTTCCCAAATAGGACTTATCTCCGCGGAACAACTTTTCCGATCCGTCCCGGCTCTTGTACAAAGCCAGCGCCTCTCTTGCCGTCATCTTCTTCGATGTGATGATCACAAAGTAACCGCAAAGACTGATCTCGTGATCTATCACATCCGTTTTTTCTTTACCGAACATGAACTTCTCGTCTTCCTGACCTTGATGGTAGTAAATCAAATCAAAGTACCTGTCAAAACCGTCAAGAGGTGGGTGCGCCACACCTTCCTGTTTTTTTAGATACCTTGCCATCTGATCGATTTTTGCTTCCACCGCCTCCCGCTCAGAAGCATGCTTCTGACTACTGTAATAGATATGGAAGTAACGGTCTTCTTCATCGGCCGGAAACAGTTTTCTTTTTACCGTAATGCCATTTGCTTTGTATTCCCGTATGCTGCTGCTGCGGCTCTCCTCAAAACTTCCCTTGTTTTCAAGGATCAATTCGCTCACAAACTGTTTCATGCCTCGGGCCATGATGACGAAATCATACCCGCACCTGTCCATGTAGTGTATGTTTTCTTTGCTGAAATACCCCCGGTCGAGTATGAATCCGACTTTCTTGTATCCGTACCCCTTCGCCTTTTCCAGCATGTACTGCAGCTGCGAGACATCTACAATACTGCCCGGATATTCTTCGTAGAACAAGGGCTCACGGTTGCCCGTGTCATAGGCGATGGAATAGTTGAAGACCGGCTTATCCTGTCCGTCTTTTGAATGTCCGTATTCGGCGATACCGATGTCGCCGGCCTGACAACTCTTGTTGGTGGAATCGTAGGATATATATATACGCTCTCTGTGATCTCTTGATGCGTTCCACTCATTCAAAAATGAAATGCTCTTGTTCACGGACATCGTACTCAGAAAATCCGACACTTTCGCATCGCTGTAGACCTTCATGCCGTCAGTAAAAAGGGGATGACCAAATGCATAATCCGGATAATACTGCCCGGCATTGTTCTCACAGGTAATCGAATATGCAGCAAGATCCAAAAACAGCCCGGCGTCACGTCCGATGATCCTTGAGATCATACCATCCAGCCCATACTCACAGATGATTTTGCGGATGATCAGAAACGCCCCGATGCGCAGACAACTGCTACGGTCTGTGCGCTCTGCAAAGCCGGGTAATTCTTCTTCCGGAAAAAACTTTAGGTAATTCGTATTCGGAAACATCATCCTCGAATCGTCCTCTGCGCGCTTACCGATCGTCGTACGTTTTGGTATGTTGTATTTCTTTTCCGGTTTGTAAACACGCTCATATTCATAGTTGATATACACCACTCCCTTGATCGTTCGCTCAAAAATCTTCCCCTTGATTTTCGGGATCTTCACTACAAAATCAAAGTACATTTCGCCCTCCTTATTAAGTATGTATACCTACTCAATCATTATGGCAAAAAAGCGCCCGGGTGTCAACAGAAAATGTTGATCTCCAGGCATTTTTTTAGAAAAAATTTTAGTTGAGTGTCATTTCTTTTGGAAGTTTAGAATAAAACCGTGGGCGAAGAATGGATGAATTGCTGAGAATAACGAGTTGTAGGAATGCTTGACTTTCAAATCTATGCACGTGATAATGTATGAAGAGATACGAAAACGGCATGGAGATATGAAGAGATATGAAACTTGATCCAAGATATGAAAGTCCGTTTAACCCACAATTCGGAAGACGCCCGGATCAGTTTGTCGGTCGTGATCTGATTGTCAATGACTTTGTCAGCAGTATCGGGCATCCTAACGATCCGAATAGAACGACGATTTTGACCGGTATCAGGGGCTCCGGAAAAACCGCTATTCTGTCCGATATCCATGCGCTACTCGAAAAAAAAGGGTGTTTGGTTGTCGATGTGACGGCAAATGACGGAATGCTCAGCACTATTATGGAAGAGTTCACCCGAAAGGCAAAGACGCTTTTTGGCGGCAAAGCTCCTGCTATCAAAAACTTGTCAGCCGGGGCGATGGGCTTTTCTTTCGGCATTGCTGTTGAGGACGATAAGGCGCAGCGCGGTTTTCGGTATGCCGTATCCATGGCCTTGGACACACTAAAGCAAAAGAAAATACAAACTGTTTTTCTGATAGATGAGGTACACAACAAAACGCCGGAAATGCGTGAATTTGCGGTCACTTACCAACATTTGATCCGTGAGAACTACGGCGTTAGTCTGTTGATGGCAGGACTCCCCCGTTCCGTATCGGATGTACTGAATGACCACGTTTTGACTTTTTTGCGAAGGTCCCATCGGGTCTGCCTTGAAAACGTCGATACGAAGGCGGTGGCGATTGCCTATGAAAATGCATTCTCGGAAACAGGCCGCACATTTTCTGCCGGAAACCTGAAATATGCAGCTGATGCAACGGCAGGCTATCCATATCTCATCCAGCTTGTCGGATTTTATTTGTGGAAAACCGGGAAAACGCGATTTGGAAAGACAGACGTCGAGCAGGCAACCGTATTGTCAAAAATCGATTTGTTTAGGAATGTACACGACCTGCTTTATCGTGAGTTGTCCGTCAAGGACAGGGAATTCATCTTGGCGATGGCGAAAGATGCCGAAGAGAGTAGTTTTGGTGAAATTCGAAGCCGTTTGGATGTGACTCGCGGATATGCCTCAAAGTACCGGGAACGTCTCATTGAGGCAGGAATTGTATACAGTACATCCTACGGCTATTTAGCCTTCTCGCCACCCTATATGAAGGAATATTTGGAGGAGAAACTCAATTCATAATATATTGTAGAGACACGAGATTTTGTTGGGTCAAAGTGAAATACCTTCTGTTTGCACAGACTCCTGTTGACTGTGATTGATCATTGGACATTATCATTTTGACCAAAAGTACACTTAATTTGCGCCGAGATAGCCACTATTCCGCAAAAATCACGAGATATTTGGATAAATATGCGGAAAAGTGGCTATCTCGACGCAAATTAGAGCATGCATGTGAACAGTAATGTCGTAATTGCCACAAAAAAGCGAGTTCGATTTAATTTGTACTAAGTGACAAAATGTGATATATTTTCAATAATATTTTGAACCGCGCACGAGGCAGTAGAAATGGCACGATACTTGCTATCAATCAATCAATCAATCAATCAATCAATCAATCAATCAATCAATCAATTTTTTGAGCCTGTAGGATTTCTTAGCGCGACAAACATCATCGAATTGAATGGACACAAAGGCACGCAAAAACGGCGTGCTGTATTTCGTCATGCCCCGCATAGGCACCTGTCATTCCCGCCAGGTTCCTGTCATTCGCCGACCCCGGGTCGGAGCCCGGGGCAGGCCCGATTGGCGAATCCGGGAAACCACAGCCATTTAATTTCATAAGCAGCAGATAGAGCTTCGGAAAGGAAAACAACATGAACAAGCACACAGCAGCAGGAGACGGCCAAAAGACGCTCGCATTCCTCCTGGGCGCTGTCATGATAGCGGCGATGTTCTTCGTTGCAATGCCACAGAACGCCTACGCTGAAGATACTACCACGCCGGTCGTTTCGGCAGAAGACTCTGAGTCCGGCGAAGAGGTCACAGCTCTCGCAGACAATGACCGACAGGATGTGATCTCGCTCACATTCACAGACTCCGGCACAGCGACGATCTACAACAAGTGGACGACCACAATCATCGTGAACGGCGGAGATCAAACAAATATTGATGTAAATGCGGATTCCTCAATAGATGTTATTGTCTCAGTCAATGATGTAGTCACCATTACAGAGAGCGAAAATGATACGTTCAGAGAGTGGGGAAGTAATGTATATTCTCCGCTTGTTGAGAATGTAGATTGCGAGCTGACAGCGATACCTGCAATGAATGTATTTACAGAGGACACGGCCGGCACCACCGCAGGCAATTATTTCTTCTATAGATTCAATAGTGGTGGTGCCCTTACAAGTTTGCCGGAAGGTTCTTTTGATACGTCGGACATCACCCATGCAGAAGATAATTTCTTTTGCGGGTTTAATGCTGATGGCGACCTGACAAGCCTGCCGGAAGGGTCGTTTAACACGTCGAATATAACCGTTGCTGACAATGGTTTTTTTGACAGATTCAATGATTGGGGCGCTCTCACGCAAGGAAATAAAGGCGTTGTAATAACCAATAATTCAAATCAAACGATAACGGATTTTTCTTCGGGGACAGATTTGCCGGAGACTATATCCACGGGCGGGGGTATCGCGTATATTAACACTGATGCATCATATATCCCTGCACCGACTAAATATTTGGTCACATTCAATGCGAACGGGGGCGGCAATGTCTCTGGCAGGGAGGTCACGGCCGGTGCTGCTATCGGTGCGCTGCCGCAGGCTGCCCGTACGGGGTATGCGTTCAAGGGTTGGTATACGGCGGCGTCCGGCGGGGCGAAGATTGAGGCTTCGGCCTTGGTGACGGCGGCGGTGACTTACTTTGCTCAGTGGACGGCGAATAGCTATACGGTCACACACAATGTCAACGGGGGGAAGGCGCTGTCTTCGAAGGCCAAGACCAAGACAGTGAAGTATGATTCAGCCTATGGTGAATTGGCGAAGACTACGCGGGCCGGATATACGTTCAAGGGATGGTATACGGCCAAGAGCGGCGGGACCAAGATTACGAATACTACGAAGGTGCAGACGGCTAAGGATCATACTCTGCATGCGCAGTGGACGGCGAAGAATTATACGGCTACGTTCAATGCTAATGGCGGGAAGGTGTCGCCTGTGGGCGGGGGATCCAAGGCGAAGACTACGAAGATGAAGGTGACCTACTCGCAGAAGTTCGGGAAACTGCCTGTGCCTACGCGGGCGGGGTACAAGTTTGCGGGGTGGTATACGGCGAAGAGCGGCGGGACGAAGATTACGAAAACGTCAACGGTGAAGATTACTAAGAACACGACTTACTACGCTCGGTGGACTAAGAAGTAGGCGGCGGGTGGAAACCTGGATTCCCAGGGTTACGTTCCCCCGGGTCAAGCCCGGGGTCACCGCCGGCTGCGCCGCCGCCCGGGAATGACAGGGGGTGAGTACTGGATTCCCGCCTTCGCGGGAATGACAGGGGGTCGCGGGAATGACAGGGGGGCGGCTCTTTTTTTCTATTGAAAGTTCTTTAGTCTTTGCGCTGCTTCCAGGATGAAGGTTTCTGTGTCTACTTTTTGTTTGTTTGGCAGGGTTGAGATCTCGTAGAGGTCTCCGGTCAGGATTCCGTCGGCAATGGTTTTTTGCACGGCGGTTTCGAGGATGCCGGCGAAGCGTTCGAGTCTGGGCAGGGCGTCGAGCTGCGCGCGTTTGCGGAGTGCGCCGCTCCACGCAAAGATCGTCGCGACCGAGTTTGTACTCGTCGGCTCGCCCTTTTGATATTTGTAAAAATGACGCTGTACGGTGCCATGTGCGGCCTCGTATTCGAAGTATCCTTTGGGGGAAACGAGTACGCTCGTCATCATGGCCAGCGAGCCGAAGGCCGTCGCTACCATATCGCTCATCACGTCGCCGTCGTAGTTTTTGCAGGCCCAGACGAAGCCGCCTTCAGAGCGGATGACGCGCGCGATGGCGTCGTCGATCAGTGTGTAGAGGTAGTGGATCTCGGCCGCGGCGAAACTTTCTTTGTACCCGGCCTCAAAGATCTCATCGAAGATATCACGAAAGCGGCGGTCGTAAATTTTGGAGATCGTATCTTTCGCGTTGAACCAGAGATCTTGTTTTGTGTCTAATGCGTAGGAGAAACACGCTCGCGCAAATGAGGCGATGCTGTCATCTGTGTTGTGGACTCCCTGAACGATCCCGCCGGACTTTTCAAAGGTATGGATCGGGAGGCGCTGTTCCGAGCCGTCCGGTGCGGTCAGTAGCAGCTCGGCCTTTGTTCCTGCCTCCGCCAAAGATTCGGTATTGCGGTAGATGTCGCCGTAGGCGTGACGCGCGATCGTGATGGGGCGCTTCCACGTCGGGATATAGGGTGTGATGCCGGACGCTGTGATCGGCGCGCGAAAAACGGTGCCGTCAAGGATGGCGCGGATGGTACCGTTTGGGGATTTGTACATCTCGGTAAGGCTGTATTCCGTCATGCGTTCATCGTTTGGCGTGATGGTGGCGCATTTGACGCCGACGCCGTATTTTTTGATTGCCTCGGCGGCTTCGGTGGTGACGCGGTCGCGGGTGCGCTCGCGCTCCTGCAGGCCGAGATCGTAGTATTCGGTTTTCAGTTCGAGAAAGGGGAGGAGCAAGAGGTCTTTGACCTTTGTCCAGATGACCCGCGTCATCTCATCTCCGTCCATTTCGACAAGCGGAAGATGCATCTTGATTTTTTCTGTCATGAGGATTCCTTTCTATGTATAATAATAATGATTATAACATATCGCTCGTTGCCGGAAGGGAGAGTCCGATGAAAGCATTGTTGATCAATGGCAGTCCGCACAAAAGCGGCTGCACCTATACCGCACTGAACGCAGTCGCTGAAGCGCTGAATGCAAATGGCACGGAGACGGAGATTTTTCAGATCCCCGTGAAACCGGTATCCGGCTGCATTGACTGCGGCGCCTGTCTGCGGCTTCGCAACAATCGATGTGCGATCGAAGATGATGCCGTGAATATCATCCTTGAAAAAATGAAAACAGCGGATGCTTTGGTCCTGGGATCACCGGTATATTATGCTTCACCGGCGGGGCAGCTTCTTGCCATCCTCGACCGCGTCTTCTTTGCCGGCGACCGGGGCAATTTTGAAAACAAGCCCGCCGCTGTTGTTTGCTCTGCGCGCAGGGCCGGCACGACGGCAACGCTGGATGTGCTGATGAAATATTTCATCATCTCGGGTATGCCCGTCATCCCGTCCACCTATTGGCCGATGGTGCACGGCAAGGCTGCGGAGGAGGTATTGTCTGACAAAGAAGGTCTGCAAACCATGAAGGCGCTCGGGCAAAATATGGCGTGGCTTCTTCAGTGTATCGATGCAGGGCGGAAGGCCGGGATCAAAGCCCCCTGCATTCCCGGAGACGAAAAAGTCTGGACCAATTTCATCCGCTGATTTTCAGCCTCAATTCAGCATGAAAACGTAGGATAATACTATGAAAGTCTTGATTGTAGAAGATGAAAAAAGATTGGCGGAGGCCGTCGCCCAGATACTGCGCAGACAGAATATCGACGTGGATCTTGCCTTTGACGGCGAGGCCGGGTTGTTTGACGCTCTTTCCGGGGTCTACGATGTGATATTGCTCGATATCATGATGCCAAAAAAAGACGGGATCGCGGTGCTGAAAGAGCTTCGCAAGGAAGGCATCTTCACGCCGGTCATCCTCTTGACGGCTCTTGGCGAAGTCGAAGATCGTGTGAAGGGGCTGGATGCAGGGGCTGATGATTATTTGCCCAAGCCCTTCAAGTCCGAAGAATTGGTAGCGCGTATCAAGGCCGTGACACGACGGCGCGGGGAGTTCCGGCCCGATGGCTTGCTGGCATTTGGCGACATCGAACTCAACCCGCTCTCTCTCGTGCTGACCTGCTGCGGGCGTTCGTACACGCTCACGCAGAAGGAGTCGCGCTTGCTTGAATACCTGATCGAGAACAAGGATATCCGGCTATCTTCCGATGCGATCATCGAAAAAGTCTGGGGCTACGACTCGGATGCGGAGGACGGCAATGTTCAGGCCTATATCTCCTTCCTGCGCAAGAAATTGACAGGGCTTGGCTCTGCGGTCAAGATTGGAAATATGCGCGGTTCCGGGTATATGCTTGAATATGCGTAGACTTTTTTTCGCAGACGGCGGCAGGCAGCCTTCGGATCCTTCACTGAAAAAACTCCGCAATCGTTTGTTGTATATCAACATCATTTCTCTGGCCATCGTGGTCGTCCTGTCCATGCTCATTGTCTATTTTGCAACCTTTACCCGTGTTCAAAATGAAATCGACGAGAGGCTTCGTGAGATTCCTCCGGGGGTGGCGGAAAACATTCGCCTGTGGCACGGGATCCAAGACGCCACGAATTTGCTGGGTCAGGACGATGGTGTCGTATCGGTGGATGGCGGCGTCATCGTGGGAGGCGGCGTGAATTTCCCTGTTGATTATGACAAATCCTTTGTGGCAAACGTTTTGCCCGACGGACAGATCACGGTGTTTTCTCTGATCGAGATGAGCGACTGGGAATATTTTGGCTCGGTGCAAATGGCCCTCGCCGGCGTCCATGCACGAAAATCACTTTTCGCTGAAGACAAGATGCAGGGGGGGCCGTTGCTGATACGCGGTGAAACCTGGAATTACAAGGTGGTCACGGCTATTTCGGAGGGCTCCGATTCGACTGAGTATCAAACCAGCGTTGTTTTTTTGAATACGGCAGAGGAGCATGCCAGACTCCGGGGCCTTGCTCTATCCCTTTTGGTCATTGGTCTGAGTGCGGTCGCGGTCATTCTCTTCATCAGCTATTTCGTCGCAAACCGGGCGATGGCGCCGGTGCAGGCGAGCATGGATCGGCAGCGCCGCTTTGTGGCGGACGCCTCACATGAACTCAAGACGCCGCTCGCCGTCATTTCAATGAACGCCGAAGCTGCGAAAGGCTCGTGCGACGCCGATGAAATCGCCGGAAATTTGGCCAATATCGAGGCGGAGACGGCGCGCATGGACGGGCTCGTCCGCAATCTTCTTTCGCTGGCGAAGGAGGAGGAGACGAAGCCGGTCGCCACTTCGTTTGACTTGTCAGCCTGTGCGGAAGATGAAACCGGACGGGTGGAAGCCATTTTGTTTGAGAAGGGCATCGATTTTGTATTTCAAAAGCCTGCTGCGCCAATAATCGTGAAATCGGATCCGAAAAAACTCAAAACCGCTATTGCTGTTTTGCTCGAAAACGCCGTCAAGTACACCCCGGCAGGCGGCCGTGTAGAAGTGTCTGTAGTCTCCGCATCCGGAAAAACTCATCCGCAGATCATAGTCGAAAATACTGGCGCCTATCTGTCACCCGAAGACCTTTCGCGTATCTTCGACCGATTTTACCGGGCGGACAAATCGCACAATAGCAACACCGGAGGACATGGCATCGGATTGGCCATCGCAAAAGAGACCGTTCAGGGTCTCGGAGGACAAATCGAAGCTGCGTCCAAGCCTCTCGTGGGCGGTGGCGCTGTAAACAAATTTGTGATCAGTCTGTAATTATTTTATCAGTGTGCGGAAGATTTGTACGCCTGTGATGAGCACGGACTCGTCGAGGATGTAGGCCGGGCTGTGCAGTTTTGCGTTCACGCCCGTGCCAAGATGCAGGAAGAGGCCGGGGATCTCGCGCTGGTAAAAGGCGAAGTCTTCTGCCGTCATGAGCGGCGCTGCAAGCTCGTGCCAGGCAAAGCCGGCGGCGGTGAGGGCTTCGCGGGTTTCCTCGTAAAGGGCCGGGGGATTGACCACGGGGGGATAGCCTTCGGACTTGCGGATCTCAAAATGCGTGCCCGTCTGCAGTTCTGCCTCGCAGGCGGCGGCGTCTAAGCCGCCTTGAAGCGCGGCAAAAGTTTCATCGTCATAGGCTCGGATCGCGCCGTTGATATGCGCCCTGCCCGCGACGACATTGTTGGCTGTGCCTGCATGGAATTCGCCGAAGCGCAGCAGCCGGTGTATGCCCTGCGGCATCGCGGCCTCAAAAGCGTAGGCCTTTTCGACGAAAAGACAGCCGGCTTCGAGGGCGTCAGCCCCCCTTTTGTATTCCGCGATATGGGCGGCGCGGCCTTCTATCTCCGCTTCCACTACAAAGGTGCCGGCCATAAAACCACCCGGCCTGCAGACAATCTGATTTTTTGGTTGTCCGGGCCAGAGGTGGATGCCGTAGATTTTTGACGCGCCGTAGTCCGCGAGGACGCCAGATCGGCAGATCAGATGGGCGCCGCCCGTCGTCTCTTCGGCCGCCTGAAAGATCAAAAGCGCATTCGCTTTGGCTTCGGATGCGTGTGCGTGGAGCCAGGTCGCAAGCCCGAGCAGCATGGCCATATGGCCGTCATGCCCGCAGGCATGCATGGCGCCCGCATGTTCCGAGCGGAAAGCACAAAGCCCGTCCGGCTCTTCGATCGGGATGGCGTCCATATCGCTGCGGAAGGCGAGAGTCGCCTCTTGATGATTGTCGAAAAAGGCCGTGAATCCCGCTTTGCCGAGGTCTCGAATCTCGCAGCCGAGCGGCGCCAGCACTTCCGTGAGAAAGGCTCGCGTCCGGGGCAGGTCGAAGTCGAGCTCGGGGATGCGGTGCAGCGCCCGGCGAAACTCTATGACTTTCTGTTCAAGTCTTTGGTCGGTTTCGTTGGCGGTCATTTCCCGTTCACAGCTCCCAGCTTTTCAGGTATTTTTCCTGCGCCGGCGTCAGGCTGTCGATCTCGACGCCCCAGGCCGCGACGCGCGCGCGCGACACGACATCGTCGATTTCGCCGGACACATCGTAGACGCGGTTTTCGAGTGTCAAGTGATTTTGCTTGACATACAGCGCTGCGTAGAATTGCACGGCAAAGCTGATGTCCATGATCTCGGCGGGGTGTCCGTCGGCGGCCGCGATATTCAGCAGTCTGCCTTCCGCGAGGATGTTGATGTGTTTGCCGCGCGGCAGCACATAGGTCTCGATATTATTTTTCGCGACGTAGCGGTCCTTTGCCTTTTTGGCGAGGCCGGCCATGTCGATTTCGACATTGAAATGCCCGGCGTTGCCAAGGATCGCGCCGTCCTTCATGAGCGCCATATGCGCCAGCGTGATGACGTCCTTGCAGCCCGTCGCCGTGATAAAGATGTCGCCGCGCGCCGCCGCCTGCTCCATCGTCATGACGGAGTAGCCGTCCATGCGCGCTTCCATCGCCTTGACATAATCGATTTCCGTAATGATGACCTGCGCCCCGAGCGCCGCCGCCCGCATGGCGATACCGCGCCCGCACCAGCCGTAGCCCGCGACCACGACGGTCTTGGAAGCGACGATGAGATTCGTATTGCGCAGGATGCTGTCCCAGACCGACTGCCCCGTACCGTAACGATTGTCGAACAGGTGCTTGCACCTTGCATCGTTGACGGCGACCATTGGGAAGTTGAGCTTGCCGGCGGCCTCGAGCGCCTTGAGACGAATGACGCCGGTGGTCGTTTCCTCGCCGCCGCCCCAAACATCGGCCGCGAGGTCGGTCCGCTTGGAATGCAGCATGCCGACCAAATCTCCGCCGTCGTCGATCACGATATTGGGACGATGCGCAAGGCACATCTCGACATGTTTCGAATAACTCGCTTCGCTCTCGCCGTGGATCGCGAAGACGCCGACGCCGGGAACCGCACGGCCGCCGTGATCCCTTTTGTCCTGCGAAGCCGTACGTCCGCGCACGAGGGCGGCCGCCACATCGTCCTGCGTGGACAAGACATTGCAGCCCATGGCGGAGACCTGCGCGCCGGCCCAGATCAGCACGCGGCAGAGGTAGGCCGTCTTGGCTTCCATATGGATCGAAAGGCTCAGGCGGACGCCCGCCAGCGGCTTTTCCCGTTTGGGCAGATCCGCATAGCGTTCTTCAAGCGCGCGCAGCAGGGGCATGTTGTCTCGCACCCAAGCGATTTTTCGCTCGCCCAAGGCCGCCAGTTTGATGTCTTTGATGTCGTAATTGATGCTCATTTTTTACTCCGTTTTGCTTCGATAGATTACTTGTTTCAGTATATCACAATGGATTGCGGGTCGGCGCCCGCAATGACAGGTGAGCGGTTGCGGTACCAGATGCCGCAGGCGCCTTCGGACGAGACCATGCAGGGACCGGTCGCTCGCAGCGGCGTGCAGGACCCCCCGAACAGCGGGCAGTCCGGCGGGTCGATGCGGCCGAGGATGACGTCGCCGCAGCGGCAGCCGGGCGGCAGGGTGTCGCTGCTGACAGCTGCGGCTGTGGATTGCGGGTCGGCGCCCGCAATGACAGCGGCAGCGTTCGGGATGACATCGGGCGTGTCATCCCGGACTTGATCCGGGATCCAGCGGGCGTATTTGCTCTTTAGTTCATATCCGGACCGGGGGATAGTTCCGAGCCCGCGCCATGCGGCGTCCGTGAGGTCAAAATAAGTTTCGAGCAGGGCCTTCGCCCGGGCATTTCCTTCTTCGGAAACGGCCTCGGGGTAGAGGTTGCGGACACCCGATCCTCCGCAGATGCAGTCCCGGACGGCGGCCTCGAGCTGCTTTGCCTCAAAGCCGGCGACCACAAAAGGCCGGCCGTATTTTTCGGCGAGAGGCGCGTAGGCCGCGCTGCCGGTGATCACGCTCACGTGACCGGGACAGAGAAATGCATCTACGTCCTCGCCGGTTTCACAGATCCACTCGATGGCGCGGACCGCCGATTTCAGCGCGGTCAGCAGGCGGATATTTGTCAGGCCGCGCGCCTGCGCTTCTTCGATCAGCAAGGCATAGGCAGGCGCCGTCGTTTCGAAGCCGACAGCTGCTACCGTATATTCGATGTCCGGATTTTTTGCGGCGAGTGCGAGTGCGTCAAACGGCGCATAGACCATGCGGACGGACCGGCCTGCGGCCTTTGCGTCCGAAAGCGTCGAGCCGCCTCGCGCAGGAACCTTCATCATATCTCCGAAACACAGCAAGACGTGCCCCGGCGTCCGGGCGATCCGGATGCAGCGGTCGATATAGGAGGGCGGCGTCACGCAGACCGGGCAGCCCGGGCCGGAGACGAGACGGACGTTTTCCGGCAAGAGATCGCGGATACCGCTTTTGAAAATAGCGGAGGTATGCGTGCCGCAGACCTCCATGATTTTGAAAGGCTTGTCTTCAAAACTCATTGATTTCGGCAAATACGTTCAGGATCGATCGCGCTTTTTCTTCGCCCATGGATTCGATCGCCATACCTGCGTGTACGAGTACGTAGTCACCGGGACGCGTGTCGACGAGGCCGATATTGACGGACACGACATTGCCCGCGAAGTCTACTTTCGCGGTTCGGCCGTCCAATGAAAGAATTTTTCCGGGATACGCTACACACATATGTTTATTATACCGGAAATCGTGGTATATAACTACGAGCAAGTGAATCTGTTGCACCGGAATGTGCTATAATTTTTTGTCAACATAGGATTTTCACAGATGCAAAGAAAGGAACCCCCCGCCATGAAGATGGTCAATGCGTGGACACGAGAGATTGATGAAGAAGAAGATGCTATCGCCGAAATAGAGGCGATGATAGACGGGAAACTCAGCGCAAATTCAGTCGGTATTGTGACATGCCATCCGGATTATGCGGGAAACGGCACGCTGGTAAAATTGGCAGAGAAGCTGCCGTTTGAGATCGTCGGCTGTACGACAAATCTCAGCGCGACATCCGGAGAGATCGATTCCGAACTGCTGCAGCTTTCCGTGCTGACGGCAGATGACGCCGATTTTGCGGTAGAATACACCGCCGATTTGAATGCGGGCAATTACGAAGAAGAAATTCACCACATGGTCGAGCGGGCCGAAGAGCGGCTCGGGGCCAAACCAAAATTGGGGCTGATTTTTTCGCCGATCCTGCCGGATCTCGGCGTGGACGCTTTTCTGGACGCACTGGACAAAGAGACAGGAGGCATTCCCCTGTTTGGCAGCGTGATGGCCGGATTTCGTCCCGATTTTTCCGACGGGCTTGTGATTGCCAACGGGGCGGCCTCGCCGGGGAGTCTTGCGGTTGCCTTCATCGCCGGAAATGTCACGCCCAGATGCTATTTGCACTCCATCGCAAACAAAAATGTCCGGCCGCAAAAAGCGATCGTGACCAAATCCGAAGGCTATTTTGTGAAAGGCGTCAACGGGATCCCGTATTTCGACTATCTGCGCAGCGTCGGATTCGATCTGAAATCGGCGGCGGACTGGAGCAATCTGCCGGCGCTATTTGATTTGAAAGACGGCGCTACCGCGATCGCCCTTGGCATCTATGGGGTGACCGAAGACGGCAGCGTGCAGTTTGCACGCAAGATTCCGGAAGGCACCACCTTTTCCGTCGGAGTTGTGGATCCCGAGAGCATCCTTGCAACGGATGAGGCAATGATCAGGGATTTGCTGGCGGGAGATGCGCCAAGTGCGCTGTTCATTGCCCCCTGCGTCACGCGGTATTTCATGCTTGCGCCGACGTCGGACGTGGAAGCTGAAAATATTGTCGGTGCAGTCGGGGACAAGGCGCCGTATGCACTGTTCTACTCGGGCGGGGAGATTTGTCCGATTACAGAAAAAGACGGAGCGCTGAGCAATCAGCTCCACAATTATTCGATCATCGCGCTTGCCCTCTGATGGCGGGCGGTCAGGATCGGGGAAGAAAGAGGAAGAGGAGTGGCTGACGGTACTGTGAACACTGTGGATGCGGATGCTCTGCGCAAAGAATTGCGCAAGGCGGAACGCGAGATCAACCGGCTCAAGACTTCATTGGAAGTCGAGCGGGCTGTGTATGAGAAAAATTTGGCCGCAAAAGCCGGCAGTGCACAATCCTATCTTGAGCAGGCAAATTATTTGAGTTTGCTGCTTAGGAATGCGCCCGACATCTTTTTCTTTTTCGACCAATTTGCACATCTGGCCTATGCGACGGATTATTTCATACGGGAAGTCGGTCTGAGATCTCTCTCTCAGGTGCAGGGGCACAGCGGTATGGAAATCCTCAACATGCTCGGAGGTGCGGAGTGGGCAAAGGAAACGGAAGCTGCTCTATCTGCCGCCGTCCTGCGGGATGAGTCTCTCATGCTGGAGGAGACGCTTGATATTGGCGGCAAGGGTGTACTCAAAAAGTATATGATGGGCTTCACACCGATGCGTGATGAAAAGGAGGCGTATGTCGGTTCGCTGATTTTCATGACGGATATCACGGCCATCGAAGAAGCGCGGCAGGCGGCAGAGGACGCGAATATCGCGAAATCTATGTTCTTGTCGAATATGAGCCATGAGATTCGCACGCCGATGAACGCGATCATCGGGATGACGAAGATCGGCAAAGAAAGCAGTACCATTGAAAAAAAAGATTACTGTCTCGAAAAGATAGAGGACTCTTCCACGCATCTGCTCGGGATCATCAACGATATTCTCGACATCTCAAAGATCGAAGCCGGAAAATTTGAACTCTCCGATGAAAACTTCCAGTTTGAGGGGGTCATCCGCCGTGCGGTATCGGCCATCAATTACAGCGTTGACCGCAAGCATCAAAACCTCAAGGTCAAACTCGATCACCGGGTGCCCGAATATTTGATAGGGGATGGACAGCGCCTATCCCAAGTCATCCTGAACCTCTTGTCAAATGCGATGAAATTCACGCCTGAGGGCGGTGAGATCCGACTCGAAACGAGACTTGAGGAAGCGCAATCTGATTATTATCGGATCAGGGTGTCTGTGATCGACTCGGGCATCGGCATCCCAAAGGAGACGCAGGCGATCCTGTTCACTTCTTTTCAGCAGGCCGACAAAAGCATTTCGCGAAAATTTGGCGGTACCGGGCTGGGGCTTGCGATCTCCAAGAGCATCGTAGAGGCGATGAACGGTTCGATTCGCGTGGAATCCGAGTATGGCAAGGGTTCGGCGTTTACCTTCGACATCCTTATGAAGAAGGGGGATCAGCCAATCGACAAGGCGGATCTGCCCAAGATCGATCTCTCCGAGGTGAGGGCGCTTGTCGTTGACGACTCACAGGATATCCTGGAGTATTTTGTGAGCATCGGGGATCGATACGAGATGAAAGTGACCGGCGCGGAAAGCGGGGAGCAGGCGCTTTCACTGCTTGCGGACGGCGAAAAATTCGATGTCTTTTTCGTGGATTGGCAGATGCCTATGATGGACGGGTTTTTGCTGGCGGAAAAGATCAAGGCTCTTGTTGACGCCTCCGTCATCGTCATGATCTCCTCTCACGATTTCAACGATCTCAAAGAGCGGGACGATGCTACGGTGATCGATGAGTATCTGCAGAAGCCGCTCTTCCCCTCGATGGTGGTCGATTGCATCAACAAGGTGCTCGGCGCCAAGGCATTTGCGGTCTCGCGGGAAGACGATATCGGGTTGGTTGAAGGTGAGTTTTCGGGCAGGTACATCCTGCTTGCAGAAGACGTGGAGATCAATCGCGAGATCGTGCAAACGCTGCTCGAACCTTCGGGCGCCGGCATGGATATGGCCGAAAACGGCATGGTGGCCGTAGAAAAATATGCAGACGATCCCGGGCGTTACGACCTGATCCTCATGGATATGCAGATGCCCGAAATGGACGGCTTGGAAGCGACACGCCGCATACGCGCCCTCGATGATCCGCGCGCACGGATCGTGCCGATCATCGCGATGACGGCCAATGTCTTCCGCGAGGACATCGAGCGCTGCCTTGAGGCCGGTATGGATGACCATCTGGGCAAACCTCTGAATTTTACCGATTTGGTCGGAAAGCTCAAACGCTACCTGCCTGCAAATTTCGAATAGGAGCGTTTCCTCATGAGCGCTGCGGAGAGTTCCCTGTTTAAGATCGTTTCGGACTACCGGATGACGGGCGACCAGCCGCAGGCGGTGGACGATCTCGTCCGTGCGCTCGGGGCCGGGCAGGACCGGCTGACCTTGCTGGGCGCGACCGGTTCCGGCAAGACCTTCACCATGGCCAACGTGATCGAGCGCGTACAACGCCCGACCCTCATCATTTCACATAATAAGACCCTTGCCGCGCAGTTGGCGGGAGAATTCAAAGAGTATTTTCCGGATAACGCCGTGGAATATTTTGTTTCCTACTATGATTACTACCAGCCGGAGGCTTACGTGGCCTCGACCGATACCTACATCGACAAGGACGCGGACATCAACGAGGAAATCGACAAGCTCAGACATTCCGCTACGGCAGCGCTTTGTGAGCGGCGGGATGTGGTGGTCGTGGCGAGCGTCAGTTGTATCTATGGTTTGGGCGAGCCGATCGACTACCGGAGCCAGACGCTTTCGCTGCGGCCGGGGCAGGAGATGAGCCGGCGCGCCATCCTCACGAAATTGGTGGACATCCAGTACAAACGCAACGATATGGGGTTTGACCGCGGGGACTTCCGCGTGCGCGGGGATGTGATTGACGTCTTTCCGTCGGGGGGCGAGGCGCCGGTGCGCGTCGAACTCTTTGGCGACGAGGTGGAGTCGATCAAGGAAATCGATTTGGTGACGGGGGAGATCAAAGGCGTGCGCAGTCATGTTGCGATTTTCCCCGCGACGCATTATGTGGCGTCGCCGGAAAAGACGGCGCATGCGGTGGAGACCATTGAAGAGGAACTTCGGGAACGGCTGGCCTACTTCCGGGAGCGCGGTAAACTGCTGGAAGCCCAGCGGCTCGAACAGCGCACGCGCTACGATTTGGAAATGCTGCGCGAAATCGGGACCTGCAAGGGCATTGAAAACTATTCGCGGCATATCAGCGGGCTTGCGCCCGGGTCGCGGCCCTATACGCTCATCGACTATTTCCCTAAGGACTTTTTGGTCATCATCGACGAAAGCCATGTCATGCTGCCGCAGCTGCGGGCCATGTATGCCGGCGACCGCGCACGCAAGGAGGCGCTCGTCGAGTACGGGTTTCGCCTGCCTTCGGCGCTCGACAACCGGCCGCTGCAGTTTGAGGAATTCAATGCGCTGGTGCCGCAGGCGGTGTTTGTCAGCGCGACGCCGGCGGCGTATGAGCGCGAAGTCAGCGGCGGGGTCACGGCCGAACAGGTCATCCGGCCGACCGGGCTGGTCGATCCTGAGGTGGAAGTGCGTCCGACCGAGGGGCAAATCGACGACCTGATCGGGGAAATCAATCTGGCGCGGGAGCAGGGCGGCCGCGTTTTGGTGACGGTGCTGACGAAGAAGATGGCAGAGAGTTTGACGGACTATCTCGCGAAGGCGGGGGTGCGCGTGCGGTATATGCATTCCGACGTGCTGACTTTTGAGCGTATGAGAATCATTCATGATTTGCGTGTCGGCGACTTTGACGTGTTGGTGGGAATCAATTTGCTGCGCGAGGGATTGGACATTCCGGAAGTCACCCGGGTCGCGATATTAGACGCAGATAAGCAGGGATTTCTCCGCAACGAGACATCGTTGGTGCAAACCATCGGTCGGGCCGCCCGTAATGTCGGGGGCCGTGTATTATTATATGCAGACGAGATCAGCGACTCGATGCGGCGGGCTATGGACGAGACTGAGCGCCGGCGGGGAGTGCAGGTTCGCTACAATACAGCGCATGACATCACGCCGCGCACGATCGAGAAGGCGGTGCGGGAGGTCATTGAGGCGACGAAGGTGGCCGAGGCGGAGGATTCGTGGTACGAGGCGCGGGCGAAGAACGAGATGACGATGAAAGAGCGCCAGGAGTATGTGAAGCGCATGGAGAAGGAGATGAAGGAGGCCGCGGCCCGGCTCGAGTTTGAGCGCGCGGCCGTCTTGCGGGACCGGATTTTGGAGTTCAAACTTTAGCTCGTGCGCTCAGCGTATGGGGCAGACGCCGCTTTCGCAGCCGTCGTCGCCGATGTCGTATTCCTGTTCCTGTTTTTCGTATTTGGATAAGAGCGAGGGGATGAAGGGTTTCATCTCGGCGGTGCGGCGTGCGAATTCCTCCGCGCTGATTTCTTCGTAGGGCAGCAGGTCGTAGAAGCTGTCGTCGTAGGGCAGGAAGGACAGGGCGACGATCTCGTCCCAGTGTTCCCAGACCCAGTCTTCGACGAGGCCCCATTCGTCGTCGCGGACGTGAACGGTGATCGAGCAGTTGTGGTCGATGTAGTTGTCCATGAAGAGCTTGTAGATCTCGAGCTGTTCGATGGCGGAGACGTCGCCCTTGGTCAGGCCGTCCGGCGCCTGCACGGGGAATTCGATGACCTTCGTCGTCGCGTTTTCGCGCGTCTGGCCGACTTCCGGGAAGACGGGGTAGCCGAGTTCTTCGCAGACGCGGGCGAGCGGGTCGTCGGCCGAGATACGCACGCGCCTGACGAAATAGGCGGCGTGGGAGAAGTGTACGCCGGGCGAGACGACGGGCAAGAGGGAGAGTGTGCCCTCGGGTTTGATGGTGGTGACTAAGAGCGGTTCCTTCATGCCGAGCTCTTTGGCGTAGTGTTCGGCGGCGTCATGGGCGGCTTTGCGGAGGTCGCGCAGGAGTTCTTTCTGGCCCTCCGTCGTGAGGGAGGTCGCGTTCACCATGTCTTGCCAGCCGGTGAGGGAGCAGCCGAGCAGGCGGTCGCGCTGCTGGACGGCGTTCCATTCGGGGATCTCGAGTTCGGGGCAGGTCATGCGGTAGCCCGCGCGCGCGGAGAGGCGCTGCGCTTCTATCAGGCCCGCGCGGTCGAGGGTGCCGTCTTCGTGCACAAAGCCCATCACGTTCACGGTGGTCAGGTTGCATAGGCCGTCGCTGTCTAAAAGGATTTCTGCGCAGGGGTTGACCCCGCTGAAATTTGGGCGGCGTTTTTTGCCGGCCTCTTCGTTGACCCAGCCCGGCTCGCCCGAATAACGCATTTGCTCGAGGTGGCGGTGGAACTGCTCGCGCGTCGGCTTGCGCGTGTAGTAGATGGAGTTGTTGCTCATCTGGCGGTGGGCGATCTCCGTGTCGAGGACCCAGTTGTCATCGACCTTGGTGTAGAGGTCGCTCTTGGCGCCGATGGCTTCCGCGTCGTCCATGTCGAGCAGGGCGATCTCCGCCGTGCGGCGGACGCCGCCGACCACGACGTTTTCGCCGATGATGTTGGCGATGTCGAGGCAGTCGATGGGCCGGAGCCGCACTTTGTCCGTACCGGCGCGGACGCCTGTTTTTTCGAGGACGCGCACTAATTTGGTGAACATGTTTTTCATGCTCTGGTGACCGCTCGCCGTGCCGCCGAAAGTGCGCAGCCGTTCCCCCTTGCTGCGGACGTTGTCGTAGTTGAGGAGGATGGTCTTCACTTTGCGGTACTCGGTACTCCACAGGATGCGCAGGAAATAGTCGAGCGACTGCACCCAGCCCTCTTTGCTGTCTCCGATGATGATGCGTACGGTGTCGCCGTGGCTGAATTCGAGGGAGGTCGAGTCCTGGCGCATGGTGCGCAGCATGGGTGTGTATGATTCGTGGATCACTTCGATGTCGGTCCTGACGGGCGGCAGCTTTTCGACGTCGGCTTTCAGGATGCGGACGCCGACGCCGGAGCCCACCATCAGCAGGTAGAAGATGTCGCGGTAGGCGGAAAAGCTGTCAATGACGCGGAAGGCGCAGTTGTAATTGGCCATCGGGTAGTAGGCGGTCACGTCGGTGCCGCCGACCCAAAAGGTGCGCCCCGAGAGGAACTGCTTGAGCTCAAAGACGTTGCGGTAAAGCTGCTCGGCCTCGGTGCGCGCGACCGGGACGATGCCCGCGTTGTATTCGACCGAGCGGCGCACGGTTTCCCACCAGTATTCGCGGCGGCGTTCTTCCGGCACCCAGCGCGAGTAGGTGCGGTAATAGACAAAGGAACCGAGCTGCTTCATGGGTGAAGGCGCGTGCTTGTAGCCGGCGAGGAAATCTTCGCCGATGATGCGGCCGTCGCGCCTCTTGCGGGCGTCGCGGGTCTTGTCGCGCTCGTAGCGGTAGATGATGTATTTTTTTGCGGCCGCCTTCAGGCCGTTTTCCATGAGGTAGTCCTCGACGAGGTCCTGGATGTCTTCGACATTGACGTCGTTCCCGTAGGCGTTGACCTGGCTTTCGACCTGACCGGCGATCTCCGCGGCGAGCGCCTGATCTACGCCCTCCGTGGTTTCGAGCATGGCGTTTTGGATCGCATTTGCGATCTTGTATTTGTTGAAAATGACGGTTTCGCCGTCTCTTTTGATGACTTTTGGCATAGCTTGCTCCGTTCTGTTGCTTTGCAGCGCTCAAATCCTTCTGAAAAACACGATATTCCACTGAAAAAACTGCAACAAGGCGCCCCAGTTATCTTGTATTAGTTATCTTGGTAAAGCACATTATATAGTGGTTTTTATGGAAATGCAACTGAAAAATCATCGGCGAAGAAATAAAATGGAGAGATTTTGTCATGAATTTTGTAATAAACGTGTCATATATAGCAAGTTTTCGTGACTATATAGTATCAACACGGCATACAGACGGACAGAGAGCGAACATCTCCCTTCAGTTCGGCCAACCGATGCATCCGAGAGATATGCCGCCATTTCCCTTTTGAGATCATTGTAAATAGGAGAGAAGTGCAATGGAAAAGTTAAAAAAAACGAAAGGCGCCATTACTTATTATGCTGAGGATGGTTTAAAAGACGTTGTATGCTGCCTCTGCGGAGAAAAGATTCCGGAGTATGAGTTTCGAGGGCGAAGAATCTGCTCCCACTGCATAGATTATATTCGTGCAAGAGGCTAATCGGTCTGCCGGCTGAAAGCCGCAACGAAGGCGCCCGCCGGCGGAAGGGGCAACGGCGGGCGCCCCAATTGAAAAATCAAAAATCGCACTTTACACCTCATTCGTGTCGTGGTAATATACAAACTGTTCGTTTGCCATGTTTGCCATGCCAGCCGAACCGGTACGCCTCGGTAGCTCAGCTGGGAGAGCACCTGACTCTTAATCAGGGTGTCCAGGGTTCGAACCCCTGCCGGGGTACCACTTCAGACTCGTAGAAAGTTTCTACGGGTCTTTTCTTTCGCAAAGAATCACATAGGGGTTCGAACCCGTGAGGGGCAAAGGCTCCGGCGGAGCCTTTGACTCGAACTCGCGAAGCGAGTGAGAGGTTAGCATGTGAGCGAAGCGAGCAGGCGGCGAACCCCTGCCGGGGTACCATGAAAAAGGACTGGAATTTCAACGATTCCGACCCTTTTTTCTTGCCGTTTCTGTAATGGTGTATACTCTAAATAAGAACGACGTAGCCGTTTGGGCTGGTCGAGAGACCTTGGTTTACTATTTCGCGGGGACATTCCCCGTATGTCTGAATCAATCATTCAGAAAATGGAAGTAGTCGATTATTCGGACAAGTATCTTTACGTTGGCTTTGATACAAGGAAATCAGATGGAGATATTGGTCAACAATAATGTAATCCTGGGTGAAAACGATGGAAAAGAATGAAGAATTAATTTACATGACGGATGAAAAAATTAATGACGATCTTCGAAGAGGTAATCTGAGAATATTACCAGTGAAAGAGGGAAACGGTCTGCGTGGTATCGCGGCGTCGAGCGGTCTCACGACGGAGAAAATGCGGACGCACAAACAGGAAGATTAAAAATTCGACAAGTACATCGAGTAGTTGTATAATTTGTTTAGAAGTCGTAAAGGAGGTGAGCAACATGGCGACAAGCAGTATTTTTAACAACATTCGCATCACGAACAACAAGCAGGCGGAACTCTTGGTCAATGCTATGGAGGCCGCCAAGGAAGTAGCTGAAAAAACGGCTCGTGAAGGTACACGTAAGACCGTGCAGTATCGGGAGATAAAGCA
>JAISJT010000023.1 GCA_031261395.1 Eubacteriales Family XIII. Incertae Sedis bacterium
CTCGACCGCAGACTTCGTATTTCCGACGATGTGATTCGTCATATCATTATCAACAAAGACGAAAAGAAGTAGAGGTGCGAGATGAATATTGTGGTATTGGCGGGCAATCTTGCGAGAGATCCCGAAAAGAGTTATACCCAGAGCGGTATGGCCATCACGCGGTTCACGATCGCGGTCAATCGGTTTCGGAAGTCTGAGGGCGGCGATGATGCGGACTTTATCCGTATTACAGCCTTTGACAAACAAGCGGAGCTGGTCGAACGTTATTTGAAAAAAGGCAGCAAGGTCGGCGTCGAAGGGCGCATCCAGACCGGCAGCTATGAGAAGGACGGCAAAAAAGTCTACACAACAGACGTCATTGCCAACCGCGTCGAATTCTTGGACCGCAAGGGTGAAGGCGGCGGTGGTTATAGCGGCGGCGGAAACAGCGGCGGCGGCGATTTTGGCGGGCAGTTTGGAGGCGCGCCGGCTCCCTCGTACGCACCGGCGGCTCCGGCTCCGGCTCCTGCTCCGGCAGCGGCCCCGCAGGATCTCCCGGATGCGTTCGCGGAGATCGACGACGACGATATGCCGTTTTAATGAAATAAAGGAGTATTAACATGGAAAAACAAAGACGTCCGGGCGGCGGACTCAGGCGGAAAAAAGTCTGCCCGTTCTGCGCGGACAAAAACATCAAGATCGATTACAAAGATGCTGATTTGCTCGGCAAATACATCAGCGAACGCGGCAAGATCCTGCCCAAGCGCGTGACGGGTGTTTGTGCGATTCACCAGCGCGAGCTCGCGACGGAGATCAAGCGGGCACGTATCGTGGCGCTGCTCCCCTACGTGAGGGATTAGGAGCAGACAGCCCATGGCTGAAAACTTACTTTTCAAACTCGTAAAGCCGTTTGTTGCGGATTATCTCGCACGGACGAGCGGCGACATAGAGGAGACGATCCGGCATTCGATCGCCAATCATCCGCTTCCCATCTGCCTTGTCGGCAGCGATGGCATCCTGGTCATGACCAACGGGAAGTTCAAGGCGATATTTCCGTCTGCCAAACTGCTCAAGACCCGTATCGCGGATGTGATCGGGGAAGACAGACTGCTTGCCCTGAAAGCCGGGGAAGAGACGGACGTCAGGATATCCGAGGCCGGATATGAATACAAGGTACTTGCGGACTATGTTTCGAAAGAAGCAAACGAGAGCGCCATGTATTTCTTTCTGGACGTCACGGAGCTGGAAAAGCTGAGGAAGAGCTACGAGGATGAGAAGATCTGCTACTGCTATTTGACGGTCGACAATTACGATGAGTTGCTTCAGGCTTCGTCAGACGTCCTCCGCTCGATGCGGGCTTCGGCTGTAGAGAGCGCGGTGCGGCAATTTGCAGCGGATACCGGCGGGGCATTGCTCAGGTATCGTGACGCATCTTGGCAGATCGTCTTCGGCAGAAGTGCGCTCTGCAAGATCCAAAACGACAAATTCGCCATATTGGAAACGGCTCGAAAGATCGAAAACGATGCGGACTTTCCGACGAGTTTCAGTCTGGGCATCGGCGTCGGAGACGGTCCGGTGCACTCAGAGGAATTTGCGATGTACGCTCTTGACCTTGCAAGGGGACGGGGCGGCGATCAGGTGGTTGTGAAGACAGACGAAGGCGTGGATTATTATGGCGGCAGTGTGCAGGTTATTGAAAATCGAAGCAAGGGAAAATCGCGCGTCATGAGCCATGCGATCCGGCAGCTGATCAGCGAGTCACCGTCCGCCTGTATCATGGGCCACAAGTATGCGGACATCGATTCTTTCGGCGCGGCCGTCGGGCTGGCCCATATGGTCACGCATCACGGGAAGCCGGCCTGCATTGCGATGTCGACAAGCAATTATTCGCTTGACGAGGTCGTGCGCACCGCGAAAGAAGAAAAGGGCTATCGTATCGTCACGGGCGACGAGGCCGAGAAGACGATTTCAAGCGATACCTTGCTCATCGTCATCGATACGCATATCCCCGATATGGTGGATACGCCTGCGCTGCTTGGGCGGACGGAAAAGATGGTGCTCATCGACCATCACCGAAAGCGCGAGTCGGTCATTGAAAACGCGACGCTCACCTATATGGAGCCAAATGCGAGCTCGACATCCGAACTGGTCACGGAGATCCTTCAGTTTGACGAAGAGATCCGCAAGATCGGAAAGTTTGAGGCAGAGATGCTCCTCGGCGGGATTTTCATCGATACGAACAGCTTCTCGGTCAAGACGGGCGCCAGGACGTTTGAGGCGGCGGCGTGGTTGCGCATGAATGGCGCTGAAACGACGAATGTACGGCAATTTTTACAAAACGATATGAACGATTTCAAGCAGCGTGCGAGCATCATTTCGAATGCGGAATTCACGCAAAACGGGATCGCCATTTCACAGAGTGACGGGCAGCATGACAACGCGCCCATCATCATTGCACAGGCGGCGGACGAGCTGCTCGACATCAAGGGAATCCGCGCGAGTTTCGTGGTCGGCGAGACGAAAGACGAGATCGTTGTGAGCGCCAGGTCGCTCGGCGAACTCAATGTGCAGATCATCATGGAACGGTTGGGCGGCGGCGGTCATATGACGATGGCTGCGGCGCAGATCAAGGATACGACCGTAGGTCAGGTCGTGAACAAACTGAAGGACTATATCCGCGAAGCGGAAGGAGGCAGTAAATGAAAGTCATACTATTGGAAGACATCGTCGGCGCCGGCAAGGCAGGCGAGGTGGTTGAGGTCAAAAATGGCTATGCGCGCAACAAATTGCTCCCGTCGGGACAGGCGCTTGCGGCGACCAAGGCCAATTTGGTGACCCTCGAACATCGCAGGGCGAAGATCGCCGCGAAGAAGACGGCCGATATCGAAGCGGCGCAGCTGCTCAAGGATCATCTTGACGGACGCGCGCTCGAGTTCACCGCGAAGGCGGGTGACGCAGGCAAACTCTTTGGCTCGATCACGGCTCAGGACATCGCTACAGCGCTGTCGGAGCAGACAGATTTTGAGATCGACCGCAGGAAATTCCTGCTCGACGCTCCCATCAAACAGGCGGGCGACCACAACATCGCTTACCGTATCTATCCGGAAGTCGAAGCTATCATCAAGGTGACGGTCAAGGCAGAGGGCGGTACGGTGCGTATCGTTGAGCCGCCTCGCGATACCTATTCGGATGCGGCGCTGGCTGCGGACGAGGACGACTATACGGGCGGCGCAGCGGGTCGCGCAAAAGCAGCGGCGAAGGCCGAAGCGGCTGCTGCTGCAAAAGCGGCGGCGGCTGAAGGTGCGGCTGCGGATGCCGAGGACGCTGTGGATGCCGAGGATGCTGCGGATGCTGCGGATACGATGGATGCTGCGGATACGGAAACGGTTGAAATCGCGGAAAGCGTTGAAATCGATGACAGCGGAGATGCGGAGGAAGCATAATGCCTGACGGGCGGCCTTTGCCACAATCGGTCGAAGCGGAGCAATCGGTTCTTGGCGCCGCGCTCCAAAGTACTTTTGCCGCGACCGAAATTTCGGAAACACTCACGAAAGAGGATTTCGCGAATCTGAGCCACGGCGAGATCTTTGAGGCCGTCGCCGGGCTTGTTCGCGAGGGCAATCCCGTAGATCTCGTGACTACGGCTGACGCATTGAAACGGCGCGGCACACTTGAAGCTGTCGGCGGACGAAAATATCTTGCCGAGCTTTCGGGTATGGTGCCCGCACCGTCGAGCGCGCCGTATTATGCCGGCCTTGTACGCGACAAGGCCGTATTGCGCCATTTGATCGAGACGGCGGGAGAGATCGTGGCAAAGAGTTTCACGGAAGAAGATGATCCGGCGGATGTGCTGAACTATGCGGAGCGCGAAATTTTGGCGATCGGGCAGCGCGGCAAACGCGCCGAATACTATCCTCTTCAGGAAATATTGCGGCTCAGTATCGAGCGCATGGAAGAGCTCAGCAAGAAAAATACGGACGGGCTGACCGGACTGACGACCGGTTTTCCAAAATTGGATCAGATGACGCTGGGACTTCAGCCTTCGGATTTGATCGTTTTGGCAGCGCGGCCCGGCATGGGCAAGACGAGCCTCGCGCTCAATATCGCGGCCAATGCGGCGCTCAAGGCGGACGCAAAGGTGATGATATTCAGTTTGGAAATGGACGAACTCCAACTCGGAGTGCGGCTGATGGCGGCTGAGTCCATGATCCCGTCCGATGAATTGCGCGGCGGGAAAGTCTACCGTGACAAAGCCAAGATCGAAAAACTCGGAGAAGCGCAGCAAGCGCTCAGCCGGGCGACGATCAACATCGATAGCACTTCGGGCATTCAGATCAGCGAGATCCGAAACAAGTGCCGGCGTATGAAACTAAAAGAAGGTTTGGATCTCGTCATCGTGGACTACCTGCAGCTGATGGATTTCGGAGGAAACGGGAAAAATTCTTCCCGGCCCGAAAACCGGCAACAGGAGATCGCGACCCTGTCGAGGATGCTCAAGCAGCTCGCCAGAGAAATGGAATGTCCTTTCATCGTGCTTTCGCAGCTTTCCCGCGCGGTCGAACAGCGCGGCGGTCACAGGCCGAATTTGTCCGACCTGCGCGAATCCGGCGCGATCGAGCAGGATGCGGATATCGTCATGTTTATTTATCAGGAAGATGAAAAAGGCGAAAATGATTCGCGTCCCGATCCGGAACTCACGCGTCAGTTGTATATCGCCAAACACAGGAACGGGGAAACGGGCTATATCACGCTGCAGTGGCTTGGGCAGTTCACGAAATTTGCACATTACGATTTCAGCGAAGATCCGTTATCGGTATTATAGATTTGTAAAGGAGAAGCCATGTCAGCGACAGCGGTTGTCGGCGCACAGTGGGGCGACGAAGGAAAAGGAAAAATCATCGATGTGCTTGCCGCAGAGGCGGATATGGTCGTCCGCGGTCAGGGCGGCAACAACGCCGGGCATACGGTCGTAACGGGCGGCAAGAAATATGCCCTGCATCTCATCCCTTCAGGGGTGCTGAACCCGGGAACGGACAACGTGATCGGCAATGGCGTCGTACTGGATCCCAAGGGGTTTTTCGAGGAAATCGAAACGCTTTCAAAGGACGGCGCAGATGTGTCGCGCATTTTTGTCAGTGATCGTGCGCATCTTGTCTTCCCCTATCACAAAGAGATCGACAAACTGAATGAGCTCGCGAAGGGCGCATTTAGTATCGGCACGACACAGAAGGGGATCGGCCCTTGTTATGAGGACAAAGCCGCCAGGACGGGACTGCGGGCCGGCGATATGCTTCGGCCGGAACGCTTTGCCGAGAAGCTAACGATACGCATAGATGCTGCCAATGACAAAATCGTCAAACTCCTCGGTGGCGACGCGATAGACAAAGAAGCGATCGTCTCGGAATATGTTGATTATGCAAAAAGGCTCGCTCCTTATATCACTGACACGAGCGTCCTTGTCGACGAAGCGCTGAAAGCCGGGAAGCGCGTACTCTTTGAAGGCGCACAGGGCGCGATGCTCGATCTCGATCTCGGGACCTATCCGTATGTCACGAGTTCCCATCCCATTTCCGGCGGGTTCACGATCGGTTCGGGTGTGGGCGGCAGCGTGATCGACAAGGTGGTCGGCATCACGAAGGCGTATACGACGCGCGTCGGCGCGGGACCCTTTGTAACAGAATTGCTTGACGATACGGGCGATCTCATTCGCGAACGCGGCCACGAATACGGCACCACGACGGGCCGCCCGAGAAGATGCGGCTGGTTTGACGGCGTTGTCGTCCGCTACAGTGCGCGCATCAACGGTACGACGACGACGGCGCTCATGCTGCTCGATGTACTCGACGCTTTTGATGAAATCAATCTCTGCTATGCCTATGAGCACGAGGGGCGGGAGATCGCAAACTTCCCGGCCGACCTCGAATTGATAGAGGAAAGCAAGCCGCTCTACCGCACGGTCAAGGGCTGGAAACAGGACATCACGGCGTGCCGGACCTATGACGAATTGCCCGAGGCCGCGAAAGAATATATAGCCGCGATCGAAGAGATCACAGGTGTGCCTGTCGGGATCATTTCCGTCGGACCCGGACGTGAGCAGACCATACGGCGATGACTTATTCGATCGAAAAACCACGGGAGATGCGTCTGGAAGATACGGCGCTGCCCAATATTTTCATCGAAGACATCCTGCCGGATGCCGAAGGTGATTTCGTGCGGGTGTATCTCTATGCGTATATGCGCTGCAAACAGGGTACCTGCCTGACGCATAGCCAAATCGCGGAGGCCTTGGGTATTCCTCTCGAGAAAGTACTGGCTGCCTGGAGGTATTTTGCCGAGGAACGCAAGATCGTCCGCAAAGTCCGGAGATCGCAGACGGACGAAACGCTCTACGACATTGAATTCATCGATCTCAAGGGCGAGATGTACGGATCAAAAAAGAATGGAAGAACCGCCGCAGAACACAAGGCCGGCGGCCGATCGATCATCGACGAAGAACTCAAGCATCTGTTTGAGCGCATCGCCGTCATTGTCGGCGCGCCTACGCTGGATGGGCGCGACGCGGAAAAAATATTGTCGTGGCTTCAGGATGACGGCGCAACGCCGGAGATCGTGGAATCCGCCTATATGTACGGACGTGCGCAAAGCGGCGTCACGACCGCTTCTTATGTAGGCAAAATCGTAAAAAAGTGGACCGGGAAGGGTCTGCGGACCAAGGCGGACGCCGCCGAATATCTCGCTGAAAACAATGCCCGCTATGGGATCTACAAGAGTTTGATGGAAGCGCTGGGACTTCGCTACTCGGTGCTCACGGATGCCGAGCAGGACAAATTCGATCTCTGGCTCGACGACTATGGCTATACGCCGGACAGGCTGCTGGAGCTGGCAAAAAATACGGCCGGTATCCGAAACAAATTGCAATATCTTGGCGGTATTATTAAAAAAGAGCGCGAAAAACAAGGGCTGGGTACAGATCCCGGACAAAAGCATACCACGCAGGCGGACCGCGAAGGGCATTACAGAAAACTGCGCGAAAAACAGGAGGCCGAGGCTGAGGTCAGACTTGCGGAAGTCTATGCGAAAATCCCAAAAATCAAGGAAATAGATGATGCAAATGTTGTACTCAATATGGAATATCTCAGCACGCTGACATCAGGCAAAGACGGCAAAAAGAAAGCCGTGGAAAGCCTGCTAAAGCGTATTACGGGAAAGCAGGAGGAACGCGCAAGATTGCTTGAAGAGGCCGGATATGAGCCCGATTATACAGATATGAAATACGTCTGTGAGCGTTGCAAAGACACAGGTTTGCTCGAAAACGGCGCCTCTTGTGACTGCTTTGTGAAGGTACGGTGAAACATTTTTGTAACACTTGAAACTGTCCTCCCGGACATGTAAACTCAGATACATGATTAAAAAAGCAATCGTCGTTGTATGGTGTATGTTGGTCGTGGGATTTCGGGCGCTCAGGCATCCGCATGAAATGTGGATGGAGCTCGAAAGACGTTTCCTTACAGCCGCCAACAGACGGATCGGCAGATATCAAGATCAAAAGGCAGCGGCCTTCGCAAAACTTGCCTTGGTGAGCGAAGCGATTCTTGGCGTATGGGGGATTTTCTCGGCGCACGCCGTCTTGCTTGCCTACCGCAAGCGCCAGCTGATCAGCGTCTGTGTTGTCCTCTTCTTTGCGATTCCCCTCACCTCCGGCATTATGACTGCCAACTATACCGTATACGAATACAGCTATCACGGCCGCGTCCTCGGTGTCGTCAAAGACGCCGGGCAGGTACAGTCCGCTGTCAGAGCAATAGAGGGCTCGATCGTCGAAAATGAGGGCAAAAAAGCAGAAGCAACACCTAAGGATGTTGAGGTCAGGGAAACCTTGCTTCCTTTGGCACAGACAATGGGAAATATCGATACCGAAGAAGATATCGTCAACAATATCGTCAGTCAGGAAGACCTTGACGTGAAAGCCTATGAAGTAGCAGTCAACGGTGATACTGTCGGGGTCGCGGGAAGCAAAGAAGATGCGGAAGCCGTACTCGCCGGGATCACTGACTATTGGCTCGGCGATACGGATCCTGCGAGCTTCAAGGAAGTAAGTTTTGCGGAAGATGTCTCGGTGAATGAAGTCGCCTCCACGCTTTCCGAAGTCAACAAGTCGGATGAATTGTTCAGCCTCGCGATCGGGCAGGTCAACATGCGGACGGTGGAGGAAGGCTACTATACGGCAGCCATTGATTTTGAGACGATATATGAAGAAACAGATGAACTCTTTCTCAGTGAAGAAGAAGTCGTAGAGCCCGGTGTACCCGGCACAAAGAACGCCTATGGCGAAATCGTTCGCATAGACGGTGAGATCGTCGAGTATATCGAGCAGTCCTCTGAAGTGATTGAAGATGCAAAGCCGGCTATCGTGAGACGCGGCACAAAACCCATCCCGCCGAGCATCGGCACCGGCGCTTTCATCGTGCCGCTTGACGATGTGCTGGTGACGTCTTTGTATGGTCCCCGGTGGGGGCGCATTCATGAAGGTATCGATTTCGGCACACCCGTCGGGACGAAGGTGAAGGCTTCAGACGGCGGCAAGGTCATGGCGGTAGGATATGACGGCAGCTTTGGTCTGACGGTCGAGATCGATCACGGCGCAGGTTTCAGTACGCTATACGCACATCTTTCCAAGACGCTCGTCAAGACAGGCGACGATGTCTATCAGGGGCAGCAGATCGCGGAGTCCGGCAATACCGGCTATTCCACGGGGCCGCATCTCCATTTCGGTATTTACAAATTCGGTCATTCCGAGGTCACGATGGATTATTTGCCGGATGATATGCCGCTGTATTTGCTGAGCGGCGTTGGGCACGATTGACTTGGATGTGTTACAATCTCCATAATTAAAGCTTTGATTTGTCCGGGGAAGGAGTTTGCATGGAAGCCAAGAAGGTGCTGATCATTGAGGATGAAAAACCAATCTCTGATATCGTAAAATTCAATTTAACGAAAGAGGGTTTTGAGACTGAAGTCGCTTACGATGGCGCGGTGGGTCTCGAGCTGGCATTGAAAAACGACCCCGACCTCGTCTTGCTTGATGTGATGCTGCCGACGATGGACGGGTTTGAGATTTGCAAGCGGATACGCGAAAAAAGCAATGTGCCAATCATCATCCTGACTGCAAAAGAAGAAGAAGTAGACAAGGTGCTCGGGCTTGAACTCGGCGCGGACGACTATATCACAAAACCGTTCGGACTCAGGGAACTGATTGCCCGCGTGAAGGCCAATATCCGCCGCACGGGCATGAGCGATATCGTGGGTGCAGACCCTTCCAATGTGAAGGACTTCGGGAGCATCACGATCGATACAAACCGATATGAGGCTCGCAAAAACGGCGTAGCTCTTGAGCTGACACTCAGAGAATTTGAATTGCTCAAATATCTTGCCGAACGGGAGGACAAAGTGTACTCGCGCGAACAATTGCTTGAGGACGTTTGGGGCTATGAATATTACGGAGATATACGTACGGTCGATGTGACGGTGCGCAGGCTTCGCGAAAAATTAGAGGACGATTCGAGCGATCCCAAATACGTGCTGACCAAGCGCGGTGTCGGGTACTATTTCCACCGCTCCTGATCGGTATTGGCTTGACAACAACGACAGCCCTGCTGATCACAGCAATCGCTTTTCTCGCGCTAACGCTCGGGGTTTGTTTGCTGTATTTTCATAGAAAATTGCGTGTCAGCGAGGCGGGCCGGATCTCTGTAACGGCGGATTTTGAGGCGGCTGAATATCGTCTTCGTTTGCTGGAGTCTGCCGTACGTCAAATCGGAGACGGTGTCATCATCCTTGCCGAAAACGGGGGCTTTGCTCTGATCAACGAGGGAGCGAAGATGCTGCTCGGGCTCGACGACAGTGATATCGCGGGACAGGTTTACGATGAAGTCGTGGCCGGATTCTCAGAAAAATTGGAAACGAAAGCGATCCTTGAGGCGGCGGCAGAGGGGCATTCAGGAGAGACTGTCACCGTGGACGGAAGATACTATCGGCTTGGTTTTGCGGCTCTTGGTGATGAGGACGGAAATTCCAGAGGCGCTGTCTGTGTCATCAGCGATGTGACCGAAAGCATGCAGACCGACTTTGTCGCCAATGTCTCACATGAACTGAAGACGCCGCTGACCGCTGTGAAATCCTATGCGGAAACTCTGCTCAAAGGTGATTTGTCAGATGAGGCCATGACGCGGGATTTTCTTGGCGTCATCGATTCGGAGGCCGACCGTATGGATCGGCTTGTCAGGGATTTGCTCATCATGACGCGCATTGACGGCGGCGCTATCAGCCGGGAAATGGTCGAGAGCGATTTGCCGACCCTGGTCCGTACAGCGATGAAAAAACTCAGCATGGAGGCAAAGGAAAAGGCGCTGACGGTCAACCGGATGTTTTCCGAAAACTTCATTTTTTCCGCCTATATGGATCGCGACCGGATGGAGCAGGTCGTGCTCAACATCCTATCCAATGCCATCAAATATACCGATGAAAAAGGCAGAATCGACGTTGACATCATTCCGAACGAGAATTGTGTCCAAATCGTAATATCGGACAACGGCATCGGAATCCCCGAAAAAGCACAAGCAAGGGTCTTTGAGCGCTTTTTCCGCGTGGACAAGGCACGCTCGCGCCAGATGGGCGGAAGCGGGCTCGGCCTTGCAATTTCAAGGCAAATCGTCGATGCGCACGGCGGAGAGATCGAAATTGAGAGCAAATACGGCAAGGGAACGAAGGTGACGGTGACCCTGCCGATCCCCGGCCGGCGGGGCAAACGGGGCATCTTGTAAAAACCGATTTGCTAATGCTAAAATTTCTGTATGCGTATCATCGAGATCGAAGAAGCGCAGGCTAAGCGCCGCAAAAAACGCGAAGAACAGTTCGGCAGGGAAAAGGCGAAGCAGCGGGCAAAGAGAACGCGTGCAAAGCAAGCTCTGCCAAAAATGACGCCGGGCAAGAAATTGGCCGCCTTGGGCGTCGTTGTCGTTGCGGTTCTTTTGTTTTGTTATAACGGACTGCGTATCATCGATCTCAACCTCGACAAGGCCGACTATGAGAAACAACTTGCGGAGAAACAGTCCGAGAAAGTGCGGCTCGAGAAGGAGCTGGCTATGATCGGCACCCCGGAATATATCGAACAGGAAGCGCGCAGCCGTTTTCATATGCTGAAGGACGGTGAGTTGCTCTACGTCTTTTCCGAACAGCAAGCGGACAACACAAGGTAACGCGCGGCAATGATAGAAACATGGAAGCGCACAGAGCTCGACCGCTTGAAAAAAGCATACGGGCTTGAGCCGTCGAAGTCCCTTGGACAAAATTTTCTAACAGACGGCAATATTGCAAACAGGATCGCAGATGCGTCAGGCGCCGGCCCTGAGGACGACGTCGTCGAGATCGGTCCGGGATTGGGCGCTCTGACCGTGCCGCTCGCCGGCCGTGCCGGCCGCGTGATGGCCGTTGAAATTGATAAAAAACTTTTGCCGGCTTTGGGCGCCGCTGTCGCGGGAGCCGGAAATGTCGAGATCGTCAACGAAGACTTTCTGAAACTCCCGGCGGAAACTTTTCCGGAAAGATTCATACTCGTCGGCAATTTGCCCTATTACATCACGACACCGATCGTGGCCAGAGCTATCGAACTGAGTCCGGTCCGCTGCGTCTTCATGATGCAGCGCGAAGTGGCCGAGCGTCTGCTCTCGGATCCAGGCAAGAAAACCTACGGGGCGATCACGATCCTGGTGCAGCATCACTGCGAGGCCGAATTGGTCATGAACGTGAGTCGTGAGGTCTTTGCCCCGAGGCCGGGCGTGGACTCGTCTGTGGTTTGTCTGACGCCGAAACGCGGGCGCTCCGTTCAGCCCGAAACGGAAGCTTTGATGTTTCGTCTCGTACGCGCAGGCTTTGATATGCGAAGGAAAACGCTTCGCAATTCCCTCGCGCGCGCGGGCTATCCGGAAGCAACTCTGCTCGCGGCGCTTGCAGAAGCCGGAATCGACCCGATCAGGCGCGCGGAGACGCTTTCCCCCAAAGATTTTTACCTGCTTGCGCAGTGCCTATCGAACAAAGTACAATAACATCAATGGTTATGGAGTTCACAAAATATCATGGAACCGGAAACGATTTCCTCATAGTTCGCAGCGCGGAGCTTTGCGGTGCAAAACCTGAGGATCTCGCAAGGGAAGTCTGCGCCCGAACGACGGGTATAGGCGCGGACGGTCTGCTGATTTGCGGCGAAGATCCGCTCACGATGACGATCATCAACAGCGACGGCAGCCATGCGCCGATGTGCGGCAACGGCATCCGTTGTTTTGCATCCTATTGTATTGACGAGGGAATCGTGAACTCGGATATCTTCCCGATCGGGACATGTGCGGGCGAGATGATCGCCGCCGTCCTGAATCGGGATCCCTTCCTTTGTGAGATCGATATGGGACGGCCCGACTGGGCCCCTGCGGCGGCCGGTATCCTGGACACTACGGAAGACAACTTTGTTGAAAAGCAAATCATGCTTCCGGATGGCGAGCGCATCAGGGTGAGCAGTTTGCTGATGGGTACTTTTCATACCGTCGTATGGCTTGATGATACAGAGAATGCGGATGCGGGCGCCCCGGACATACATGACGAAGAAGCGCTCGAGGCCTTTGGCCGGACGCTCCACGAGCTTCCGGTATTCACGCAAAAAACCAATGTCAATATGGCGGTGATCACCGGCAAAGATGAAATCACGCTGAGAACCTATGAACGCGGCGCCGGCATGACGGCTGCCTGCGGGACGGGCGCCTGCGCGGCGGCTGTGGTTGCAAAACGGCAGGGCAAAGTGCAGGGGAACAAGGTGACCGTGAAACTCCTCCTTGGCGATCTGATCGTTCGCGTCGAGGATGACGAAACCGTATTCATGGCCGGTCCCGCTGTCCGCATCGCAAGCGGAGTATACGAGTATCGTGGATAGAGAGATCCTGTGGCGCCGCCCGGGATGACAGGCAGGAAGGAAGCACAGATGGAAGCGCAAGAAATCATTCGCTATATTGCGGAGTCAAAGAAAAAAACACCGGTCAAGGTCTGGATCAAAGGCGGTGAAGATCTGATCTTTGAGAACAGCAAGACATATGGCGCCGGCGACCGCGTCGTGATCGGGGATTGGTCGGACATTGAACCTGTACTCAAAGCGCACGAGGGCGAAGACCTCGATTATACAGTAGAAAATTTCATGCGCAATTCGGCGATTCCTCTGCTTGATCTCAAAGGGCTCAACGCGCGCATTGAGCCCGGCGCCATCATCAGGGACGGTGCGGAGATCGGTGACGGTGCGGTCGTCATGATGGGCGCCGTCATCAATATCGGTGCAGCCGTTGGTCCGGGAACGATGATCGATATGGGCGCGATCCTGGGCGGGAGAGCGACCACCGGGGCAAATTGTCATGTGGGTGCAGGCGCGGTGCTTGCCGGCGTGATCGAGCCGCCTTCGGCCAAGCCGGTTGTGCTTGAGGACGACGTCCTCATCGGCGCCAACGCCGTCGTACTTGAAGGCGTACGTATCGGCAAAGGTTCGGTGGTGGCAGCCGGCGCGGTCGTGACGGGCGATGTCCCGCCCGGCGTCGTGGTAGCAGGTACGCCGGCGCGTATCATCAAAGACGTGAAGGATACGGCTGCGGAAAAGATCGAGATCGTTGCTGAGCTCAGGAGCCTATGAGCATGAAGGATTTGATTTGAGGGGATGGCCGAAGGAACGAGGGATAGTCAGATGAAGTATGTCAGTACGAGAGGCGGTGCGGGAGCCGTATCCGCGGCAGAAGCGATCGTGGCAGGGCTTGCTCCGGATCGCGGACTTTATGTGCCGGAGACCTTGCCGAAATTGTTCGGGGAGGACGGTGACGGATTCGATATGGCGGCTGTCACACAGCGCGGCTACTACAGTGCAGCCGAGCAGACGCTGCTGGCATATTTCAAAGATTTTTCGCGTAGTGAGATCGAAACCTGCGCCGCCGGCGCCTATGACGAAAAATTTGACACGCCCGAGATCGCTCCGGTCACGAAGGCGGGCGGCGCGTATTTTCTGGAATTGTGGCACGGCAGTACGGCCGCATTCAAGGATATGGCGCTTTCGATACTGCCCTATCTGCTGAAACTCGCAGTCCACAAAATCAGAGAGGACAAAAAAATCGTTATTCTCACGGCGACGTCCGGTGACACCGGCAAGGCGGCGCTGGCCGGTTTTGCCGATGTGCCGGGCACCGAGATCATCGTCTTCTATCCGAGCGACGGCGTCAGCGCAGTTCAGAAAAGGCAGATGATCACGCAGGTCGGCGCCAACGTCCACGTCTTTGGCATCCGCGGCAATTTCGACGACGCCCAGACCGGCGTGAAGAGTATATTCAGTGACCGGCATTTTGCAGAAGAACTCGCCGCGCATGACGTCCGCCTCTCTTCCGCCAATTCGATCAACATCGGGCGCCTCATACCGCAGGTGGCCTACTACGTCAACTCATGGATTCGCCTCATGGTCGCGGGCGAGATCGCAAAGGGTGAGTCCATCAACGTCTGTGTGCCAACGGGCAATTTCGGAAATATCCTCGCGGCCTGGTATGCCAAACAGCTCGGCGTGCCGATCGCGCGTCTCCTTTGCGCCTCGAACGAAAACAAGGTCCTGACCGACTTTATCCGCACCGGCGTCTACGATACCAAGCGCGAGTTTGTGCTGACGAGCTCGCCTTCGATGGACATCCTCGTATCGAGCAATCTCGAACGCTTGCTCTGGCATTTGTCGGGCGGCGATGGCGAGCGCATCCTCGACATGATGCGCAGTCTCGACACGGAGGGCTCTTTTGACGCCGGCGACCTCGCGCACTCGTCGCTGAGTGAATTTCATGCCGGTCATGCGCCTATGCTTCGCTCGCACGCGGAATTGGCCCGCCTGTGGAACGAGGAGCGCTACCTCATCGATACCCATACGGCAGTTGCCTACACGGTTTGGAAGGACTACGCCGAAGAAACCGGCGATCATACAAAGACCCTGATCGCTTCCACGGCAAGCCCCTACAAATTTGCGGGGAGTGTCGCCATCTCTCTCGGTCTCGGACGCGAAGAAAACGAATTCGCCTATATCGAAAAGATCCGGGAGCACACTGGCGTGCCGGTCCCCTATGGTCTGATGAACTTGGACAAAAAACCCGTCCTGCACGGCGAAGTCATTTTCAAAAGCGACATCAAAAATGCCGTCAAACGCTCCGTATGACTTCGGATTCTGTAATAACATTGGCGCACGGCAGCGGCGGCCTTGACTCGGAAAATCTCATGCAGACTGTTTTCGCGAGGCACTTCCAAAATGATATTCTGGCCCGTTTGGAAGATGCTGCGACACTTGATCTTCGGGAGGCTTTGCCGGGCGGCGCGATGCCGCAAAAGCTGGCGGTCAGTACGGACTCTTTCGTGGTAGAGCCGCTCGTTTTCCCGGGCGGCGACATCGGAAAATTAGCGATCTGCGGTACGGTCAACGACGTCCTGATGAGCGGCGCGGCGCCGAAGTATCTGACTTGCGGCTTCATCATCGAAGCCGGTTTGTCAATCTCTTTGCTTGACAGTATCTGCGCCTCGCTGGCTGACGCCGCCCGGGAAGCGGGCGTAGTCATCGTCTGCGGTGATACAAAAGTCATCGAAGGAAAGACCCAAAACGGCGGGCTCATGATCAACACGTCCGGCATAGGGGTATTTGATCCGGAGGGCGCAGCGGCGTTTCCTCCCATCCCCGCGGGACTCGTCCCCGGCGACAGCCTGATCGTGAGCGGCGCCCTCGGCGACCACCACGCCGCGATCCTGTCGGCGCGTATGGGCATAGAAAACGAAATCCAAAGCGACTGCGCTTTGCTCACGCCGGTGGTGACTGCCCTCGCGGCGGCCGGTATCAGCGTTCACGCGATGCGAGACATCACACGCGGCGGACTCGCGACAGTCCTGAACGAGCTGGCCGCCGCGTCATCTGTCACTATCGAACTGGCGGAAGGCGCCGCCCCGGTGCAGCCAGCCGTCAAAGCGCTCTGCGGGCTACTTGGTCTTGACCCGCTCTATATGGGCAATGAAGGCAAGATGGTATTCGCCGTCGCGGCCTCAGACGAGACTGCGGCGCTGGCCTCCGTGCGGGCCACGGAAATCGGTCGCGAGACCGCCGTGATCGGCCGCGTCCTGCTGCGCGAAAAAACGGAGACGCTTCTTGCCCCTCGCGTTTTCATGCGCACCTCCATCGGCGGTACAAGGCGCATCGACGCGCTCTACGGAGAAGGCCTCCCCCGCATCTGTTAGACCCCTCTATCATTGCGGGCGCCGCCACCTCTGTCATGACGGACCCCGCCACCTCTGTCATTGCGGGCGCCGCCGCCTCTGTCATTGCGGATCCCCCCACCTCTGTCATTGCGGATCCCCCCACCTCTGTCATTGCGGATCCCGCCACCTCTGTCATTGCAGATCCCGCCACCTCTGTCATTGCGGGCGCCGACCCGCAATCCATAGACAATATTGAGCAAGCTAAGTTATTGCTCCACCAACCAATGGGCATCTTGCAGGGAGTACAGAGGGGGACAGGGGAGGCAAAAAGCGTACTGCCGTCAATTTGGACGCGAAAACACCTGTTTTTTTGTCCAAATTGACGGCAGTACGCGAACTTTTTGTTTGCGTTACCACACGCCAGAGTGGAACAAATTCAAATTTATCGTGGAGTCATAGAAGAATGTCTCAGTGTGCCGGGCGTTATGCCGCCTGCGGCGGGGGACGCTCCGCTAATGTATTACGGTAGGCCCTCGCTGACGCTCGCGCCCTTGATTTCCATTTCTAAAAAGCGGTGACGGCTGGCCAGCTTTGTTGGCTGACGACTTCTGATTCACTGGATTGCCCTCCCATGCCAGAGGACAATGGGTCAGGCATTCTGTCTTGCAGGCATCCCTACAAACTGGAATTTGGCGAAAACGGCGTTTCGTTCGAGTTGGGAGGGCCTATTGTGGTCTGCAACTCGAACAAAACGCGAAATTCGCCAAATAGAAGGGGTCAAATTGGCGAAAATGCCGTTTCGTTCGAAATGGGAGAGCCAATTGCGGTTTGCAACTCGAACAAAACGCGAAATTCGCCAAATAGAAAGTATCAGTGGCAAATTCGAATTTGGAGGGTGACTATCTTTATCTTCAGATAAACCGCCGTTCAAAAAACTTTTCTTAAAAACGTCACTTTGCGTAGAAAACAAAGCGATTTCCTGCGGAGAATTGCGTTTTTAAGAGAAGTCTGTCTGAAACGGGGCTGCTTTTTCTTAAAGACGTCATTTTGCGTAAAGTGATTCTATAGAAAGCGTTTCCCTTGGTCACTTCTCGACGAATTTTAGTTTGTAATGCTCGGCAAATTCGTATTTGCACGTTTGTTCGCGCTGAATAATTTGTTTTTGCAAAACACCGCGTACAAACGTCAAAATCCGACTAAAATTAGCCGTTTCTTGGCGAATATGAACGTTTATACGCGGTGGAAATATTTTCAGCGCGGACAAACGTCAAAATCCATCCGGCAAACAATAGATCAGAGAGTATTGGTAAAATAGATGGCAATCAATACACCTATCTCGTCAGCCGACAAAGCTGGCCAGCCGTCACCGCCTTTTAGAAATGGAAATCAAGGGCGCGAGCGCAGCGAGGGCCTACCGTAATACATTAGCGGAGCGTCCCCCGCCGCAGGCGGCACTGCGCCCGGCACACTGAGACTTTCTTCTATGACTCCACCTTAAACCCTTTCACTACGCTTCGACACTACTCCTTGATAAATTCGAATTTGTCGGGGTGAAGACAGGGAACCAGTGTACGAGAAAAGAGCTCCCACGCCAACAACTCGTACCGCCGCCATTTTCCGTAAAAAAGAGTCCCTATTTCTACGCAAATTGACGGCAGTACGAGAAAAACGTCATAAGAGAGTGCAAAAACTCGAATTGTCGTCACTTTGCGCAAAGATCCCCATCGCAGTCTTGGGGAATCTATGGTGGATG
>JAISJT010000056.1 GCA_031261395.1 Eubacteriales Family XIII. Incertae Sedis bacterium
GAGGACCCGGACGATGATCCCGATGATCCGCCGGTAGATCCGCCCACGCCGCCTGTTGTGCCTCCGGCAGATCCTCCGGAGTCTCCAGAAGGAGGGTTTACCGAACCGACAGATCCGGAAGCGGATTCCGAGTCCGGTACGACCGGAACGACGACGACGGTATCGAAGATCAGCGGATTCGATCTGGACGATATGACAAAACTTGAAGCGCAGAGCGGAAATATCTTCAACAACCTGGCAAACGGCAATGTACCACTCGGAGGTTTCTATGCCAAGGGTGCATGGAGTGCGCTTGACCTGATCCTTGCGATTATCGCTGTCATCTTGTCGGTCATCCTTAGCATAGGAGCGCTTGGCAAACGCAAGGACAGGCAGAAGAAGGCGGGCGTTGGGTTCATGAGGTCTTTGGCGATTTCCGCAGGGATTATAGTGCTCATCCTCACGGTCAGCATCGATGATTTCTCGCAGCCCGTGACTTGGGTCAACCAATGGACGCCGCTTGTCGGCATAGTCTTCGCCTTACAGATTGTCTTGTTCGCAGCCTACAAAATCACGGCGGCAAGGGCGACCGCCAGCATTGGCAACGCAGACATTGACCTGTGAAAACAGCGAAGCGGTTTCTGCCAACTAATAGCAGATAAATACTTTCCAAAAGTATTTTTCTAATAACTCTTTAGGACCCTGACGGGTGAAAAACTCAGTGCCCCCCACGAGTTCCCGTCAGGGCCGATCTTTTTTTGATATCCGCAGCCAAGCCCAAGTCCAAGCCCAAGTCCTCTGAAACATTCATGTAAAATAATCTCAAATATGTATTGACAAGGGATTTCCCTGTATGTTACGATGATTCCATAATTTAACATCGCGCTCGGATTGGGCGCAACGCTGCTCTGCGCTGCAAACGGAAGGGAGAGATATTATGGCTAACGACAGGATCGCACCGCTCGGGGATTTGGCTTTTAAAAAGGTTCTTTCAAGCAATACAAATAAGGATATACTCACGGGCTTGATTCATGATTTCTTCGGATTCACGCCGAAGAAGGTCACGATCAAAAAGCCGTATACCATCGAGTCGTATACTCTCGAATACGAGAAAGGTCTTGCGAAAAACGGACTGCGCTATACGGAACGTGATATCGCCGCCTATCTGGAGACAGCTGACTTTATTGCTGAGGCACAGATTAACAAGGAAATCTTCTTTGAAAAAAGAGCGTCTTATTACGCCTTTATGGATTACTGTGATAATTATGGGGAACTGCGCGGCGACATCGGCGATCATTCAAAATACGAAGGATTGTGTCCGGTGTATTCGCTCAACATCTTGCAGAACAATTATTATAAGGACGAGCATCCGTTTCGTGTGTTTCGATTGTGCGATCAGGAGCGTGGAATCGTTCCTGAAGAAAATCCTGTATATATTGCTTTTTTTGAATTGAAGAAGGATAATGAGATTAGCAAGGAGATGGGCTTTTGGCGGCACTACTTTCTGACCGGAGAAGCGTCTGACGGTGCACCGGCGTACATTGCTAAAGCCGCCGAGGTCATACATATTGCAAACCTTGGACGTAAGGAGCGAGAAATGATCAGCAGACAAGAGCGAAATGAAGAATACACCAAATCCGTGATCATGCGGGTACGTCTGGATGCGAAAAATGAAGGTCTTGCAATTGCTGAAAAGCGTGCTGAGGCACTTCGTAAAAAGGAAAAAGCGCGTCAAAAAAAGGAAAAAGAAGAATCGGCTCGCAAGATGAAGGATAAGGGGTATCCTCTTTCCGACATTCGCGAATTCACAGGGTTATCCGCTGCAAAGATACAGGATTTATGACAGGCGGCATTATAGCTTGGTTTCATCAATTATCAAATTCGTGTGAAATGTGGTGTATAATATCGGTGTATGTATATTTCACATTTGATATTGAGGTTTTATGCTTGTTAAGGCGCCTAAGGGCACAAAAGACAATCTGCCGGGGGAGGTCTATAAATGGCAGTTTTTAGAGGAACGCTTTCGTGAGGTGGCGGCGCGGTACGGGTTTTCGGAGATCCGTACGCCGGTGATCGAACACACGGAATTGTTTGCGCGCGGCATTGGGGATACGACCGACGTCGTGGAAAAACAGATGTATACTTTTGAAGACTATGGCGGGCGGAGTATCACGCTGAGGCCCGAGGGTACGGCCGGCGCGGTGCGCGCATACTTGGAACACAAGCTCTATGCGGAGACCAGGCCGGCGAAGCTGTGGTACGAGATCTCGTGCTTTCGCTATGAGAAGCCGCAGTCCGGGCGGCTGCGCGAGTTCCACCAGTTTGGCGTTGAAAATTTTGGCTCGAATAATATGCTTGCGGACACCGAGGTTATCGCTTTGGCCGACGAGTTTTTGCGCGGACTTGGCGTCGCGGACTTGGCCTTGCATATCAATTCGATCGGGTGCCCGGCGTGCCGTCCGGTTTACCGGAAACGTCTGATGGACTTTCTTGCGGACCGGTACGATGAACTGTGCGATACGTGCAAATCGCGGTATGAGCGAAACCCCATGCGGATCCTCGACTGCAAATCGCCGGTCTGTCAAGAATTAGTGAAGGGGGCGCCCGTGATGCTCGACAGTTTGTGCGAGGAATGTAAGACGGACTTTGCGTCATTACAGGAAAATCTGAGTGCGATGGGTATCGCGTACACGGTCGATAGCGGCATTGTACGCGGATTGGATTATTATACAAAGACGGCGTTTGAATTTGTTTCGAATCAGATCGGGGCGCAGGGGACGGTTTGCGGCGGCGGGCGGTATGACCACCTGATGCAGGAACTGGGTGCGAACGAGGACATCCCGGGCGTGGGATTTGGAATGGGCATCGAGCGGCTTTTGATGGTGCTCGAGGCGAGCGGGGTGGAGATTCCGGCGCCGGAGCGAGCGGATGCGCTGGTGGTATTTTTGGACGCCGGGGCGGCGAAGACAGAAGCGCTGCGTTTGGCGAAGGAAATCCGTGCGGCGGGGCTGGCCTGCGAGGTCGATACGGCGGGGCGTCCTATGAAGGGGCAGTTTAAGTATGCGGATCGCATCGGCGCGAAGTACTGCGTTGTGTTGGGTGAAGAAGAGCTGCTGGCGCGCGAGGCGACGGTGAAAGATATGGTGACGGGCGAGCAAAGGCGCGTGCCGTTTGCGGAGATCGCGGGCGCGCTGAAATAAACGGAGGAAAGAGTGGACGAACTTTTAACAAGGACTTTGATGTGCGGGGAGCCTCGGCTGGCTGACATCGGCAAGGATATCACGGTCAATGGCTGGGTGCAGCGCGCGCGGCGGCTTGGCGGTTTGATTTTCGTCGATGTGCGCGACAAGACGGGACTCGTGCAGGCCGTATTCAGTGAGGGCGCGCAAGGGGATTTGTTCGCGAAGGCGGAATCCCTGCGCAGCGAATACGTGGTGGGCGTGCGCGGAACGGTGCGCGCGCGTGAAGCTGCCAATGCGGATCTGCCGACCGGCGAAATCGAAATCGTTGCTACGGCGCTTGCGATCTACTCCGAGGCCGAGACGCCGCCGATTTATGTGAAAGATGACGACAATGTGTCGGAAGACCTGCGGCTCAAATACCGCTATCTCGATTTGCGCAAGCCGAAGATGCAGCGCAACCTTAGCTTCCGGGCCGAGGTTTGCAAAATCACCCGCGATTATTTTGCTGCGTCGGGGTTTACCGAGGTGGAAACGCCTGTGTTGGTCAAGCCAACGCCGGAGGGCGCGCGCGACTATTTGGTGCCGAGCCGCGTGAGTCCGGGCAATTTCTATGCCCTGCCGCAGTCGCCGCAGATCTACAAGCAGCTGCTGATGGCGAGCGGGACGGATCGGTATTTCCAGATCGCCAAGTGTTTCCGTGATGAAGATTTGCGTGCGGATCGTCAGCCCGAGTTCACGCAGATCGACCTTGAGATGAGCTTTGTGGACGTGGATACGGTGATCGGGATTCAGGAAGGTTTTCTTGCGAAACTGATGAAGGAGACAAAGGGGATCGATCTGCCCTTGCCCTTGCCGCGGCTCTCCTGGAAAGAGGCGATGGAACGCTATGGCAGCGACAAGCCTGATTTGCGTTTTGGCGTCGAGATCGTGGATATTTCGGACGAAGTGAAAAGCTCTGAGTTTGGGGTGTTTGCCGGCGCTGTTGCTGCAGGCGGAAGCGTGCGCGGGATCTGCGCGCCCGGCGCTTCGGAGCTCTACAGCCGCAAGGATATCGACAAGCTGACGGAACGCTGCCGTGCCTACGGGGCGAAGGGGCTTTCGTGGCTCCGTGTCGGCGAGGAAGGCATCAGCGCTTCGTTTTCGAAGTTCTTTGGTGAGGCTGAGATGGAACGGCTCGCGGCGATCTTTGGCGCGAAAAAGGGCGACCTCGTCCTGATCGCGGCCGATGCGGACAAGACGGTTTTCCGGACGCTCGGATTCCTGCGGCTTGCGCTTGCGGAACGGCTTGGCCTGATCGGCGGCCCGGATGCCCCGGAAGTTTACAATTTCCTTTGGGTGGTCGATTTTCCGCTGTTTGAGGAAGACGGTGAGGGCGGCATCACGGCGATGCACCATCCCTTTACGTCGCCGGATCCTGCCGATGAACCGCTGTTAGACGCCGAGCCCCTGAAAGTGAAAGCGCTTGCCTACGACATCGTGCTGAACGGCAACGAGATCGGCGGCGGGAGCATTCGTATTCACGACAAGGATTTGCAGCATCGCATATTCGAAGCGCTCGGCCTGACGGAGGAAGAGACGAAAGAAAAATTTGGCTTCCTGCTCGAAGCTTTCCGTTACGGGGCGCCGCCGCACGGCGGACTGGCGTACGGGCTTGATCGTTTGGTCATGCTACTGCTCGGTGAGGACAGTATCCGCGAGACGATTGCGTTTCCGAAAAATCAGGCGGCGGAAGATCCGGTCAGCGGGGCGCCCGGGGTGGCCGGAGGCGGACAACTTGAGGAACTTGGCCTTGCGCTGCGGCGGTGAGGTTTTGATGGGTAACTGGATTCGCCGGTCAAGCCGGCGAATGACGGGTATAGGAGGATAGTGATTAGTTCAAAAGCACGTATTGGCGTATTTGGCGGCAGTTTCGACCCCGTTCATCTCGGGCATTTGCTCGTTGCTGAGACGGCGCTGGAACAGCTTGCGCTTTCGCAGGTGCTGTTCATGCCGACGAATATCCAGCCGTTCAAGCAGGATGCAAATGTGACGCCTGCGGATGACCGCGTTCGTATGCTGCGCATGGCGACAAAGAGCAATCCGCGTTTCGGCGTCTCGACGGTGGAGACCGACCGCGCCGGCGTCTCATATACGATCGACTCCCTGCGGACGCTGCAGGCGCAATACGGTACAGGGATCGTCTTCATTCTCGGTGCGGATATGCTGAAAATGATCAGTCAGTGGAGCAGGGCGCAGGAGTTGCTGACGGAATTTTCTCTGGCGGTCGGCATCCGGCCGGGATCGGATGAAAAAGAAGTGACTATTCAGGCCGACGACTTGCGGGCGAAGTACGGCACAATGATCACACCGCTCGACAATATCCCGATCCATGTCTCGTCGACGGAATTGCGCGCCCGCATGAAGAATGGCGAATCGGTGCGGTATCTGATCCCCGATCTTGTACGGATCTATCTCGAAGTACGCCGCAAGGAAGGCGAGCGCCGCTTTGCCCACACGAAGCGTGTGATGGATCTGGCCGAGTCAATGGCCGGACGCTTTGGTGAAGATCCCGAAAAGGCAGCGCTTGCGGCGCTCCTGCATGATTATGAAAAGGATCCTGCCGGCGGTGTGGAGAACGACCTCGCTCACGGGCCCATGGCTGCGGAGGCCGCACGGAATCTTTTCGCGGTGGAGGATGAAGATGTGCTGAATGCGATCCGCTGGCATACGACGGGCCGCGCCGGCATGAGCCGCCTCGAACTCATCGTCTTCCTGGCGGATACGGTGGAACCGGGGCGCACCTACGACAGTATCGACAAACTTCGCGGACATTGCCTCGAAGATCTCGAGCGCGGCGCTGCCCAGGTGCTCGCGGAACTAAAGAAATATCTCGAAAAGAAGGGACTTGACGTGTCGCCCGATACCCTGGCGGCAATCGCAGATCTCAAAGGCAGACGGCAACCACAACAACAGAAGGGCATCAGGCACATCGGATTATTTGGCAGGAGGAACAACGATTGAACAATCATGAATTAGCAGCGCTCGCAGGCGAGACGATCTCCGCGAAAAAAGGCGAGGACATCATCCTTATCGACATCGCACAGCAGTCGTCGTTTGCCGATTATTTTGTCAATGCGACGGCGACGAACGAGCGTCAACTGAAAGCGTTGACAGAGGATGTGGAGGAAAAATTGGCGGAGGCGGGTGTGCTGCCCAAGAACATCGAGGGGGCGCCGTCGTCGGGGTGGATCCTCATGGATTACGGGGATGTGATTGTCAACGTATTTCTGCCGGAGCAGCGCGATACCTACCGCATTGAAAAGATTTGGGCGGACAGCGTGCAGACGCGTATTGAATGACACAGGAGAGAGAATGAACGAAAAATACGAACCGGGGAAGATCGAGAGCAAGTGGCAGCAGCGCTGGGACGCTGACGGGCTGTTCCGCACGGACGACGCAGCGGGCGGCGAGCCGTATTACATCCTCGAGATGTTTCCCTATCCGAGCGGCAAGCTGCATATGGGACATGTGCGCAATTATTCGATCGGCGACGTGGCGGCGCGCTACCAGCGCATGAACGGCAAGAATGTCCTGCATCCGATGGGCTGGGATTCCTTCGGTCTGCCGGCGGAAAATGCGGCGATCAAAAACGGCATCCGCCCTGACATCTGGACCCGTGAAAACATCGCGGAGATGCGCGTGCAGCTCAAACAGCTCGGCATCGCCTACGACTGGGACCGCGAAGTCGCGACCTGCCTGCCCGACTATTACAAATGGACGCAGTGGATCTTCGTGAAGTTCTTTGAAAAAGGGCTTGCTTACAAAAAGAAAAATCCCGTCAACTGGTGCCCGTCCTGCGAAACCGTGCTGGCCAACGAGCAGGTCGTAGACGGCAAATGCGAGCGCTGCGGCACGGAGGTCGGCAAGAAAAATCTCGACCAGTGGTATCTGGCAATCACGGAATATGCGCAGCGGCTGCTCGACGATTTGGACCGGCTGACGGGCTGGCCGAACAGCGTGAAGACGATGCAGGCCAACTGGATTGGACGCAGCGCGGGCGCGGAAGTAGACTTTGACATTGTGGGCTCAGGCGACAAACTCCGCATTTTCACCACGCGCCCCGACACTCTCTACGGCGTTACCTATATGGTCATGGCGCCCGAGCATCCCTTTGTGAAACCGCTGACTGACGGCACGGAGTATGAAGACGGAGTCAAAAAATTCCTCGACAAGCTTCAGTACATGAACGACATCGACCGCACGTCGCTGGCGCTGGAGAAGGACGGATTTTTCATCGGGCGCTATGCGATCAATCCGCTGAACGGCAAAGAGATCCCGATCTATATCGCCAACTACGTGCTCATGGACTACGGCACGGGCGCGATCATGGCTGTCCCCGCGCACGACACGCGAGACTTTGACTTTGCCGTGAAATACGGGTTGGACATCATCCCCGTCGTCGATCCGGGCCGGGACGATATCGACCTGAGCGACCTGAAAGAGGCTTTTGTTGCCGAAGGAACAATGATCAATTCCGCGCAGTTTGACGGCCTTGACAGCGCCGCCGCAAAAATCAAAATCACGGAATACGTGGAGGCGCAGGGCTTTGGCGCGAGTTCGGTCACGTTCCGTCTGCGCGACTGGCTCATCTCCCGCCAGCGCTACTGGGGCGTGCCGATCCCGATGCTCTACTGCGAGACCTGCGGGTGGGTGGCCGAGCGCGAGGAAAACCTGCCGGTCCTCCTGCCGGCGGACGTGCAGTTCACGGGCAAAGGCGAGTCACCGCTGACGACGAGCAAGTCATTTGCCGAGGGCGGCGTCTGCCCGATCTGCGGCAAGCCGGCCCGCCGCGAGACGGACACGATGGATACCTTCCTCGATTCGTCCTGGTACTTCCTAAGGTACACGGACCCGCATAATAACAATAATATTTTTGATTTTGAAAAGGCGAAGCAGTGGATGCCTGTCGATAAATATATCGGCGGCGTGGAGCACGCAATCCTGCACTTGCTCTATGCCCGCTTTTTCACAAAATTCCTTTTTGATATAGGCGTCAGCCCCGTAGGAGAACCCTTTACGAATTTGCTCACTCAGGGCATGGTGCTGAAGGACGGCAAAAAGATGAGCAAATCCATCGGCAATGTCGTGTCGCCGGAGGAGATCATAGGGCGCTTTGGGGCGGATACGGCCCGGCTGTTCATACTCTTTGCGTCGCCGCCGGAGAAGGAGCTGGAGTGGTCGGACGCGGGGGTCGAAGGGGGCTTTCGGTTTCTTGGGCGTGTTTGGAGGCTTGCGCAGGGGGTGCTGGAGGCGGAGGCGGCAGAGGGCGTGGATTCGCCGGTCAAGCCGGCGAATGACGACGGGGAGCTGGCTTATGCGCAGAATGCTGCTATCAAGAAGGTGGGTTCGGATATTGGCGAGCGCGACAACCTCAATACCGCGATCAGCGCTATTATGGAATTTGCCAATGCTATAGGCAAGGCGAAGGAAGCCGGAACGGCTTCGCAGGCGCAGCTGCGTGAAGCGGTGGAAAAACTGACGCTGATCCTATCCCCGTTCGCGCCGCATATCTGTGAGGAGATCTGGGAAGCCTGCGGGCATACGGGTTCGGTCCTGAAAGAGTCGTGGCCGGTCTATGACGAGGCAGCGCTCAAGCGGGACACGGAGGAAATCGCGCTGCAAATCAACGGAAAAGTGAAAGGAAAGATCACGGCGCCAACGGGCTTGACGGCGCAGGAACTGGCCGAAGCCGCAGCGCAGACAGACGAGGCGAAAGCCCTGATGGCCGGACAAAACGTAGTGAAAGTAATCGGCGTCCCCGGACGCTTGGTCAATATAGTAGTGAAGTAAAGGAAAGAGATAAAGAAATATTATGGCAATAGATTTTAGAAAAAGAAACCGGGGCGGCGAACGAAAAGTCGCCGAGACCGTCGCGAAGACGGCTGTCAAACAGACCTCGGGTACACAGACATCGGACAAGCAAAAATCGGGAAACCGAAAACGCAGTACAAAACCGGTGCAGGAGACGGTGCAGCCGGAAGCCTTGGAGAAAGCAGCGCCCTCAAATCCGAATCGCAGAAATAGTAAAAACGGCGCAGTGAATCAAAATCACAATGCCGGCGGCGAACGCAAAGGACAAAACCGAAACCGCAATAACAATGGCCAACGCAACGGACAGGCCCCGCCTCCGAATCCTGCCCCGCCGACCGAAGGCGCGCTCGAGATCATCCCCATCGGCGGCCTCGGAGAGATAGGCAAAAACATGACGGCTTTCCGCTACGGCGGCGAGATCCTCATCGTCGATTGCGGCATGGCATTTCCCGATGAAGAGATGTACGGGGTCGATGTTGTGATCCCGGACTTTGCATTTTTGGAAGAAAACGCAGCAGCCATCAAGGCTGTGGTTGTGACACACGGTCATGAGGATCATATCGGCGCAACGCCGTTTTTTCTCAAACGTTTCAAGGTACCGGTCTACGGAACCAGGCTGACGCTCGGCCTCATCGAAAGCAAACTGAAGGAACGCGGCGTCAAGGGCGATTTGCGTCAAATCAAAGCGGGTGAAAAACTGAAGATCGGAAAGTTTCGCATAGAGACTATTCGGGCGACGCATTCTATCGCTGACAGCGTCGCGCTTGCGATCGAGACGCCGGCCGGGACGGTCTTTCATTCCGGCGACTTCAAGATCGACTATACGCCCATCGACGGTGACCCGATGGATTTTCAGAAACTTGCCGAAATCGGTCATCGGGGTATCGACCTCATGCTCTGCGACAGCACGAACGCCTTGCGAAAAGGCTTTTCGGAATCCGAGAAAAAACTTGATCCCATCTTGGATGATATCTTCCGCAATACGCAGTCGCGCATCCTGATCGCGACCTTTGCTTCAAATGTTCACAGGGTTCAGACCATCATCAATACGGCGGTCAAGCACAAGCGCAAGATCGCGCTTTCGGGACGTTCGATGCTCAAAGTCATGGAACTTGCGGTTGAACTCGGCTACCTCACGGTCCCGCCGGGAACACTGGTGGATCTCGATCAGACAAAGGATATCCCGGACAAAAAACTTGTCGTGATCACGACGGGCAGTCAGGGTGAGCCGATGAGCGCACTCTCGCGTATGGCAAGCCGGGAACATCGCTCGGTTCATATCAAATTCGGGGATATGGTCATACTGAGTTCATCGCCGATACCCGGCAATGAAAAGACGATCTCGCATGTCGTGAACAGCCTGCTCGGTCAGGGTGCGCAGGTGATTTATTCGGATATCGCGGACATCCACGTATCCGGTCATGCGAGCGAGGAAGAAATAAAGATCCTTATCAGCCTCCTACGTCCAAAAAACTATTTCCCTGTCCACGGCGAAAACAAGCATTTGCTGAAAAATGCGGCGATTGCGGAAGATCTCGGGATCCCGAAAGGAAATATTATTATTGCGGCAAACGGCAATGTGATCGAACTGAAAAATGGCGCAGCCAAACTGACCCGGCGTACGGTGCCGGCAGAACCGGTCTTTGTCGACGGACTCGGCGTGGGCGACATCGGCACGACGGTCCTGCGTGACCGCAAGCAGCTTTCGGAAGCAGGGCTGATCATCGTGACGGCGGCGATCGATCCCTCGTCGGGATTTGTCGTATCGGGACCCGAAGTGAGCACGAGAGGCTTCATCTATGAAAAGATGAGCGGCAGCAGCGAGATCGTAGAGGAAATACGGCAGACCGCTCAAACAACTCTTGAAAACTTTGAACGCAAAGGGATGAAAGATGTTGATGCCGTCAAGGCTGCGATACGCGGCGATCTCAAAAATTTGATTTATGCGCGGACGCAGCGCAATCCCGTGATCATACCGATCTTGGTGGAAGCGTAGAGAAATCAGGAAAGAGGAGGTATCCAAGGTGGTAAATCCATATGACAAGGCGCGCGAACTCGCGGCCGCGATCCGCGAGTCGGACGAATACCGGGACTATTTGGCTTCCAAAGAAAAGGCTCAGCAAAACCCCGAATTGGTAAGCGCGCTCAACGATTATCAGGAAAAACAATTTGATATGCAAAAGAGGCAGGTCGTCGGCGAAGAGATCGGGCCCGAGATGATGGCGCAGATGCAAAACCTCTATCAGATCCTCGCGCGTGACCCGGTGGCGGCCGAATACCTGAATGCGCAGATGCGTTTTGCGATGATGGCCAATGATGTTTACTCGGTGCTGGGGGACGTGCTGAAGTCTTGATGAAGCGTGGATCCCGGGTCGGCGCCCGGGATGACAGAGGCGGCGCCCGGGATGACAGAGGCGGCGCCCGGGATGACAGAGGCGGTGGCCGGGATGACAGAGGCGGCGTGGATTCGCCGGTCAAGCCGGCGAATGACAGGCGGGCATGGCGATGAATGACGGGAGGAGATGCTTATGATTCGGAGTATGACGGGGTATGGGCGCGGGGAGTTTGCGTCGGGGACGCGGACGGCGACCTGCGAGATGCGGTCGGTCAACCATCGGTACTGTGAAGTCACCGTGAAGATGCCATCCAAATACGGCTTTGCCGAGGAAGCGGTGCGTCAGTCGGTGAAGGCGGCGGCGGGCAGGGGCAAGATCGACGTGAGCATCAGTTTGGTCAGTACGGCGGACGAAGACACGGGTGTGATCCTCGGCGAGGCAGCGGCCAAGCAATACATAGACAATCTGCGTTTGCTGCAGGAAAAATTCGGCGTGGGCGGAGAGATCACAGTAGGCCTGCTGGCCGGTCTGCCCGATGTGCTCAAGCAGGGGCATCAGGATTTGGATGCGGATGCTATCTCGCTTGTGATCCTGAGCGCTGTATCGGAGGCGCTCGAAAGCTTTGACGCGATGCGCGGGAAAGAGGGCGCGAGCCTTGCTCAAAACATCAGCGGCAAACTCGATGCGATAGATGAATTGCATCGGAAGATAGCTGCGCGCGCGCCCGAAGTGCAGGTGATCTATGCGGACAAACTCAGGGACCGGATCGCTGCGCTATCGGATCTGCCCGGTGATGACGCCGTGCTGCAGCAGCGTATCGCCATTGAGATCGCGGCTTTCGCGGACAAGGCCGGCATCGATGAGGAATTGGTGCGGCTCGCAAGCCACGTCTCGCAATTTCGAGGCATCCTTGCCGCGCGGGAGAACGCGCCTGTCGGCAAGAAACTCGACTTCATCGTGCAAGAGATGAACCGTGAGGCCAATACCATCGGTTCCAAAGCCAATGATCTGCATATCACGGATCTGATGATCGAACTGAAAAACGAGATCGAAAATATCCGCGAGCAGGTCCAGAATATTTGTTAGTATACGGGAGAATTGCCGATGAGTTGGGGAACGCTTTTCTTTTATTATGAATGCCCGGTTTGCGGGAGGAAATTCAAATACGATTTTTCGCGCGGCGATGAGTACGGCGCGCATTTTGGCGAGTGCCCGGTTTGCAAGGCGCCCGGCGCCTACGTTGACGACGGTCCGCGCCGCGCCGACGATCTTGACTATCCCGAAGTAGACTAATTCAATTTTTTTGGTTCGACGCCTGATATAAGGCGGATTTTGCGATAAAACTGCACTAAGTCACTCCATATTTTGATAAAAAATAACATTATATTTATAATGTTTGATTTCAATATATCAATATTGTAACTAAAATAATAATCGTTTAAACGTCAATGTATATTGACAAGTGGTTTTCTTTGGTGCATAATAAACATTGTAAATATTGATACAAATTATAATTTATGTCGATATTGACGAAGGGGGAGCACAATTTGACGGACGGGAAAATAGTTTTTCTTGTTCGAAAAAATGTGCAAGGACAGGAAGATGGTTGCTTAAGATTCTTTATTAATCAAAAGTTCGAGCCTGTCCAAAGTTAGGGAGAAATTATGAATCTTGGTCATCAGAGAAGAGAACGCATTGCGAACCGAATCCTTGTATTTGCATTAATCTTTGCCGTGGTCCTTGGTCTGACCCTGTCTTCGTTTGGACAGGGCGATGAAGGCGATGAGGGCGAGGCAGAGGCAAGTGTACATTCGTCTGAGGAAATCATAACGGCGGATGAAGAAGCGGATGAAGAAGCGGCGGAATCGGCAACCGAAGAAGAAGCGGCGGAATCAGCAACAGAAGAAGAATCGGCGGAAGCCGCAGCAGAAGAAGAAGCGGATGCAGAATCTGAAGAAGCAGGTATTGTCGCCGCTTCGGGTGATACCGCGACGGTGACGTTTGTGGTCGATGGCTTGACCATAGATGACCTGACTCAGGTTGTGACGATTGGCGAAACGGCGGATGAGCCGGCGCCTCCGGCGCCTCCGGATGGCTACCTTTCATTTCTTGGCTGGTTTGCGCCCGATGCCAGCCCGCCGCTTACCGTAGAGAAAAGTTTTGACTTTGACCAACCGATAGAAGACGATATCGAACTCACCGCCGGCTTTAGCAGCCAGTATATGGTCAAGTTTAAAGATGCCGAAGGCGCCGATGGTATCGTTATCGATACCATCATGGTGAATGCAGGCGCTATCATTCCCAATACAACAGAGATCATCACTCCGCCTGGCGGGCAGCGTTTCACCTATTGGGTCATAGAAGGAACGGAGAATCCTTCCGATCCTGCAAGTAAGTTTCATATTGGCACAGCAAGGGCAACCGAAAATATCACCCTTGTGCCATATTTCTCAAACACAGTTATCGTCACATTTATTTCAGAAGGAACGCAGGTCTCTCCGAAGGTCATCGAAATAGGATCTTCTTTGACAGGTTCGAACGCGCCGGGCTCGCCAACGCGGGCGGGCTATACCTTCCGCGGATGGGCTACATTTGACGGCACGAACTACACCGACTACGATCTCTATGCCCAGGTGAACAACGACCTCGTACTCTATGCGCGGTGGACGCCAAGGGCCAATGCTACAAGTTACACAGTCGCGGTCTGGATGGAGAAGGCGAACCTCAGCTCCGATCCGTACTATGTTCCGGCCGCAGGCAATATGTCTGAGTACGACTATGTAGGTTCATATACTGTCTCCAATGTAACGACAGAAAGTACGACGAATATCAACGAGGCGAACAATCTGTCTGCTGCTGTACAAGCCGGTCTGAATGGCACCAACGCTACGGGCGTCAATGCTGTATGGAATGTCCTCAAGTATGCGCAGTTCCAGAGCGCACACAACCAAGTGGTACAAGGCAACGGCTCTACGATCATCAATGTGTTCACACAGCGCAAAGTGTATGCGTGGACATTTGCCGTGGAGGATAATCCCGATGATATGTCAGCTTATTCGAATGCGCAATTCAGTATGCGCATAGGAGGCACAACATATTATTCCAGCAGCAATCCGCAGTATGTCATGCGGGCCAAATACGAACAGGATATCTCAGCGGTGTTCCCTGTTTCCGGGGATACGGCCATATTCCAAAAAAGAACCGGCGGCGGCGCATGGGGCAATACGACCGATTTCTGGATCTGGAGCACTCCTGCGCAGAGCCCGGGGGGTGCGCTTTCCAGTATTACTCCTTGGCAGAGCAAGCGATTGTATGTAGATGCGGGGATGATTTCCGCTAACGGGAAGTACCCAAGCGCTGCCGGGTCTTACACCTGTATCGTGCATACCCGTTGGCGTTCAGGGACAGCGTACGAGTACCGCTACTTCGCGGAGACGGACGGCACGGCTGATATCACGATTGCGGGCGTCAAATACCGATTGATGCCGGAATACACGCAAGGCGTGAAGAACGAAGATTTAAAACAAAAAGAGATTCCGGGCTTGGATAAGGTGAAAAGTCTTTATACGGGCTACGGGGATGAAGAGGATAAAACGCAATTTCGCACGTATTATTATAATAGTACGAATGATACGTACTATGACAGTTCCGGTACCGGGCGAAGTGCGGTTCGCTGCTTCTTCTACACGCGGCAAACATTTTCCGTGATTTTCCATGGCAATGCTCCTTCGGGCGCGCAATCATCCGTACAAGGCGTTCCGGGGGATCGTCCTGTGAAATATGGCATGCCGATCGGCGCCGAGCCACTGCCACCGACGCTTGCCGGGTATACCTTTGACGGATGGTATAAAGACGCGGCCTTTATGGTGCCGTTTGATTTTACGGCCTCTATGCCGGCTGCCAATATGGCGGCCTTTGCCAGATGGCAGTCCACCGCCAATACGGTTTCGTTTTATGACAGTTTTACAAGCGAGACTCCGTTTGTCACGCAAGGCGTAGATACCGGCGGGTACATTGACTTTGGCCACCCTGCCCTGTCCGCTTATCAAGTGGGAAACGCAACGCAAAAAGGAGAGTTCAAGGGTTGGTACTGGTATACGGATTCCGGACTTGTTGAGTATAGTCAAACGATCCCTGTTTATGGCAACTATAAGCTCTATGCTGACTACAAGACAGAGGGCTTCACGGTCACCTATGATGCCGGCGGCGGAACCGGCGCTGTACCGATAGATACCGATTTGTATGCAATAGGAGTTTCGGCGCCGGTGCTTGGCGGCAGCAGCCTGACCCCTCCGCCGACGCCTCCGGGACTTGTCTTTAGCGGATGGAAGATCGATCCGAATGACAACAAAAACGGTAGTTACTCTTCCCGTACTTATTATCCGGGTACAACCATTGCGCTTTACAGCGATATACGTCTGTTGGCACAGTACATTTCTCTGACCGCAAGTTATGAAGTAGTTTATCATTCCAATTTCGGCAACGACCAAACATTGACCGCCTACGTGTCAAAGACGGATCCGCTGTACTTGCCTTTGGGCGGTTTGCTGTTTCCCAATCCGCTGAACACGTTCTTGTATTGGACAAAACAGGATGCGGATGCGGGTCCTCAATACCATGCACTGACCGAACTGCCGGTGGTTACCTTATCAGGCTTGGCCGATGCAAACGGCAAGATCCATTTGTACGCGCAGTGGGAGCCGACGAAGTATCACTATACCGTCGAACACTATTATCAGGGGGCGCCCGTGCCGTTCGACACGGAGAATTTTGAGGTGTTCGCCAGCGCGCCGGATGTCGGCAGCGTTGCGGACTCGGCAAAACTTGCGGATGGATATGTAAGGCGCAGTGTTGATACTGACTTCCCAGTGACGATCACAGCAGACGGTACGGTAATCAAGGTTACCTATTCTCCCATATCACTGCCGACCGAATACAGCAAACAGGTCTCGCTTGACGGGGCCATCTACAAGGATAGGGTCAATGTTTTTGATGTAACAAAGCCGCTCTATTACCGGGTATCGGTCACTTTCCCGGACGACGTGGCCGGCTACAAAGCGGTTGAGATTCAGGATATTTTGCCGGCGGCGCTGATCTATCAGGGCGATGGAAGTCTCGCGATTGGCGATGTCGCTGCGCAGGCGGCCGACGGAACGCTGTCCTATAACGCAGCAAGCAATACGGTTTCCTATAAGTTTGCCGATGCGTATGATTTCAGTCAGCTGTCCGATGCTACGGCGATACTGACACTTTCCGTCAAGATCGACAAGAGCAAGATCATTCCGCCGATCGGTCCGGGCTCCGCACACAAGATCATCCAAAACGAAGCGAAGCTGATCATCAACGGACAACCACCGATCACGCCGGGAACTCCGGAAGCCGAAGTAGTTGATTTCACGAAGCAGGTATCCGTGGACAACGGAGCGACTTATGCAAACGGCGCGAACATCACGGATCTGAGTACGACGCTGCGGTACAAGATCGATTTTGTGGTGCCGTCAGACTACGTCGCGTCATCGGCAACGAAGCTAATAATCACGGACACGCTGCCGGCAGGGCTTGCGTTCCAGTCGGGAACTGCTAAATTCTTCCGGTGCGCACAGGGCGGTACAAATTTCACACAGATCACGGGGACGACGTGGGGAACATTGTCCACAGGGCCGTCAGGCCGGACTATCTCCTATACGTTTAATACAGCAGGTCTGGGTGCGATCGCGTCAGGAGATGTGCTCCGCATCACCTTCGACGCCAAGCTCGACGCCGCCGCGCTGAAAGCGGCGAACACAAATGTGACCAGAAATGTAGCGGAGATCAAATACAACAGCCAAGAGGGCGAGGCGCCGCCGGTGCGGGTGGCGGATTATTCGGCAGTCGGCGCCGTGATGTTGGAAAAAACCGCGGAATGGACGGATGCGGACGCAGGCGAAGCGGATATCGAATTAAAGGCCTGGGGCAATCCCATAACCGCAGGCGGCGGACCGGCTATTGTCATCATGGATACTTCCCTGAGCAATTATAGTACAAAGACTTCGACGGGGGATAACAGTACCGGCACAATATATTATGTCTGTCCGATCGACGGGGAATTGATTCGGGATCCCAACACGACTGTCTGGAACAACAGTATTCCTTATACCGGCCCAATTGAAAATGCAAACCCCTTCGACTGGAAGTACTCTGCTGTAATTTATGGGGGGTATACCTCACCAATATACCATTATACCCGGACGGCGACCCTGACCGCGAAAAATCAGGACGGAAGCAATCATACCCCGCATGTGATAACAGGACAAACGTATGACGTCAATCAGCGTCCCGCCGGTATTCTCACTTCTGCGGCCGGTACGCAAGCATATGGTTGGGGAAGTTCACTAAGGTGGCAGCCCTATATCCCCGATAATACGGATATGCGTATCAGTGCGGCAAAAGGGATCGCTCACAGCTTTGTGAATGCGGTATCCGGTCAATCCGGCGCAGTTTCTGTAATCGACGCGGCTTATACAGCGGAGATTATTACCGGGAATGCTTCCTATCCGAATGATCCCCGGTACGACGGCATCATGAATGTGGGCGCTTTAAATAGTAACGGGACAAATTGGGTTTCGGCGTGGCAGCAAGCCCAAGCAATATGCAACGCTTCTCCGGAGCCCGCTACGATACTCTTCATCTCAGATACTGATATGCCGTCGCATCCGAATTATCCACAGTGGTCTACACAAATCCAAGCGGTATCTGCAATTGCATCAAATCTTAAAAGTAATAAAGGCGCCACCATATATACGGTTTCAGTAGGCCCCAGCGCCGGGGTTTCCTATCTCCATCTGACAGAGATATCTTCCGGTAGTTCGGTCGAGAACTATTTCATGAAATTTACAGATTTCTATAATGGAAACCCGAGCGGTATTTTTCCGCTCCCAACGACGCCGGCGGGAACGGGCGCGGTTGTGACCGATGTCGTCGACGATCGGTTTGAAATCGTCGGTGTGGATTCGCAAGGCGTTGGCACGGTATCCATTAGCGGACAAACTGTCACATGGAATCTGGGTACGATTCCTTCCTCGGCGGCTACGCTGATCATTCATGTCAGACTGAAGAATCCTACAACGATGGAGACGTTCTTCGAAACGAATGACGGACTCGCGAGAATTGATTATACGAAGCCAAATGGTGAGGCAGGCGTGCAAACGGTCGAGACGCCGACGCTGGAGCGGGAAAATGCGCGGATCGAACTCGAGTATTATCTTGTGAATGAGGACGGCGAAACATTGGACAGCACGGGGAATGTGACGACAGACCTCGCGCAGCGAGTGGCGCTGAAACCCACAGAATATCTGAAACCCGACGAAACCATCAGCGCGGCGCCTATCGACGTGGCGATTCTCACGGGATATTCGATCAATCGGACCGATCCTGACAACGGATTCAAAACGAAATTCAAAATCGGGGATCTATGGTACGAGTGGGTACCGGCCTCCGCGACCGACGGCAATCCGGGCTGGAATCCGGAGGATCCGATTACGTCGGGCGGCGTTGGATCGGTGACCACGAAGTATTTCGGTTTCCGGGCGCTGCCGCCTGCCTATCCCTTCACCTTTATCAAGGTCGATGCGTCTGACAATGTGACGCCGCTGGCGGGGGCCGAATTCAAATTGTATTTCAGCGACGGGGAGCCTGTGAAGGATCCCGATGTTCCGGTGGTGAGCGATGCCAATGGGGTGGTGGATTTCGGAGACCTTCCCCACGGGGACTATCTGCTGTACGAAGTGAAGGCGCCGGTGGGATATGAGCGTCCGCTCGGCTGGTGGACCATCACGGTGGACGCCACTTTGGCGAAGCAGGAAATCACAGGCATCGAGGGTGCTGGCCCGCTGCTTCCGCCCGCCTTCCTGACGGACGGGAACTACACGAATCTGCGCCTGCCGAACTACAAAAAGACGGTACTGCCTTTGACGGGTTCGATTCCTTTGAATCTGGTTATTTTTGCGATCCCTCTCTTTGCAATCGCGGCGTTCATCTTCGCGTTTAGACGCAAAAGAGACGCTATTCCGGAGAGCGCCGGTATACGCAGCGCCATGACTTTCCGGGATGTACGTAGGCCTGCTCGCATGGGGCTGCTGATTGTAATCATCATACTGGTGGCGTGTGTTATTACGGTAGGTACGGCATATGCAGACGACCCCACGTCCGGCAGCATCACCATACACAAATATGAAGTCTATGATACCTCCGAGCCGGGACTTTTGCCGGGCAGCGGCTCAGCCGGGGATGTTTCGAAACTTCCGGAAGAGGCCAAGCCTCTGAAGGGCGTCAGTTTCACGGTGCAGAAGGTTTTGACTGATCCGACGCCGGCCACGACTGACGACGTCATCTTCACCTACCGCGGCGAGTCTTTTGTGGCGGACGGCAGCGGGGTCTATGCGCCGCATACGATAGCGACAAACAGCGCCGGCGAGGCGGTGTTTTCCGGGTTGCCGCTCGGTATTTATTTGGTGAGCGAGCAAAGTCCGGGGACTCCGTTTTTGGTGGCGATCCCCACCGTGATCCCGGATGCGAAGGGGACGACCCTTTATGATATTCACGTTTATCCCAAGTCGTTTGTCAAGCCGCCGGATGAGCCGGATGAGCCGGGAACGCCGGATGAACCGGGAACGCCGGATGGGCCGAATAGGCCGGGAACGCCGGTCGTTGTGGATTCGCCGGTCGAGCCGGCGAATGACGGGGTGGTCAGGCCGGCGAATGACGGGGGGGCTTCCTCTGAAATCACGGGCGCGGATACTCCGGCTGTCGGATTTGACGGTAAGGCTGCATGGAGCCTGCTTTCCCTGATGATGTCGATCGTTGCCGTCCTCATCGCCCTGACGCTGATCATCGCAAGAATCGTGAGGCGCCGGAAATCTGATGATGAAGAAGAAGAAACGGAAGAGGAAGCAGAGGAAGAGAAGCGGAGGAATGCTTTCATAACAAGAATCCTTACCATAATATTCGGTGTGCTGACGCCGATTGTCTTCCTCATACTTGACGATATGCGTCTTCCGATGACATGGATCAATCACTGGACGCTGTACGTCGGTATCACCTTCCTCGTTCATATCATATTGCTGATTGTCTATAAATTTCGGAACAAAGAAGGATATACCTATGAGTCGGAGCAAGGCCCGGGAGGGTAGAGGGAGGAGGACATCACGCCAAAGAAAAGTTGTAACCTTAGAAGTTATTTTTGGGAAAGAAAAGGAGTAAAGAAAATGGAAGCTATCACAAAGAAATCTATACTAAAGAAGGCAGGCATCTTCGCGGTACTATTCGCGCTGATCCTGACACTCAGTATGCCGATCGCGAGCTTTGCCGCATCGGCCCCGACCATTCCGGACGGTGTCACGGACGGGTCCATCACGATTCACAAATTGGACCGGCAGACTTCAACACCGGTGCCCGGTACGGGTACAGAGATCACGCCGCCAAGCGGAGCAGTGCCACTGAACGGCGTTGAGTTTAGTTATATTAAGGTTGTGCCGGACGGCGACGCAAACGTAGAGGGAGCAGTCCTGTTTACGAGTGGCGGCGTGGACTATTATAAAGACAGCGATGACGTAACCGGCAGCGGTACGACGGCGAACCTTGGCGCCACTTACGGTGACGGCGCAATCTATTGGGGCGGTCTGCCATTGGGGCTTTACCTGATTCACGAGACGCCGCTGAACGGTTTTACGCAGGTTAATAATTTTATCGTGAGCATTCCGACGACGGTACATGGCGCGTCGGGCGCTGACGATACGCTGGAATTTGACGTGCACGTCTATCCGAAAAACTCAGATATCAGTGTTGATAAAGATGCCGCTGACCCGGATGATAATGACCCCACTGACGGAACGGATACGACAGACAGTTTGCCGGTTGCCGTAGGCGATGACGTGGATTGGTTTATCACTTCTTCGATTCCGTCGGGGTATGAATTTGTCGCAGGGAAAACCGCCTATGCGATTACGGATACGCCCAGCACGGGTCTGATGATTAACGCCGTTGAAGTGCGTCTCAATCCTACTGATCATGGCGCGAACAACGGGACACTTCTTGTGTTGGGAACGGACTATACACTAACTCCGGCATTGCCGCTTGGAGATGGCGATGCGGTAACGGTCGCCTTCACCGATGCGCGTTTGGCTTTACTTCAGGCCGGAGATACCATCCAAATCAAAGTCACGACGGAAGTCCTCGATTCGGCTGCGGTTGGCGCTACCGAGAATGAAGCCGGTCTCGCGTATACCAATAGCGACGGAGAAGATTTTACATCGGGTACCGGCGACGATACGCCTGAGGTCTTTATGGGCGGACTTAGTTTCATCAAGGTGGACGCTGACACGGGCGCAGGGCTCCCCGGCGCGACCTTTAAGTTGGTGGAGAAGAGCAGCAGCAATTTCGATGCAGATTTTACCGCCAATGGGTACTTTGAGGTTGGTGGTGCTGTGACCGAGGCAACCAGCGGCAGCGACGGATATTTTGAGTTCAAGAATCTGCCTTACGGTTTGATTGGTGAGGATGCCGCAACTGCGACGGCAAAGGAATATTGGCTGGTTGAGACAGACGCTCCGGGCGGATATCGCCTTATCGGCGCCGCGACTGCCGTTCCCGTCGACGGGAACAGTTACAACGCTTCGCTGACGCTTGCCGCAGGCGCTAACCAGGCTGACCCCAGTCAGATTTTCGAAAACTTCAAGGGCTTTGAGTTTCCGCTTACGGGCGGTATGGGTACGCTGCTCTTTGTGGTCTGCGGTATTGTGCTGATCGGGGTTGCGGGTATCGTGATCGTATCGGCGCGGCGCAAGAACGGGAAAGCCGCACAGTAGGTTGTTATGAAAAGTAGAATACTTACAATTGTTATTGTCGGTGTTTTACTCTTGGCAGGTATTGGTATCCTGGGTTATCCGTGGTTTTCCAATTGGTACGCTACCAGAGGGGACGCGCGGATAATCCGGGATTACGACAGAGTCGCGGACGGTCTGTCGGAGGCAGAGAAACAGGCTGAATTTGACAAGGCCGCCCGCTACAATTTGCGCCTTGACGGGACAGCGCCGGTGGACCCTTTTTCCGGCGATACGGCGTTTCCGTTTGACGATTACAAGGACATCTTGGACGCGAACGGAAACGGGGTCATGGCGTATCTTCAGATCCCGAAGATCGGGGCACGGCTGCCTGTGTATCACGGGGTCACGCCGGAAGTACTCGAACATGGGGTCGGCCATATTCCGACGACCGCATTGCCTGTGGGCGGAGAGGGCACGTTCTGTGTCTTAGCGGGGCACCGGGGACTGCCCGGATATGAACTCTTTACAAACTTAGATGCGCTGGAGATCGGGGATACGTTTTCGATCACGGTGCTGGATCGGCTGCTGACGTATACGGTAGATGATATCTCTGTGGTGCTGCCTGATGAGACGGATATCTTCACGCCGGTTCCGGGCAAGGACTATGTGACGCTGGCTACCTGCACGCCTCTGGGTATCAACAGTCATCGCTTGCTTGTGCGCGGGGTACGCAGCGCAAATCCGGAGGTGGGTGCGGTGGAGGCGCCGGGGAGTTCCGGGCTGTCCGCCTGGCAGAAGCAGACTTTGATTGCGGGGAGTATTACGGCTGGCGTGATGCTTGGGGTGATATTTTTGATTGTCGGGGTTCGTCGGCGGCGGAAAGAGGAGTCGGGAGATTGACGGATGGGTGTGCTGGCTGTTGTCATTCGCCGGCTTGACCGGCGAATCCATGACTGTGACCACCTTGGATTCGCCGATCAAGTCGGCGAATGACAGAGAGATCAAGTCGGCGAATGACGGGACTGTGTGAATTGTAACTGAGGAAGTAAATGCTTAAAAAGTTCTTCATCTTTATATTTGTGATTGCGGGGGTGGCGCTGTTGTCTTATCCTTGGTTTTCCAATTGGTATGCGAGCCGGGGGCATCAGGAAGTCATCAACCAGTATCAGGAGCAGGCCAAGGCAAGGGACGCGGAGCGCATCAGCGAGGAAATCCGCCTGGCGGAGGCTTACAACAGCAGTCTGAGCGGCGATGCGGTGACGGATCCCTTTGTGCTGGGAAGCGGGACTGCCGTGCCCGGCGGGTATGAGAGCATTCTCGACCCGGACGGGACCGGCGTGATGGCCGTGCTGATGATCCCGAAAATCAATTTGAAACTCCCCGTGTATCACGGCGTTTCCGAATCCGTGCTCGAGCGCGGGATCGGTCATATGATGACGACGGCTTTTCCCGTCGGCGGCCCGGGGACGCACTGCGTCGTGGCGGGTCACCGGGGGCTGCCAAGTCAGGAATTGTTCACGCGCTTAGATGTGCTCGATATCGGCGATGAATTTTTCTTCGACGTGATGGGGCAGATGAGGGCCTACCGGGTGGATGATATTTCGGTGGTTTTGCCGGACCAGACGGACAGCCTGAAACCGGTGCCGGGCGAGGACTATGTGACCCTGACCACTTGCACGCCGCTCGGCGTCAACAGTCACCGCCTGCTCATACGCGGCGCCCGAATCCCCTATGTAGAAGGCTTGGAACAACAGATCCCCCTGGGGGCGCCTCTGTCAAAATCGGAGATACAACTCATTATTGGGGCGACGATTGCCGCCATCACCATGGGAATCGCAATAATTTTCGCAGCAAAACGCCGGAAGAAATCGCAATAGGCGCGCTATACTCTTTAATACTCAAATAAAAATCTAATAAACCCTCACGGCAAAAATAAGCAAGTATGTGTATATTTCAACATATTGCTTGGATTTCGCTCAAAATAAAATATTAAACATTAGAAAAAAAGATAGAAATTATAGTTTAAACTTGATTTTTCCGGGTATATATACACTGACGGTAAAAACCCGTCAGATTTTGGGATAGATACGGGAGGTAAAAATCATGAGTCAGCATCAACAGAAGGGTAACAGGCATTTCAGGAGAATTTTCGTATTTCTGCTGATTTTGGCTATGGCGGTTTCGTACGCAGTACCTTCGTTCGGATACGAGGCGGAAACGTCGCGACCGGATCAGTCTGCCGCGAATGGCGCAGTATTTCATGTTGACTTCAGGGTTGACGAGGAACTGATCGCGCAAGCGGAGATCGAAGTCCCGCCCGGGGCGGACACCGTTTCGCTGCCTGCGGATTCGCTGCCTGCCGAAGAGGCGATAGAAGCCGCGGCAGGGGAGGATCGAATCTTTGACGGCTGGCATGACGCGAGCGATACCGATGCCGAGAAAGTATATTCGCAGGAAGAACTTGTGGACTTTGTGATCTCCGGAGACAAGGTCTTTGATGCTGTTTTTGCGGAAGACGAAGAGGCGGCGGCAGAAGACGAAGAAACGGCTGCGGAAGAAGAAAATGCTTCGGATAACGAGAGTGTTGCGGAGGATGAAAATATTATTGAAGACGAAAATCCCGCAGCGGAAGAAAAAGCGAAAAGCGACAAGGACGAAAAGAAGCCATTAAGCGCGGTGAAGCCGCTGGCGGATATTGTGCCGTTTGCTGCCGCTACTCAAAGTGTTGTAATTGGTGGCAAAAATAGTGAGCCATTGAAAGCGGAAATTTTTGCGGATGGACGCCAGCAGGTATGGCTGTATGGGATACCCAATTCCGGGTATGATTTGGAAAACAGGCAATTCTTCTCGGCACCGACCGGACCGTATACGAGTACTCACGATGCAAGTGTTGGTTGGATTTTGCACTTGTATGAATCAAATTCCAACACCCCAACATGGTCTGTTGGCAAAGGTGATGAAGCATTTCTATATCAAATGTCCCAAAATAGCAATAGGAGCAGCAGCTTGGCGCCCGGCAACAACTTAGTCTATAACGGTGTGACTGCCAGCCAGGATGGTCGCAGCGCTACGGTGAGCATGACCGCCAAATACAATGGCAGTTCATCGCAAACCATTGGTATTTTGCTGACATATCATATTGATCCGGGCAGTCGCCAGATGCCTGTCACCGTACAAATCGTTAATAACACAAATAAAAATTTCAGCAAGATGAGCTTCGTCTTTGCCGAGGATTCATATTTTGGAGAATCTTTATACTCCATAGGCAATTACAATGCCTTGGCAAATATGGTTTATGTTCGGGCCGGTAGTAAATCTGCACCCGGCACTACCGGAATCATGTCGATCACCGGCAGTGCCGCTACGCCATTCACCAACTGGGATATAAGGGATTGGAATGGTATTAGTTATGGAGAATTTCTTAGATTGGACCAACTAAAAAATCCTACTACCTCACCCGGAGACAAGGATACTATCTTGGCGGCCGGTTGGAGGTACAACAATTTCAATGCCGGCAATACCATCGAAATAAGCTATTACGAGGCTTGGAGTGCAGTTTCGGATATTCAGGTTTTGGCTCCGGCCGGCAAGACCGTGCCGCCCGAGGCTCGTGTAAACTATGAGTTCAACATAATCAATTTGACAACCAAAGCAGTCACTACCAGTGCGCTTGAGCTCGTGTCACAGCATGGGTGGACCGCCAAACTCACAGGCGGATCTCAAAATATCGTAATTCAGCCGGGCGCAACTGCAACAGTTACCGCTGAGCTTGTGGTGCCGCCGGACGGTGTTCTGAGTGTAGCCGACGGCGTGAAAGACGACTTGACATTGACGGTAACCGCAAATGGGAAAAAGTCTTCCGGTACGACAACCACAACGATCGATGATGATATCCCGGCGCTGAACATCACAAAGGTCGGACAGACGGCGACGGAGGTGACCTTCCGTGTCGACTTCATCAATTATCCGCCAAATGTTCACGATACCACGGTGAGCATCCTCGATATGAGCGGAAAAGTTCTGGCTACACCGGCGCTTCAGACAACACCCGGGTTTGTTTCGGGCGGAACCTTCACTTTCCCCATCACGGCGCTGACGATGGGTCAACAGTATATGGCGGAAGCGAAGGCGCAGCCGGAGATCCCTTACCCGGCAAGGACAACTTTTAGAATAGAACCGGTATATACAGTAACATTCGATAAAAATGCAAACGATGCGACTGACCCGGCGCCGGATACGAAGTCCGTGATTGTCAATGATCCTTACGGAGCGCTGGCGACTACGACGCGCGACGGATATATGTTCGGTGGTTGGTTCACGGAAAGAACAGGCGGCAGCCAGGTCACTGCGGATACGATCGTGACACAGGCCGCCAATCATACCTTGTATGCGCACTGGACTTCCAAACCGGCGATCACGGTAACGGCGGTCAACGATTCCAAGCCGTACGATGGCTCACCTTTGTCTAATAACGAATTCATTCTCGGCGGGGCGCACCTGCTGAGCGGTCACCATGTCGAAGCCGTGATAAGCGGATCGCAAACCGAGGTGGGCAGCGCGGCGAATGTCGTGGGCGCGGTCGTGGTCAAGGATGGAGACGGCAATGACGTCACGGATGCCTATGCCATCACCACGGCAAACGGTACGCTGACGGTGACCGCCAACACCACAGACGAGATCACCATCACGGCGGATTCTGATACAAAGACCTATGACGGCACAGCGCTCGTCAAGAACAGCTTTACGACTTCGGCGCTGCCTGCCGGCGTCACCAGGGTAGAAGCGACGGCCATAGGCAGCCAGACGAATGTCGGCAGCTCGGCAAACGCAGTCACTACCTACAAACTCTATAACGGCACCACGGAAGTCACGGCCTTCTTTACCAAGGTGAAAAAGGTCGATGGCGCCTTGACTGTAACCGCCAATGATACAGACGGGATCACCATCACGGCGGACTCTGATACAAAGACTTATGACGGCACGCCGCTCGTCAAGAACAGCTTTGCGAATTCGGCGCTGCCTGCCGGGGTCACTTCCGTAACGGCGGTCGTCGAAGGCAGCCAGACGGACGTTGGCGTCGGTGAGAATAAGGTCAAATCATACAAGCTTTATAACGGCGGCACAGACGTCACGGCATACTTTACCAAGGTGACGCTGGCCGACGGCACGCTGACCGTAACTGCCAATACTACGGATGGGATCACGATCACGGCTGGCTCAGCCTCGAAGGCTTATGACGGCACGGCGCTTGTCAGGAACAGCTTTACGAATTCGGTGTTGCCTGCCGGGGTTACCAAGGTGGAAGCGACGGTGACGGGCAGCCAGACGGACGTCGGCAGCTCGAAAAATGAAATTACCTCGTATAAACTCCTTAGGGGAGACACGGATGTCACTTCGTTCTTTAACGCCGCTGCGCTTGTCGACGGTACGCTGACGGTAAGCATCAACACGACAGATGCGATCACCATCACGGCGAAATCCGACACGAAGAAATATGACGGCACGGCGCTGACAAAGAATGATTTTGACACTTCGGCATTGCCCGGCGGCATCACTTCCGTAGAGGCAGTCGTGGTAGGCAGCCAGCTGAATGTCGGCAGTTCCGACAATGT